>JAJDEH010000001.1 GCA_029259935.1 Planctomycetota bacterium
TGCCTTGATAGTCAGCGTGATGACCACGTTGACTTTCGGGTCAGAGTGCGTCAATCGGGAAGCAAAAAAGCCGTTTTCCAGGGACTTACCGGCAAAAGAGAGTGAAGAAGAAGCTGAAGGTTTTAGTAAGTCGGAGTTGAATGATGGCGACGACTTCGAATGCATTGCTTTCTCTTTGACGCTTGGCGAACAGAATCCTCACACTTGGGGATATCACGACTTAGAGTCGACGCCGAAGCTCAGAAGATCTCGGCTCAGCTCCAGCCATAGCCGCGCTCCACCAGTTTTGTCTTGCTGACAACTGGCGTTTACCGTTCGCTCAAAGTGGACGGTCTTCCTGATTCGCAGCGCGCTGCCGAGCGAGTCGTTTCTGTCACGATAATGATCCCGTTGCGATGCGCGGTGCGCTTCGCCGGGTCGGTTGTAGTCGGATCCAGGGCTTGCAGATATAAGAAAACCCTTGTTTTATAGGGTTAAACGTCCATCTGCCCTGATCTTGGAAACCGGTTTTACAACCGCAAACGATAGCGGTTTTCCGCTGCCGTGACATCATGACAAAACGGCCCATTCCTCGGCTCACCGTTTGGAGAGCTTGGTTCAGTGTCACAGGAAACAATGATTGAGGGTCAGATACGGCCGGGGGATGTCAACTCCGGCCGATTGGACGAGTTGCGGCACATGATTGAGCATGCGGCGCACCTACTGCCGGCGCAAGGCCCGATTTCCGCCTTCGTGCATCACAACACCTTGCATGCGTTTGAGGATTTGCCATTTGAAGAGGCGGTCGTTAAAGGCGGGGAGACGTTTGGCTGTCATCCCTATTTGCCGGAGGAGCGGTATCGAGAGAAGCTGTCGCGGGGACAATTTCAAGAGGACGATATCGAGGCTGTCCTGATCGATGATCTTGGTGATCGGGCGGATGAGTTGCTCGGTTTCCTAGGCACGCGGTTTCAATTGTGGATGGCCATGCTCGCCCATCCACTTCTGACCGGTCCGACGGCTGAGTTGCGGTGGGTAATTGCTGAAACCGATGCCTTGCGGAAGTTTCGCGAAGAAGCGCCGCGACCGATCCGTGATCGGATCATTGCCAGTACTCGACACTGGGTCATGCGAGATTTGCGCAATGGCAACCCGCATACAGCAATCGACGAGCGCGTGCGGAAGACGTTGGATCATGTCTTTGAGTGGTTTGATAAACCGCAGATCGAACACTGGATCGACGCGACCTGGGAAGCGTTCACGTTGCACACCTTGTGGCAAACTTGCCAAGACAACGTCTCTCGGGCACGAGTTGAACACCCTAAACAACGGCTGCCGGTGCGACTTCGAGACTTGGTTTTGGAAGCAACTGGACAAGATAGCGACCAATGTGTGCATGACCTCCTGATTCCTTTCTGCGCAGCGATAATCGATCAAGGATTTGCCGACTGGTCGTTGCCGAATCGCGACGCCGGTTTTTACGAATCATTTCTGGGGCTGTACGGACAATCGAAAGGTTGCATCGATCGCTGGGCACGCACTTTGCCCAAGGAGTTGCATCGGCTCAGCAGCAACCGCATCGGGCCATTGGAGTCCATCGCAGAGTCATTAGATCTGCTCGGCGTGGCCGACGATGAATGTGAAGAGTACATTACGACGACGCTCCTGGCGCTACGTGGCTATGCGGGGATGATCTGGCAGTTGGAAACACGCGGCGATCGGGCGGCCCGACCAATGCCCGCCGGAAGCCTGATGGAATTCTTAGCCGTCCGCCTTGTTCTAGACCGAATTGCGTTGTCGTATGTTGCCCGTGAATCAATGGCATATCGCGGCAAACTCAGCGATTTGCGGACTGCGGCCACCGTGCGGATTCCCGTTCGTGATACAGTCAGCGTCGAACAGCAAGCGTTTCTCGTCTTTCAGCTTGCACAGCTCATCGGATGGAGACCGGAATTTTTATGCGGTCTGACGTCTGCGGAATGGACAATGTTGATCCGTGAAGTCGAAGCCTTTTCCAGCCTACACCGCCGCCGTATCTATCACATGGCCTTCGAGCGGCGGTATCGCATTCAAACCCTCGACGCCGTTGCGGCTCACAACCAGCGTTTACTCGCGTCGCGCAACAACCAGCCGACAGACAACTCGCAAAATCCGACGTTCCAAATCGTCTGCTGTCTTGACGATCGTGAGGAATCTTTCCGGCGGCACCTAGAAGAAGTTGAGCCCGGATGCGAAACGTTCGGGGCCGCCGGATTTTTCTCTGTCGCCATGTATTACCGCGGCGCAGCCGATGCGCATTACACACCGTTGTGTCCGGTGATCATCAAGCCGCAACACTATGTTGGCGAGGATGTGGTTTACACATTCTCGCAATCAGCGCAGAAACGGCGCAATCGACGCCGCGCCATCGGAACAGTCACTCATCGTGTACAAGTCGGCAGCCGCACGTTTGCCGGCGGATGGTTGGCTGCGGCTTTCGGCTCGTTAGCTTCCATTCCGCTGGTCATGCGAATTCTGTTTCCCCGAGCCACAGCGCAATTGCGGCAGCGGTTTGGAGGTTTCGTCCGGACACCGGCAGTGACCCAGCTAAATCTGGAGCGAACAGAAGCTGAGCCTGGCTCTGAACCGGGACATATCGGATATCAAGTCGATGAAATGGCGACGATTGTCGAGCGGTTACTGCGCGACATTGGTTTGACGAACAATTTCTCACGTTTATTTATCATTTGCGGACACGGTTCATCCAGCTTGAACAATCCTCACGAAGCGGCTTATGACTGCGGCGCTTGCGCGGGGGGGCGTGGAGGTCCAAATGCGCGTGCCTTCGCGCAAATGGCCAACGACTCTCGGGTCCGGGAACTCGTCGCACAAAACGGTCTGCAGATTCCCAGCGACACCATCTTCATCGGGGCTTACCACAATACTTGCGACGATAGCGTCACTTATTACGACTTGGATCGTTTGCCTTCGTCGCACAAAGCAGATTTTGAACGAGCGAACACGGCCATCGAGGTTGCACGGGAAAGAGACGCTCACGAACGTTGCCGACGATTTGAATCCGCTGAACTGCGGTTGGACACTAAAGCGGCACTGAAACATGTGGAAGGCCGCTCGGAGGATTTATCACAGGCACGACCCGAATGCGGGCATGCGACGAATGCCCTCTGTTTCGTCGGACACCGCCAGTGGTCTCGAAACCTGTTTCTAGACCGCCGCGCGTTTTTGCAATCTTACGATTCGGAGCAGGATGACGAGAATTTCACAATTCTGACGCGCATCTTGCAGGCAGTGATACCGGTCTGTGCGGGCATTAACCTGGAGTATTATTTTTCCTACGTCGATCCCCACGGATACGGCTGCGGGTCGAAGCTACCGCATAATATCACTTCGTTGCTCGGCGTGATGCAAGGCGCAGCCAGTGATCTACAACCGGGATTGCCGTGGCAGATGGTTGAGATCCACGAGCCGTTACGATTGCTCTTCGTCATCGAAACGACTCCCGAAGCCATGCTGCAAATCATGGATCAAAACGAGGGCATCGCCACATTAGTGCGCGGCAACTGGGTCCAATTAGCAACGCTCGACCCCAAAACCTCTGTGATTCATTGGTTTCACAACGGCCAATTCCTGCCTTACCGACCCTCCACCACTGAGTTGCCGACCGTCGAATCTTCTCTCGACTGGTACCGCGGCTGGCGCGATCACCTGGGATTTTCCAGCATCGTAGAAGAGCAACATAAGTCATTAAATCATCCGTAAACGGAAACAGCATGGATATCAATTCACTACTTTACTGGCTCGGACTATGTGTCGTGGTAAGCCCTGCGGCGCTGGTAGTCCTGTTGGGAGTTGCGGCGCTGATTGGCAAGGCACTGCCGGAGCGCTCCATTGAACACTTTACCTATGCCTCGACGGTCATCGGTTTGATTTCGGCGATCGCCGTTTTGGGCATCATGTTGGCAGTCGATACGCGGCACGTGCCTATCGAACTGGGCAACTGGGTTGTGATTCCGCAACAGCATTTTCAATTTCACCTGAAGTTCGTCTTCGACCGCTTGAGTGTGCCGTTCGTGATTCTGTCGTTCCTATTGTGCGGTACCGTGGCAGCCTTCACGAGCCGTTATCTGCATCGTGAACCAGGGTATCGGCGATTCTATGTCTGTTATGCGTTGTTTACACTGGGCATGATTGTGACGTCCCTGGCAGGCACAATCGAAGTCTTATTTTCCGGGTGGGAACTTGTCGGACTTTCCTCTGCATTATTGGTCGCGTTCTTTCATGAGCGGACCTCCCCGGTACGTAACGGCTTGCGTGTCTGGTCGGTTTACCGCGTTTCCGACGCCGCATTTTTGATCGCAGCCGTCGCGCTGCATCACCTGACCGGCGGGGGTGATTTTGACGGACTGATGGGAAGCGGTTCCTGGCCGGCTGGCCAAGCGTCGCTAACTTCCAATCAAGCCCTGTTCGTGGGGCTGTTACTTCTGTTGGCAGCGGCGGGAAAGTCGGCACTTGTTCCGTTTTCGGGTTGGTTACCGCGAGCGATGGAAGGGCCGACTCCCTCCAGCGCCATTTTTTACGGTGCACTCTCAGTGCACTTGGGTGCGTTTTTGTTATTACGCATCAGCCCGATCCTGGAGCGTTCTATGTTGCTCTGTGCCGCTGTGGCTTGCTTGGGGCTGACAACGGCAATCTATGCATCGATGACGGCTCGGGTACAGACCGACATTAAGAGCGCCCTCGCGTTTGCCTCCTTAACCCAAGTCGGAATTATTGTGGTCGAAATCGGTTGTGGACTGCGCTATATCGCACTCATCCACATCATCGGCCACGCCTTTTTGCGAACGCTGCAATTATTACGTGCACCGACGCTCTTGCACGATTACCACACGCTGGAAAACGCCATCGGCGGCCATCTTCATCGTGAAACTGGTTTTTGGGGACGGTTTGTCCCCCCCGCAGGACGCATGCGGTGGTACCGCTTTGCGATCCAGCGCGGCTATTTGGATGGAATGCTTGATTCATACATCGTGTATCCCTTCCGGCGAATCTTCGAGTGGTGTGATGCCAGCGAGCGAGGTTGGACGGATTTTCTTTCGGGCGGCAAGTCGCGTGAGTCGGACCATATTCAGGTGCACGACGAAGTCGTGGAAGAGTTGAGATTGTAGTCGAATTGGAAAACAAAGATGCTTGAGCTTCACTTACCTTGGTTGGAACTAGCCATCATCACGCCGGCAATTGGCGCGTTGTTTCTGTGCCGCGTGCGCGATCCGGAGATGGCACGCAAACGGGCGTTGGTCATCACCGGACTGACCCTCTTTCTGACACTCAGTACCTGGGAAGATTTCAACACCCTCAACACGTTTGAGGCGCACGATCATTTTGATGTCATTTCGCCGCTATTCGGTGATGACGCCGTTGTCGTCGATGAATTGAGCGCACCCCTGTTGCCTTTGGCAACACTCCTCTTCTTCCTGACAATGCTGGCCACATTGCGGACCAAAGTCCGGCGATTCCCGTTCGCCTGGACGCTCGTTTCCTTGACGCTCATCTTGGCCATGCTCAGTTGCCGATCGCACTGGGGTTTGATTGTCTTACTAGCGGCACAGGCCATACCTCCTGCCATTGAACTACGTGCACGGGGTCGGTCGACACGTATATTTCTCTTACACATGGCCTTGTCGATCGGCCTATTGGCCGGTGGTTGGGCGATGATCGATACAGAAGGGCCTAAGGCAACGCATTCGATCTGGGCCATCGGCATGTTGATCGCCGCAGTGCTCATCCGCAGTGGCAGCGTACCCGTGCATTGCTGGATGACCGATCTGTTCGAGAACGCCAGTTTAGGCACAGCCTTGCTGTATGTGACACCGATGGCGGGAGCCTATGCCGCGGTTCGGCTGGTGCTGCCCGTGGCGCCCGATTGGGCGTTGCGGACGATCGCTCTGGTCTCACTGTTCACCGCTGTTTACGCATCTGGCATGGCGCTCGTGCAACGCGAAGCCAGACGATTCTTCGTGTATCTGTTTCTGAGTCATTCCTCGCTGGTGTTGGTTGGCTTGGAAGTCGCCACACCGATCGGTCTTACCGGCGGCTTGTGCGTTTGGCTCTCGATTGGTTTGTCACTGGCAGGCTTAGGTCTCACATTGCGAGCCTTGGAAT
>JAJDEH010000002.1 GCA_029259935.1 Planctomycetota bacterium
GGACAGGCACCGAGTTGTATCCCCTACACCGCCGCGGAAACACAATGAACTCGGAGCCAGTCCCATTATTGACTCCCGTGGTGAATGATCCAGGTTGATGATTATTCCCTTCGCCAACCCGATAGCTCTATTCTTCGACAACTGGCATCGTGGAACCGGGATCTTGCGGTGGCGCGGGCGGTGGGGGTGGTTGAGGAAGGGGCGGGATGCAGATGTCGCCGGCAAGTTCGAAGCGGTACGGATCGATCCATTCAACGAAACGCGTCAACGGTCCGGTTTGGTGTCCGCCGCGGCCAGCGATTTCTTCGGTGCCAAAAATGATGCCGCATGACAAAAGAGCGATCATGGCAACGATGGCGGTGACAACACGCGCCAACTGCCGGCGTACGGTCCGCATGCCGATCGGGCAGTCCTTGGTCAATACGGTGCCGTCGGCGCGCCGGTAGAAGTGCACGCACAAGCGGCCTTCGCGATTAAACACCAACGCCTCGGCTTCGTCTCGCGACAAGTTCTCTAGATCGTAAACGTTTAATTCGCATTTGGCGCAATAACGTACACGCTCGTCCCCTTCCATCGAATCCCACGGTACTGGGCAGGGCGAAGCGACGTTGATGATGTCTAGCGATACAGACTTTTCGGATGCCATGATTGTGTCCTCGTTGTTCATCGCCAAGCTACTTTGATTTTAGCATTGGGGAAAGCACCGCGTTCGGTTGGCTCTTCGCTTCCTTGGCCAGCTTTGGCAATTCTCGAGGCGGCCGGACCATTCGAAACCCGCACAGGCGAATGACCATGAAAGAGAGGATGATGATGCCGGCGTGGGTCAACGTCCAGCCCATGAATATCATGCTATCGGATTCATGCCGACTGATATACGCCAAAACTAAACCAACGGCCGTCGCGGCGATTAGAGAACCAACAACCGCGCTCAACAGATTCCTCAGACGCATCATGAGAAAAATTACACACATCGAAACCAACGCAAACAGGACTCCGGCCCAGCTAAGCCCGAAAGGAGCTTCTTGCTCGCTGAAGAACAGATGGCGGACGAGGCCCATTCCCGTAATGAAAAACGCCGCCACGCCGGTCAGAATCAGCAAGCCCGAAATGGAAAACTGCAGCATCGGACGCTGCTCGCCCGGCGCTGATTTCGTGATGGAAAACCCCAGCAGCCGAATGCCGATCAACAGGGGAACCAGCGTGGCAAGATGCGCGACCTGCATCGCCGCCAGGCCGTCCGTGTTCATTGAAGACGCGGCACCGATCAAGAGAGAATCGACCAAAAATGCAAATCGCCAGACCCACCTTCGGCACGCCAAGATTCCCCAAGCCAGCAGCAGGGCAACTTGGCCTAGTGAACTCGTTTCAACGAGATACGCCGTAACAACCGATTGCGGGCGGACATTGAAAGCAAAAACTAATAGCAATCCATGGGCCAGAATGAACAGACCGACGAGCAGGAATTGGGCGAAGGATAAGGCACGCTGAAGTTGCATGACAATATAGATGCAACGGGCGGGTGAAAAATTCCCTAGTTGCCTTCGCTATATCGCTGATAGTGGCCGGCAAGATTCTCGCGCTCAGGCACCCCGCCGGCGGTTATCCGAAACCGATAGCGAAACGTCAGCGACTCGCCGTCCGGAATCTCGGCGACGGTGAACGGGCCAAAGCGGCCATAATCTCGGTAGGCGGACCAGCGGGCTCCCTTGGGGTTCTTCTGGTGACTCATGTGCTGGGCGGTCCACTGCTGGTCGCCGATGGTGAAGGTAGCGGCGACCCAAGGCAAATCGAGTTGCTTTTTGGGGTCGATTCCCGCCTCGTGGAACGTGTACTTCGCGGAACCGTTTACCGCGACCTTTTGCGATGGGCGGAATTGAATGCCGGCGTGTTCGGGATCGCCGTTCAACTTCACGTCGCCATTGACGGCCCGTAACTCGCTGGTGAAATCGATTTCCGCATGAGCGTCGTCGCGGGCTCGCACGCTGTAAGTCCGTTCCTCTTCGAGCACGATTTCACCTTTTGTTCCAATCCAATGAATGATGCTCTTGATCGACGCGCCTTCGACGGTTGGTTTTGTGTTGAGGAACTTTTGATGCTTCTGCGTGGTGTTGCGAACATGCCACAAGTCGTGTTTCGCGCCGCCATGTTCCATCTTGCTCCAGCCGATGAAAATGCCTCGGTGGTGCGGATACTTGCCGCCCGCGCCTTTGGTGAGCGTCGCTTCACCGTCCGGTGCCATTACGTGAGCGAACACTTTGGCCGTGTTGAATTTGATCTCGGGACTCGACGTGTCGTGAGCATACATGTAACGCAGGATCGGCTTGCCGGCCGGCGTGACGATTTCGAGATGTTGTCCCTTGCTGTCAACCAGTCGGTAATCGTCGGCAGCCTGAGCGACATTGGAAATGAAGGCGACCAAGCCCCAACAGGCGAGGCTGGCGAAAACAGTGCGGGAGCGAATGAGCATGATGACTCCTGAAACGGCACTTTGGCCGCAATGGTAAGTTGGCTTATTGGTTCAAGCTGCGGCACTGGCAGAGCCAGTGGCACACGAAATTGGTCGAAGCCTCGGGCGCTAAATCTCCCAGCCTTTGCGATATTCTTCGCGCAGCAATGCTTGTGCTTTTGGGTTGCCGACCGCTTTGAGGATCTGCGCATCCCAAGCAAAGTTGCCCGCGCGAAAGGCTACGTTGCCTAGCAGGACCGTCTCCGCCAGCGGACCGGAGTAATCGAAGTTACACGTCGCCGGGTCCTCGCCCTTGCAGGCTTGAATCCATTCCTTGTGGAAGCCGGGCGAATCGGGAATGAATCGCTCGGGCGCTTTGTAGTCGGCGAATTTTTCTTCCGGCAATAACTTCAAGCCACCGAAGCCGCACAGCAACATGCCTTCCTTGCCAATGAACAACGTGTTGTTGCCTTTGCCGGAAAGGCTTTTCTCTTTGAGAATCTCCGGCGTGCCGTGATACCAGTGCAAAGCGACGGAAGGTTGGTCGCCGCGCGAGGCGAAGCGATAAGTTGCGTGCATCGATTTGGGAGTTCGTGCCTTATCGACTTGCGGTCCCTTGGCGGCCACGTGTACTGGATACTTCAAATCCAAAGCCCAGAAGGGAATGTCCAAAATATGGCAGCCCCAATTGCCCGTCTCGCCGGTGCCGTAATCCCACCAAAAGCGCCAGCCGTAAGGACAGAACGACGGATGGTAAGGACGATGCTTGGCGGGACCGACCCACAGGTCGTAGTCCAAATTCGCGGGAACCATCGGCCGATCGCTGGGCATATTGGGCATGCCTCGGCTGCCGCCGATCCAGCTATGCACTTCGGTGACCGGACCAATCGCGCCGCTCTTCACCAACTCGACCACCCGGTGCATGTTGGTCATCGCATGTCGCTGCGCTCCGAGTTGCGTGGCGAGATTTTTCTTCTTGGCCAAATCGGTAAGCGTGCGAGTTTCCCACACGTTGTGGGCCAGCGGCTTTTCGAGATACAAGTGCAGGCCCATTTCGAGCGCGGCGTACGAAGGATGAAAGTGCGTGTGGTCGGGCGTGCTGATGACGACGGCGTCGAGCTTGCTGCCCACCGCGTCGAACATCTTGCGGTAGTCGCGAAATCTTTGCACCTTGGGGAATTTTTTGTAGGTTCCGCCCGCCCGTTTTTCGTCGACATCGACGAAGGCGACTAGGTTTTGACTCGACAAGCCGCCCACATTGGCCGAGCCACGACCGCCGACGCCAATGCAAGCGATATTGAGTTTCTCATTGGGGCTGTCGGCGCGGACACGACTTGGTGCCGAGGAAACGAACGCGCCGGTCGCGGCCAGCGCCGAGCCTTGCAAAATCTGACGTCGGGTGAGCTTGGTGGTCATGAGGCTACCTCTGATTTGTGAAGCGATTGCATTGAGTTATTATGGTTGTATTGGGCGCGGCGAGCCAGAGGATGTGTTGGCTCTTGGCAGCCTAAGGGCCTAATATGCCACGGTTGAAGAACATAGGAGTGCCTCCCGTGGACCCGGCCTTGCCCCAGTTTTGAGCAGCGAGGGATGCTGGACAGCACGCTGGTTGTCTGGCTGACCGATTTTGGCCGCCCGCCAAAAATCAACTCGTCCAGCGGCCACCACCACTGGGCATCGTCCGGATTCGCCATCATGGCCGCAGCCGGCGTGCCAGGGGGCACCAGGGGGCCACGTGCTGGGCCAGCCTCTTATCGCTCTCCGCCTTAACCTTGACGCGCGTATTCCTCTTGCTGAACCGTGTCCGAGAACAACACCTTCGCGCAGCCGTCGGTGTCGAATTTGAACATGGCTTGCGTCGCCAAACTGATGTCCAGATCGGCGACCAGCAGTTCTTCGCTTTTTAACGCCGCTTGCGCGTGAAGGCGTCCATCGGGAGCGACGATCATCGAACTGCAATTTTGGTGTTGTGGGTGGCAGATGTTGCACGAGGCGAACCAAATGGTGTTTTCGGCCGCACGGGTCACGATCATCGCGTGATGGATCGGAATCTTCCAGTCGTTGGGCCGAGTGGTGTTGTTTTGCGGATGGAAGACAAGCTGGGCTCCTTGGCGGACGCATTCGCGGGTCGTCTCGGCAAAACGGAATCCTTCAAAACAAATCACGACGCCCACTTTGACGCCGCACAATTCAAACGTCTCGAACGTGCTTCCCGGAGAATAGGCGACGGCGTCCAGCGGCGTTAACCGTGTTTTATGATGCACGCCCAGAATCTCGCCTCGCTCGGAAATGACCAGCGCCGAGTTGTAAGGCTTTCCCGCAATGGGATCGGATTCGAGCGGAATCTCTGTACCCAACACGCAGGCGATGCCAAGTTCGCCACAGCGGGCGGCGACTCGTTGATGCAAATCGTCAAGACGTTGGGGCTCGACCGGTGCCTCGGGCGTGGCGATGTCGACCCGATATCCCACGGTCTGCGTTTCCGGAAAGCAAACGATTTGGGCCGTTGCATCGGCGGCACGATCCAAGAAGTCAAAAATCTTGCTTGCGTTGACATCGAAGTCGGCGGTTTGATGGCATTGAGCCAATGCGATGCGAAGTGATGGCATGTCGTTACTCGTAGGCGAAAGAAGATGCGAGAATCTGCTGGATTTCGCTCGCGGCCATGGTTATCTTACGGGAGTGTTCCTCGCATGGACACATCCCGCCAACCTTGCCACCCGCCTCATACACTGACGGACTCTACCGCGATCAGGAGGAAACTGATGAAGACCTGTATCTTGTGCCTCGCGTTGTTTCTGCTTCCCGCCCAACTCGCCTTTGCGGCCGACAAATCAGATGCGCCGCGCCAATGGCTCGGCGCAACCGCCTATGCGATTCCCAAATGGACGGCACCCGAAGGCGAAGGTTATTTTTCGATTATTTCCGGCCACAACGGCCGTTTGTACATCGGCACGCACGCCAACGCCGTGAACGCTTGGCTGGTCGAGTTTAACCCGAAGACCACCAAGATGGATGTCGTTGTCGACGCGCACAAAGCGATCGGCACCGATCTGAAGGGTTTTGGCGCCCAATCAAAAATCCACACCCGCAACAATGTCGGGGCCAGCGGCAAGATCTACTTTGGCACCAAGCAGGGCTACCCTGCCAAAGGCGAAGTTCGGGAAGATTATCCGGGCGGTTATCCAATGGTCTACGATCCTAAGACCGGCGAGACCAAAGTCTATCCCATCCCCGTAGCGCACCATGGAATCAACAGCATCACGCCCGACGAATCGCGCGGCGTGGCCTACGTGTCGACCTGTTCCGACCATCGTCCCGGCCCCGGCGAGAACGCGGAGTTTCTGGTCCTCGATCTGAAGACGGAAAAATATCGCTCGCTGATCGACACCGAGCATTTTTATGGTTTCATCGTGGTCGACTACAAAGGCCGGGCCTACCATCCGATTTTCGGCGGCGATATTGCTCGCTTCGATCCCGACACGAAAAAGCTCGAACGACTCACGCAAACGATCGACGGCAAACCGCCGACGAAAGAGACCCGGCTGGCTCTGACGCCCAAACCCGACCCGATCAACTGGGACATTTCGCCCGATCGGAAAACACTGTACGCGCAGCCGATGAGTGGGAATACGCTGTTCGCCTATGACTTGACGGCCGAGGGCGATGTGTTGAAGGGCCGCTCCGTGGGGACCTTGGTACCCGGCGCGAAGAGTACCGATTGCCGCGCGATGTGCGTCGGTGCATCTGGAACCGTGTGGGTCGCCGTTACCGAGCGGATTGATAAGGGCATCAAGTTGCTTCATATGGTGAGTTATCGTCCGGGCGACAAAGGGCCAACCGACCACGGACCGGTCGCGATCGAGAATCCGGACTTCACCAAGCTGACCGACGAAAATGGCAAGACGTTGCCGTTTCATGGCGGGATTATTACCATGCCCGATGGCAAGGTCACCACCAAAGCCGTCATCCTTGGCGTCTGCGAAGGCCAGGACGATGCCGTTTATGTTCTTGCTCTGGTGCCGTACACACTATTGCGCATTCCCATCGCGCAACTGAAATAGAAGGATCGCCCATGACAAGCTCAGCGCCGCGTATCCTTGGTAGCTCGTGTAGGCCGGATCAAGCGAAGCGCCGCTCCGGCATTCCTAAGTTCTCCATGAAGATACAGATGCCGGAACATCGTCGCTTCGCTCCTCGGTCCGGCCTACGACTCGTGTTTCAACCGGCTCTTAGGTGCGGAGTGCTCATCGCGCTGGTCCTAGGCGTGGCCGCAGGCGACACTCAAGCTCAAAAGAAAAAGGCCAAGGCCAAACCGGCAAAGCCAAAGGTCATTCGCGACGAAGATCTTCCCTACCCGCCCACTTTGCCCGGCGGCAAGTCGATCGTCAGCGACACCTCGCCGAAGTTTCTCCATCCCAGCGGACCGTTGAGAGCCGAGGTGGCGATCGCCAAGACGCCGCCGACCATCGATTTCGTGTTCTATCCCCAGCAGAATTACCCCGGCAAGCCGTGGTCGAATTGGGGCGACGGCGTAGTGGCCGATGGCAAGTATTATTCGGCAATTGGCGATCACTACGCCATTGGTCGCGGCGAAGCGCGGCACGGAACCGGTACGGCTTTCGTTTACGAGTACGATCCCGATAAGAAGTCGCTACGATCGCTGGTGGACGTTACCAAGCTGCTGGACTTGCCGGCCGGACACTACACGCCGGGCAAGATTCACAGCCGAGTCGACATGGGCAGCGACGGCTGGCTGTATTACGCCACGCATCGCGGATCGCCACGAGCGGCCAATGACGCCAACCACTACAAGGGCGATTGGATCTTTCGCACCGACCCCAAGACGGGTAAATCCGAAGTGGTCGTTCACGCGCCCGTTCCTAAACACAGCATCCCCAACAGTGTATTGGATCCGGACCGCTTGATCTTTTACGGAGGGACGGCGGCGGGCCCGGACGCGGCGGACCAAGAGATTCAGTTTTTTGCCTACGACCTGAAAAAGCGAAAACTGTTGTACTCCGGTCCTGGCGGGCCGGCGCGGTACATGATTCTAGCCCGCTCGACGGGACGCGTTTACTACGTGCCTGGCAACGCCGACGGCCAGTTGATGCGTTACGACCCGGCGGCCAACAAACCTCCCCAGCCGATCGATGCCACGATTGGCGTTCGTGCGGCCAGCGAGGAAACCGAAGATGGCTTTGTCTACACGGTCTCGACCGGCCAGCGGTCGGCCGATGCCACGATTTGGCGCTTCAACACCAAGACCGAGAAGGTGGACAAGATCGGCACGGCCGGCGTCGGCTCCAGTGCCTATGTCGCTTCGTTGGATGTCGACGCCACGGGCCGTTTTCTGTACTACGTCCCCGGAGCGCACGGCGGCGGCTATCGCGATGGTTCGCCCGTCGTTCAGTTCGATGTGAAATCAGGCCGGAAGAAGATCATCGCTTGGCTGCACCCGTTCTACGAAGAAAAGTACGGATTCATTCCGAAGGGCACGTACAGCACCGCACTGTCGCCCACGGGTGACAAGCTGTACATCACTTGGAATGTCAGTCGCGGGACTCGGGCGTGGGACTGTTGTGGCTTGACGGTGGTGCACATTCCGCAGTCGGAGCGCCAGTCGCGCTGAGCGTCCTCTCCGCTGCTTGTTCGCCGCCGTGGATGCAAAACGGAATACCGACTCCGCGATAAGCGTTGCCCGCAAGTTCCAGATTCGGCAAGGCCGCCACGCGCGCTTCAATCTTGTCCACCAGATCGAGATGGCCCACGTGATACTGGGGCATCGTGTCGTTCCAGCGAACGACGTCCTCAAAGATTGGCTCGCCTCGCAGTCCGATCAGGTCGCCCAGTTCCTCTGCCACTAACTTCAACAGCTCGCCATCGTCCAACCGATTCAATTCCGGCTGGCAAGCACCGCCGACAAACGTTCTCAGCAACACACAGCCGTCCGGCGCGCGGCCGTCGAACTTCACGCTGGTAAAGCTGCTCGCCAAGATGCGGCGGTTTTCGACCAGCGGGGCCACGAAGCCGAACCCGTTCAGCGGATGTTCGATTTGGTCTTTGCGAAAGCTCTGCACCACCACGGCGGCGCTGGCGTGTGGGATCGATTCAAGCTGTCCGGCCAGCGTCGCATCCATGTCGCGAATCAACTGGGCCGATCGATGCGCCGATGCCGCCAGGATCACGGCGTCGAATCGCAGCACTTCACTGCCGATATCGACCAACCATGTTTCGTCTTGCTTCAGCCCGCGGACCGGCGTGTTCAGCCGCACGCAGTTCTCCGGCAACTGGTCGGCAACCGCCTGCACGAAACTGCTCATCCCTTCACGGGGTCCGACGAACAATCCGTACCGCGCGCCGCTGCCGGTTTGGCTGGCCGCCCCCTTTTTCATGCCGCGATAAAGGCTGCCGTGTTCTTGTTCCATTTGCACGAACTGCTGCATCGTGGCCGCCATGCTTAGCTGTTCTGGATCCGCCGTATAGATGCCGCCGATCAGCGGTTGCACGATTCGTTGGTAAGCCTCGCGGCCCATGCGGCGAGTGGCGAACGAGGCCAGGCTTTCGTCGCCGTCGTCCGCTTTTCTGGCCGTGAACATCTCCCAAGCCAAACGCGCCTTGCCGCGCAAGCTGAGCAGCGGGGTGGTGACGATCGGCCACACTCGCGTGGGCGTCATCAAGGTAAAGCCGGCCGGCACTTCGACCAGTCGTCCGCGACGCACGATAAACGCTTTTCGCTGGGCGTTGTTGGTGGGGACTAACTGGTCTTCGAAGCCGATGCGACGGCACAGATCGAGCGCCCACGGCTCGCGCGTGGTGAACATGTCGGCGCTGCGTTCGATGAGAAAACCATCACGGCGCATGGTCGACAGCACTCCGCCCAACCGGTCGCTCGCCTCGAGCAGCGTCACACTGGCTTGCGGATTGAGTTCGATCAGCCGCTGCGCGGCGGCCAGTCCCGAAATCCCACCGCCAATCACGGCGATCTTCGGCGATGTTTGCGATGAAGGGGCGGATGACGACAAAAGGAGACTCCCTACCTAGCACCAACAGCCTGTTGAAAAACGAGTAGTAGGCCGGACCAAGGAGCGAAGCGACGATGTTCCGGCATCCACGATTTCAGGAAAACTGCGGAATGCCGGAGCAGCGCTTCGCTTGATCCGGCCTACACAAACCCAAAGCCTGGCAATGCACTTGGTCAGCCTTACAATCATAATTGTATTTTGAGCCGGCAATCAGGGGACGAATGCCCGTTCTTCAGGGTTTCAAAAAATCCGTGTAACGAAACCCCCGCTTCCACGTTGTCTCTGTAGAAGCCAACAGATCGGCAACCGGCATGACAGCCAACGGGAAACCCCAAAAATCGCATCGGCAATGGGTGTTGGCGGCCTTAAAACAATTTGAAGGCCGCTTGTCCCGTTACGCTGCGCGATTGCTGGGCGACGACGAGTCGGCTCGCGACGCGGTCCAGCACACGTTTTTGCGACTGTGCGACGAACGCGCCGACGAGTTGAGCGACCGGCTGGCGGCGTGGCTGTTCGCGGTATGCCGCAACAAGGCGCTCGACATGCTGCGGCGAAACGGCCGCGATCGGCCGGGGTCCGACGAAGTTCCGGAAGATCCGGCGGGACGCGAGCCCGATCCGGCCGACGCGCTGGAACAGGAAGACGTCCACGCCGGATTGCGACGACTTGTCGACGCCCTGCCGGCACGTCAGCGAGAAGTGATCGATCTGTGGCTGGAAGGTTTTAACTATCAGCAAATCGCCGAGATCACCGGCCGCACCGAAGGCAGCTCCCGCGTGACCGTTCACCGGGTGCTGCACCGATTGCGGCAGCATCCGTGGACTCGGCGACTGTTCGACGAAGACAACCCCGCTTCCGACGACGAAAGCACGGCAATTCCAACCGGCTTTCGCTCCGGCGACTAAACTTTGCGAGAAACATAATGAATGACCGCCACCCACCGGTATCCAACGTGTCGCACGACAAGTTGACTCAGTTTGCGCTCGACGAACTCTCCGAGCCCGAGTGCGAAGCCGTGGAGCAACAGCTTGCCGCGAACAACGACGCCCGGCACAAAGTCGGCGAATTGCGGCAACTTGCCGACTGCTTGAAACAAGCCAACGGCGAAGCATCGCTTCCCGACTTGTCAAGTGAATTGCGTCGCGCGGTGAATCAACGGCTGACTGAATTGGATGCAAACAAGACTGTGCAGTCCAAAGGATCATGCTGGAGGCGGATAACGCCCAGTCGCCGGCTGGCATTTGCAACCGTGGCCATCTCACTGTGCTTGCTGATTCTCATTACGCCAATCGTACAAACATATCGAGTACATCGAGAAGCAGCGCGGCGAACGCAGTGCAACAATAATCTACGTCAGATTGGACTCGCGATGCACGGCTACAACGATACTTACGGGGAGATCGCAATCGGCTCATTGCCCGCCACGATCTTGGATAGACCTGTAGCCAACGGCCAAGGTCATTGGCAGGAAGGAACTAAGGGAGGCAGGTTTGTGAAGCTGCTGCCATATATGGATCGGCAGGCGATGTTCGGAAAAATTCGAAGGTACGACAACAACGATATTGCGTATTCGTACGGCTTCCAATCCAATCACAACGGACGCGGGGCAAATGCTCTGTTGGGCGATGGAACAGGATTTCGACATAAGTCCGTGGATGACTTCATTCCCGACAGTATGTACACGCCCACGACGAGCGGCCGTCAGTTCATTCCCAGCGCTTACGGCGCGACGTACGCTGATGTATCTGCTCACGAAGCAATATCGCCGGTCGAATCGTACGTGGCGATCGTCGAAAACGCGTTTCTAAAAGTCGATCGCGAAGATGCCATCTCGACGTTCTCGATCGATGTCGATACGGCCTCTTACTCGAACTCGCGCCGATATTTGAATAACGGCCAGATTCCGCCCCCTCAAGCGGTGCGGGTTGAAGAATTCGTGAATTATTTTCGATACGACTATCCGCAACCTCAGGCGGGCGAGCCGTTTTCGGTGAACATGGAAGTGGCGCAGTGCCCTTGGCAATCGAAACACCAATTGCTGCGGGTCGGCCTGAAAGGGCGTGAAATCGAACCTGAAAATCGGCCGGCGGCGAACCTGGTATTTTTGATTGACGTATCCGGCTCAATGGAGCAGCCCAACAAGCTGCCGCTGCTCAAGCGATCGATGAAACTGCTGGTCGATCAACTCGACGATCGCGATCGCGTGACGATCGTCACGTATGCCGGCGAGGCGGGACTGCAATTGCCCGCTTCGTCCGACAAGCGAAAAATCAAAGCGGTCATCAATGGCCTCGGCGCGGGCGGTTCGACACACGGCAGCGCGGGCATCCACATGGCTTACGAACAAGCCGCCAAGTCGTTTATGAACGAGGGCACGAATCGTGTTATCCTGGCGACCGACGGCGACTTGAACGTCGGCGTGACCGGCGACGAAGAACTGGTCGAACTGATCAAGGAAAAGGCGGCCAGCGGCGTGTTCCTCACCGTACTCGGTTTCGGCACGGGAAATCTCAAGGACCACAAGCTGGAAAGCCTGGCCGACAACGGCAACGGCATGTACGCCTACATCGACCAACTCAAGGAAGGGCGGCGAGTACTCGTGCGGCAGATCACCAGCAGTCTGGTGACGATCGCCAAGGACGTGAAGATCCAAATCGAATTCAATCCGGCCACCATCGCCGCATATCGGCTGATCGGCTACGAGAACCGCCTTCTGGCAACTGAGGATTTCGACGACGACACGAAAGACGCCGGCGAAATCGGCGCGGGCCACACGGTCACGGCGTTGTACGAACTGGTGCCGGTGGACGGGGGATACGCATCAGGCGAAGCGCGCCAGGTCGAACTATCACGGCCGCTCAAGTATCAGAAGATGACGGCCAAGATCGTCAACGAAACGCGATTGACCGCCGCCGCCGAAAGCGACGAATTGCTGACACTCGCACTGCGCTACAAACAGCCCGATTCCGATGAAAGCCAGCGGATTGAATACGCTCTGAAGGATTCAGCAGCCAGGTTCAGCGAGTCGTCGGGAGATTTCCAATTCGCCTCGGCAGTCGCGGCTTTTGCCATGCTGCTGCGTGATTCCAAGTATCGTGGCAACACCACTTGCGCGTCAGTGGAAGAAATCGCCGCCAGTTCACTTGGCAAGGACCCTCACGGCGATCGGGCCGAGTTTCTAGAACTGGTCCGACGGGCAGAACAACTGGGGAAATAAGCCCGTTGATTCCCGGCGCTTCAAACCTGCCGGGAAACGGCGAGCAACTGTTCTCAAAGGAAGTGGCAGAATGATTAAGGGCAGAATGAATAGTCTCCATCGTGACAAGAATTAGAAGATCATTCTGCCCCCTGATCATTCTGCCAATCTCTTGCCGGGCGATTTTCAATGGTGGAATGCAGGCGTGGCACTCCGATCGCCATCAGACTCGGCACTTGATTGCGCTGCTGGCTGGCACATAATTGGGACGTTTCGACCACCTTTAACTGCTGGTCTTGGAATCATCATTGAATGATTGATCCCATTGATACTAAATCAACTTCACGCCGATCTAACAGACCGCGCCTTACGACAATGTTGGCCGTGCTGGCCGTCGGAACTGCTTTTGTGTACGCCAACTTCAAAATGCACAATCCCACTGGTTTAGGCGTGACCGGGTCGACAACTTATTGGTTTGACTACGGTTGGCCAAGTGTTCTTTGCAAAACGACGTACGTGGAGAGGTTCGGAATGGGCGACAAGACCAATGAAGATATCCGCGCGCCGACGAAGTACCATTGGAAAGTCCCTGGGTTGTTGGTCAACTTCCTCGCCTTGTTGCTCGTCCTTGCGGCTACCGCGTACGTCTCCGAAAAGATGCGCGGTCCGGAAGTACGACTCGGACAGTTTAGCGTTCGCACCTTTCTCACCTTCACGACGTTGGTCGCGTTTTTGATGGTTTTGTACGGCCAAAAAATGGCAGCTCCGTGGCGACAAATGGACCGCGCCGACGCTTTTGGGATCCGTGTGCGTCTCGATGGTTTGCCGTGGTATGTTGTCATTCCGTTAGGATTTGGCATGGGATGCGTTATTTACGTTTTGCCGATGATCTGCGAACGCACGACCTCAAGGCTTTTGGGGCGATCACCCGGTCACGATCAAGACTAATCATTCCGCCACTAATCATTCTGCCTATTCCCATTTGGCGATCTGGGAGAGCGACCTAAGGAAGCGGTTGGGTTGCGCGGAGGTAGGCGAATAGATCTCGTACTTGTTGATTCGTGAGGTCCTTAAGCAGTCCTTCGGGCATGATCGAGGTCTTCACGGCTCGCATCTCGTCGATGTCGTCGCGCTCGATGGTTGTGATCTGGCCGTCGGCGCTGCGAAGGACGACGACCTGGTTGTCTTGCTCGGAGATAAAGCCGTTCAGCACTCGGCCATCCAAGGTGAAGACGACGTAGTTCTCAAAGCCTTCGCGAATCTCGATGCTGGGATTCACTATGTTGAGCAGCATCCGGGGCAGGTCGTCGCGCTTGTATGAGGTGAGATTCGGGCCGATGTAGGCGCCGTCGGTGAACAGCACGTGGCATTTCGCGCACGATTGTTTGAACAGCACTTTGCCTTTGTAAGGATTGCCCGAACCGTCGCCGATGGCCGCCGTCAGTTGCTTGATCTTGGCCAGCATCTGGTCCGTGGTTGCGCCTTCCACCTTGCCCCACACTTGCGTTACCTTGCCTTGCAACGCCTCGTTCTGATGCAGCAGCAACTTGCGAACGGCGTCCATGGGGACGTGATCCTGAGCAATCCGCTTGTCGACCACCGCGTCCACCAGCGACAACGCCCAATCGGCGCGACTGGCCAACAGCGTTGCCGCGACCTGACGATTCGTTTCGCTGAGTTTTTCGTACAGGCCGACCACCGTATCGGCGACCGCATGATTTTTAAACGACGTCAGCGCGTTGAGTGCCGCGCCGCGCACCTGCTCGTTCTTGGCCGTCTTGGCCAGTTTGAGCAATTCTCGCAGCGAACGCTCGTCGGACAATTGGCCAAAGATGACGGCCAATCGGGCTCGTTGGTCCGCTTTGGCCTTCTCGTTGTGCAAGATCGCCAGGGCTTCGTTGACGGCCTTGTCTTCACCCTGCCGCAAACGTAGCGACAACGAACCGCCGCCCGATTTGGAAATCGCGGCCACCAGTTCCTTGGGCAGAGCGGTCAGCGTGCGTCCCTCAAAGGCCTTTTCGAAACCGGCGAGCAATTGCGTGGAGGCTTCTTTCGTCGGCGCGAGATTGAGCAAGTCGGCGCAAATCAGTAAGTCCTTGCGAGTGCCGGCTTGGGCAAACCGCCGCATCAGCCGTTCGAGAATGTGTTTTTTAATAATCTCCCGAGACCAGATCGCTTCTTGGCGAAACAAGTCCACGACCTGCTTGCCGTCGACTTCGCACTTGGATTCGATGGCCCACCACAGCAACAGCGGCTGGTAAGGATCGTTGCTGTCTTCGCTGTGGTTCAGCAAATTGCGCACGATGGGCAGCGCGTCGGCGGCTGGCAATCGTTTGGCCGAGCAGGCCAGTTGGCAACGTACTTCGACGTTCGGTTCGGAACCAGCCAAGGCGGCGAGCGCGCCGGCGATCGGGCGGGAAACCTGCGGCTCGTCGCAAAGCAAACGGACCGTCCACAGTCGGACGAACGGGTCGTCATGTTGAATTGCTTCTCGCGCCTTTTCGTCAGAGAGGCCGTCGCTTTGGTATAACGCCCACAACAATTCTAGCGCGGTTTGCCCGCTGGCGTCTTGCAGCGAAATCTTACGGGCCAGCTTGGGGTCGTTGCGGTCGCCGATCACGCGTAGAGTCTCTTGCCGAAACCATTTGTTGTGATGTTGCAGCCCGGCCAGCAATTTTTCGTCGGACCGTTTTGCCAGATCGAACTTGGCGGCCGGCTTGGCGGTTTTGGATCGCAACCGATAGATTCGTCCGGTCTCTGGCGTGACGCGGCCTTGGTAGTGGCTGGCATGGTCGATCCGTTGTTCATAAAAATCGGCGACATACAATCCGCCATCCGGACCGACTTGAACATCGACCGGGCGGACCCAAGAATCGCGGCTGGTTAACACGTGGCCCGCGTCCTTGGTTTTGAAGGTCGAACCGAGCGTCTCGATGTCACTGTAGACTACGTGGCTTTGCAGCGGACCGACACCGAACAGCTTGCCGTGATATTGTTTCGGCAGTTCGTTCGACTGGTAAATCACGAACGTGTGCGTAAAACGCGGCACCTTGTGATGCGCGATGTGCGGGAAGTAGCCGAAGCTGTATGGATTCGACAGCTCGCCATGTTTGCCAAAGCCCTTACGAAAATAGCCGCCTTGCACGTAATGAAAGCCGCGCGTGTCGCCGCCGTTGTGGCCGGAATAGATGCGTCCCTTGTCGTCGATCTCCGCGCCGAACGTGTTGCCGCCGCCTTCGGCGAAGATTTCGTATTTGCGAAGCTTGGGATGGTAACGCCAAATCAACTGCCCCATCGAGTGAACCGGTTTGTCTTTCGTGCCAGGCTTCTTGATGTTGCCGGTGACCGTGCTGCCTTGTCCCGCATAGAGCCACCCGTCGGGGCCCCAACGCAGGCTGTTGGCGATCGAGTGCGAGTCTTCGATTCCGAACCCTTCTAGATGCACCTCGGGATCGCCGTCGGGAACGTCGTCGTTGTTCTTATCAGGATAGAACAGCAAGTAAGGCGGATTGAGTACCCACACGCCGCCACGACCGATGGCGAACGATGAAACCAGGCTCAGGTCGTCGACGAAGGTCGAGTGGCGGTCGGGGATGCCGTCGCCGTCGGTGTCTTCATGGATCGAGATGCGGTCCTTGCCCTTGAAGTGATTGGGCGGCGCGGGCGGAACCTTGTCGTAGACCGAACGCAAATACTTATCGCGGCTGACCATCTTCAGCCCGGCGGGTACCGGGTACTGGCGGTATTCCACGACCCACAATCGTCCCCGCTCGTCCCATTTCATGGAGAGCGGCTGGCCAATCACGGGCTCGGCAAGCACGACATCGATGGCCAGATCCTCGGGGATGGTAATCCGCTTCAGCGTTTCCTCAACCGTGAACGGGCCTTCTTCGCCTTGCAGTTGTTTCAGCGACGCTTCGACTTCTTCGCGGGGCTTCACGTCCTTGTAGACGACTTTGTCATTGGCTTGGTCGGCCGCCGCCGTGCCCCACTTGCGATCGTCGCCGCTGTGAAATTCCCAATTGCCTTCCAGTCGAATAGCTTCTCGAGGGCCAAAGACAACCGGCGCGGCGACGTTGAAATTCTCGCGAGCCGCTTCCTTATAAATGCGAATCGCCACGCTGTTCCGTTTCCCCGCTTCGACGTGTGCCGCATCGACGAAGAACTTTTGCGAGCCGCCCAAACCGCTGCGAAACTTGGGAGGAAACTGGCCAAAGCCGCCCACGCGGACTCCGTTGATGTACGCTTCGCGGGCGTCGTCGACGCCTTCCAAGAAGAATTCCAAATCTTTGTCTCGCCAGTCCGCGGGAATCTCAACCCAGCAGCGAAACCAGGCAAAGCCATCCTTGGCGGCCGCACTGCCCCGAGCCGCTCGTTTCCAAGTCGCCGGGATCGGCACGAGTTCGGTTTTCGCCGCGTCGGCGTCCTTGGCTTTTGGCTGAGCATGAACAGCGGTCGGTACCAAGCCCACAACCGCAACGGCCAGTAGGCAGACTAAAACGATGGCTATGCCGGAAACACGTGATTGCATGGGTTGATCCGAATAGGAGAGACATTGAAGGTAGGATGCTCCATTCTAAATCAACGGAAGTCCGATTGGGACCCTGCAAAAGCCAAGATGGCCCGCTTTTCAAACGCGTTTTGCCATGATCGAATCGTTCGATCGTTCGGGGCCATGCCCGTTTCGGGGATCGTGAGGGCAAGTTATGATCTTAGATTGAGAAAACTCTTTTCTACCTTGTAGGTTCCTCGGGCATGAGTGATGCCGCCCTCACCATCGTGATTCCCGCGCTCAACGAAGAGGCGGCGATTGGGGATACGATTTCTCGTTGCTTGGCGGCTCGTGAAGAGATCAAGGCCACGGCCGATTTGGCGGACGTTCAAATCGTCGTGGTCAGCGACGGCTCGACCGACCGCACCGTGGAGATCGCCGAGGGCTTTGAGGAAGTGCGCTTGATCGTCTTTCCGACCAATCGTGGTTACGGAGCAGCGATCAAGCGGGGCTGGGAAATCGGCGACACCGGGCTGCTCGGATTCCTGGACGCGGACGGAACTTGCGACCCTCGCTACTTCGCGCAAATGGCGCAAGTGATTCAGGAAGATTCAGCCGACGTCGTGCTGGGATCGCGATTGGGCCCCGACTCGCGCATGCCGCCGATTCGCAAGTTTGGCAACCGGGTGTATGCGATCTTGCTGGGATTTCTGTGCGGCCGCCGAGTTACCGATACGGCGAGCGGCATGCGTGTCGTTCGGCGGAGCGCCCTCAAATATCTCTATCCGCTGCCCGACGGCTTGCATTTCACGCCGTCGATGAGCGCCCGGGCGATGCTGAACAATTTGCGCGTGGTCGAAATTCCGATGACCTATGACGAGCGGGTCGGGCAAAGCAAACTGAACGTCGTGCGCGACGGCATTCGCTTTTTGCGAACTATCATTTCCGGGGTGCTTTGCTACCGTCCCGAGAAAATTTTCTTGATGATGTTCGTGGCGGCGATGGCCTTCATCGGAGTGCTGTCCGTTTATCCACTCGAGTATTACTGGGAACACGGCATCTTCGAACCGTGGATGCTCTATCGCTTTGTTGTTTGTTCGTTGCTAGGCTCCTTTGGACTACTGCTTCTGTTGGCGACCGCGCTGGCGAACCGCATGGCCGATTTTGGGCAGCGGCGGAGTGACGCGGCGACCTTTTGGCCTTCCTTGATCGCGAGCGTGCTGCGCGGTCCCGCGCTGGCCGTCATTATGGGGCTGCTGCTGGTGCTGACGGTCGTAATTCTCTGGCCGGGCATCGTGGAGTACGTAACGACGCAAAAAGTTTACATGGACAAGTCGCGGTTGATTGCTGGTGCGTTTACCTTGTTTTCATTGCTTCAGACCATGGTCTTCGCCATCCTGTTGAAGATCGTCGACATCTGGAAAGTGCAATCGGCGGGCGGCTATCGCGGGGCCGATCAGACCGCCGGGACCGCTCGATCCGGATCGACTTCCGCGTCCGCTCAACCGGTAGCCAGCGTCGGAGAATCGAGCCCCGATGAGTGAGTCCGCCAGTTCGCTTGTCGGCGCGGTTCACGGCAAATTGGTCCACGGCCGCCGGACCAAAGTTTTGCGGCGTCATCTCTCGGCGTTGATTCCACCGGGATCGTCGATTCTGGATGTGGGCTGCGGGGACGGACTTCTTGCCAAGCTGATTGCCGACGCGGTTCCCGATTCCACCATCGAGGGCATGGATGTGCTGGTTCGGCCCGAAACGCATATCCCGGTGGAGGAATTCGACGGCACGGCGATTCCGCTGGCCGACAACAGCCAGGATGTGGTTTTGCTCGTCGACGTCTTGCACCACACGGAAAATCCGGAGATCCTGTTTGGCGAAGCGACGAGGGTGTCGCGGCGGGCCGTCATCATCAAGGATCACCTGCGGAAAGGATTTCTCGCGCGGGCGACTCTGCGATTCATGGATTGGGTCGGCAATGCCCACCACCACGTCGCATTGCCTTACAATTACCTTTCAAAACCAGAATGGGATGCCCTGTTCGACCGGTCGGACGTTCGTGTCGATTCTTGGAACCCGCGGCTGGGCCTATATCCATTTCCAGCGAATCTCATTTTCGATCGTTCGCTCCATTTCATCGCCAGCTTGCGTGTTGGCGACGATGAGACCATGACCGAGTGACAGCGGAAACAACAAAATGACTTCCACGGAAAAAGTTTCTAAGTGGCAAAGGTTCGAGCACCAGGCCATCAGGGCGTTTCAGCACCTTGCCGCCCGGCGACGAACCTCGGTGCTGGTGTGCGCGATTCTGGGATTTGGCCTGCCCGCGCTGTTTGGCGCGATTCAAGGCTTTGCCGAACCAACCGTGCATGACGAATTCAGCCACTTGCTGGCCGCCGATACGTTCGCCCACGGCCGCCTGACCAATCCCACGCCCGATATGTGGCAGCATTTCGAGTCGCCTCATATTTTGCTGCAGCCAAGCTACATGTCGAAGTATCCGCCGGGACAGGGAATGGTGATGGGCCTGGGACAAGCACTGTTCGGCCACCCGGCCTTTGGGGTCTGGCTGAGCGTCGGTTTGGCGGCCGGTTCTTTGTGTTGGATGCTGCAAGCTTGGACCCGCGCTCGGTGGGCTTTGTTAGCCACGCTGCTGTTTATTGTCGCGCTGGGTGTAACTCACAACTGGTCGCAGCGATATTGGGGCGGCATGCTGGCGGTCGCCGGTGGTGCCCTGCTGTTCGGCGGATTGCGACGAATCCTGCACCGGCCTTCGGTCGCCAGTTCGCTGGCCATGGCTTGCGGAACTTTGATGCTGGCAAATACCAGACCCTACGAAGGAGCCATCGTCGCGCTGGCCTGCTTCGTTGTATTCGTCGTCTGGTTCGTGAAAGACCGGCGTCTAAATTGGCAGCGAAAGATCTTGCGGACGATTGCTCCCATCGCGGCCGTGCTGCTGATAGGCGGCGGCTGGATGCTGTACTACAACTATCGCGTCACGGGCAGCGCCTTCACGATGCCCTACCGCGTACACCACCGGCAGTATTTTCGCGCGCCGTTGTTCGTCTTCCAATCGGAGAACGAGCCGACGGCGGAAGGCCACCCGCGGCTGAAGCGATTCCATGACCAATTCCGGGCCAAGCAGTTCGGCAAGTCGTACTTCTTCACTGAACCGCGCGATCTGATGACGTTGCACCTTCAGTCGTTTTTGGGATTGGCATTAGCCGCTCCGATCGTGATCGCCTTCCCCTGGCTGGTTCGAGATCGCTGGCTGCTGTTGGTGATGGGAATTTGGTTATTCCTGGCTCTAATGATGTCGCTGGCGACGTTTTCCCGGATCTCGCATTATGCCGCGCCGATTGTAGGTGTGACGTTTTTGCTGTTGGCGGCTTCGTTGCGTCGATTGCGCCTTATGCGAACCGGCAGCGTACCCTTGCCGAGACTGAAATGCCGTTACCTTTTATTGCTGCTGTTGTGTTTGTGGATCGTTGGCGAAGGGCCGCGCATCGCGCGAGCCAGCTATTACGCACTACGCGGCGATGCCCGGCAACTTTCTGATTTCACTCGGACGGACGTTATTCAGGAAGTCTCGAAAGAAGATGGTCCGCACTTGATCATTGTGCAATATGCGCCCGATTATTCGCTGCACCACGAATGGGTCTACAACGGGGCGGACATCAACGGCCAGAACATTGTATGGGCTCACGATCTCGGCGAAGAACAGAACCAAAAGCTACCAGGATCATTTCCAAATCGCAAAGCTTGGCTTTTGAAAGTGACGAATTCCGGGAGCGATTTGGAGCGGCGATAGTACCGACTTTCGCTCCGCGAATGACCGCTGCTTTCAATCGAGTCCGTAGAGCGGCGAAAGCTTGTCTCGCAGTTGCTGGATCAGATCCTCGTGCGAAAGCGGGCGGCCCGTCACTTTTTCCACCAACTCCGACGCCGGGTAGCACTGGCCGGGCTCGTGAATATTCTTGCGCAGCCAATCCAGTAGCGGCTTGAATTCTCCACGGGCGAATTCCTCGTCCAGGTCTCCCAGATCTTCACCCGCTTGCCGAAATAATTGGCCAGCGTACAGATTGCCCAGCGAGTAAGTGGGAAAGTAACCCATCAACGCGGCGCTCCAGTGAACATCTTGCAGTACGCCATCCGCGTCATTCGGCGGCTGTATATCAAGGTACTGTTGGTACTTTTCATTCCAGGCACCCGGCAACTCGTCGACCGTCACATCGCCGTTGACTAGCGACTGTTCTAGTTCAAAACGAATAATGATGTGCAAGTTATAAGTCGCTTCGTCCGCCTCGACTCGAATCAGCGAAGGCCGTACATCGTTGATCGCAAAATAAAAATCGTCGAGGTTCACATCGCCCAGCGTTTCGGGGAACGCTTGCTGGGCGGGTTTGAAAAAGTGTTGCCAGAAGGCGCGGCTACGGCCCACGGAGTTTTCCCACATCCTGGACTGCGACTCGTGAATCCCCAGCGAAACAGCTTGGCCTGTCGGCAGCCCGAACTGGTCGCTACGCAGTCCCTGCTCGTACATGCCGTGGCCCGCTTCGTGCAGGATGCCAAAAAACGCACCCGGAAAATGATGTTCGTCGTAGCGCGTCGTAATCCGGCAGTCATGAGGTCCGATGCCGGTGCAGAACGGATGCGCCGTCACATCCAGGCGTCCGCGATTGAAATCGAAACCGATTTTGCGAGCCGCCGCCGTGCCGAATTGTTCTTGTGCCTTCGCGGGGTACATTCGAGTTAGCAAATCGACTTTTGGAGCGCGGCCACTGTCCTTGATGGCGGCCACCAGCGGTACCAAATCCTCGCGCAGCGCCGCCAGCACTTTCGTGACGTTGGCCGTTTTTTCCCCCGGTTCATAGTCGTCCAGCAAGGCGTCATAGGGACAATCGTCGTAGCCGTACGCCTCGGCCTGTTGCTTCTTGAGTTCCACGATTCGCGTCAGCCGTGGTGCAAACGATTTGAAGTCGTTGTTCTTGCGCGCTTCGACCCACTCTTGCTGGCCAAGTACGGATTGCTTGGCGAGTTCTTCGACCAACGACTGCGGAAGTTTTCGCTGTTTGTCGTATTCGCGCTTGAGTTGGCGGATGGTCGTGCCGCCATCGCTGTGGCGATCGGCGGCCAAATCACTGTCGGTCAACTCCGCCAGCCATTCGCCAACTTGTGGATCGGTTTGCCGCCGGTGAATCGCGCCGGCCAAATACTGAATCTGCTCGGCCCGGTGCTCACCAGCCGCTGGCGGCATCTTCGTCCGTTCGTCCCAGCCGAGTAGCGCTTCAATGGAATTCAGAATTGCCGTTTCGCGGGTGTACGCGCACAGCTTGTCGTAAACGGGCGAGGATGGATCCGCCATGAGTTGTCCGCCATGAATGCGTTGGGAATGAGAACCGTGATGCAACAAATGAAAATGTCAGCATCACTTTAGCAACATGGCCGCCGACTTCAACGTCCCGTCAAGCAGTTCGCTCCTGGCCGGGATCGACTACTTGACGCCCAGACTGCGTTCAATTTCGCGAGAGGTGTTGTTCAATCCGGTCGCTTTGACAGAGTCGGACTGTGGGCGAGACCACGATGAATCGGGTGGCGGCAATTCATCGGCGCTGGGGGACGGAGCGAAGCGGTTAATGAAACTGCTGTGACAACCGACCAGACCGACGGTGGCCCACAGAAGCAGCCCATAGGCGAATCCGCCAGAAAAACTTCGCGCTCGAAATCGAATTTTCATGCAACACCCGCCAGTCTGAAAACGACAAGAGGGAGGACTGTGGCAGAAATCAATCCCGGCGTCCAGGCCAGTTGCGGCTCGCCGCAACCGAAATTTGGCGGGAAGCGGTCTTTCGACGAGTTGGCTTCATTTCTTCATTGGCTGACCGGCTTCACGTCGTCGCGGGCCGGCGGGTATTGGCCGGTGAAACTGACTTCGACATTGCCGCGAAACGCCTTGCACTTGACCGTGGCCTTGCGAGGAAGATTGACCAAGTCGGTGTACAGCGCGGACTTGGCCGTCGGCTCGCTGCCGTCGCTCGTATAGCGCAATTGCACGTTCTTCTGGGGTGAAGTCATCTCGTACTTATACGTCTTCCGCGGGCCAAAGCCTTTGGCGAAGACGAACGGCACAATTGTGTTAAGGCCGTTCTTGATCACCGAATGCATGTTGGCGGACGGATTTGTGTTGCACAGCAGCACGATGTCGACTCCATCCGGTAGGATCAGCGCCTGCGAGCTGTAGCCTTGGCCCCGGCCATTGCCTTGGCCGCCGCCGTGCTGATGATACCAGCCAAACGGATGATAACTGCCAAACCAGCCGATCTCTTCACGGAACATCTTCTTCGTGGTTTCCGCCGAGAGTACCTTGTGCGTACGAACCCCGTGCAGCACCATGGCCAGTTCGCGGGCCGAAAAATACCAGCCGCCCGCGCCGGCCAGATCCGTGAAATCGTCGGTCAGTTCCCAGCCCGGCCCCGACGTTTGTTTTGACCGATAGGCGATGACGGGACGTCGAGTGTCAGCCAGCAAACTCGCGCGGCGAACACCCATCGGCCGCAGCAACTGCTGCTGCATGAACTGGTCGTAAGGCTGACGCGCCGCGCGTTCCAGCACCGAGCGGACCACAAGGTAATTGCGATTGTTGTATTCGCGTTTGCCGCCGGGGGCGCGGGCCATCGGCAAGTTCAATACTTCCTCGACCCGTTGCCAGCGAGTTTTGGTTTTGGGGCCTTGGTTCTTGAGTCCGCTGCGATGCTGCATGAGTTGCTGGAGTGTGATTTTTTCCACGCCGGGCGCTGTTTTCTTAATCCGATGTTTTAGAAACGGCAGGGCCGCTTGGTCGAGTGAGAGGTCGTCGCGACGTTCAATCAGGCGCAGCAGGGCCACGGCGGTAAGCGGCTTGGTGATGCTGCCAATGGCCATCCGGGTATCGGCCGTCATGGGGACGCTGGCGTCTTTCTTCTCCCACGGCGCGCGGGCCCAGCCATGCCCGCCCACCGAGACTGGCTGGCCATTCTTCTGCACGACCCAGGCAAAGCCGACTGCGTCATCCTTGAACGCGGAAATGAAATGCTCTCGCCAGTGCCGGTCTAACTCGCGATAGCGATCGGGCGTTTGCGCCGCGGCTTCAGTCGCCGCGCTGCGTGCCACAAGAACAACCGCCAGTTGCCAGGCGACGACACGAAAACAAACAACGCGCGACATAGGTGAACCTCGTGGTTTTTGGCAGCAAGGTGGTGTCTGGCAGCAATGTGGTTTCTGGCAGCAAGGTGGTTTCTGGCAGCAAGGTGGTGTCTGGCAACAATAGAAGGGCGGGCCGCGCTCCTCCAACGCAGCGTCAGGCTATCAAACCCAGCGTGGGCCGTCAAAAACGCGCCATCATCCAGCGAGTTGCCCCCACCTGCTATTTCAAATTGGCTAAGAATTCAACCAGGTCGCGGATTTCCAGCAACGACAAACGTTCTTGTAGATCCTCTGGCATCACCGATTTTCCGACTCTCCGTTCGTCGATATCAGATATGGCAACGGTCACGTCTTCGCCGTTTGCCGTCCGCAAGACTAGTTTGTTTTCGTCTTCGCTTTGCCGAATTCCGCTGATGATTTTCCCCGAATTTGTTGTGACCACGACTTGCTCAAAGCCTTTGGCGATCGTCTGATTTGGAAACAGCAAAGACTCCACGAGATATTCACGCGTTCTCTCATCGCCGCACTTGCTCAAATCGGGTCCGACACTACCACCATCGCCGTTAATGACATGACAACGCCGGCACTGCGTCTTGGCTCGGTTGTCAAACAGGGTCCGTCCCCGACGTTCGTCGCCGCCGTGCGTAAGTAGCTGAAAGCGATCCTTGCCGCCGCGATTTAACGAAGACGTATACGCCGAGCATTTCCCCAGGATGATTGGATCTCGGCGTTGAAATGCAGCCTCGATCAAATCGACGTGCAACCTTGGCGGGACGCTGCCGCTCGTCAGCCGATCCAACCAGTCGGACAACAAGGGATCTACTCCGGAATGCTCCATTTTTCCGAGCGTCGCAAACGCTTGCTGTTGTTCGACGATTGAATTCGCGTTGAGCGCCTTGGTTAACATGCCGAACGCCCGGTCGGGGTCAATTTGTGCAAGGACGCGTGTTGCTTCCGCTCGGATTATGGGATCAGGGCTGGCAAGCGCGGCTTCAATCGCTTGACTTCGTGTTGGACCGGCGATGCTCGCGAGCACTTGAAGTGCGTCGCAACGTGACACCGCCGGTCGGGTATCGTCGGTTACCCACTCCAGAAGGGAAGCCTCCACGCCCGGAATTTTCAGCGCGCCCGCGAGTTTCATGCACTCGTATTGGAGTGGACCCGGAGAGTCTTCGACGAGTTGCATCAAAATGGGAGCCAGCGTGTCACGCAATGCGGCGGTATCGCGTTTGGGAAGAGGCCGGTGAACACCCAGCACACGGTCGCGCGGCGACGGTTCTGCCCAGTCCGCCAAGGCCTGCACCGCTTCTATACGCAGCGCCAGTTCGTTCTTGTCGGCCGCGGCGAATTGCGCCAGGGCCAGTGCGTGTTGCCCGCCGCCAAGTCGAAAACTCGCGTTTATCGCCCGGCGCAAAAGCGTTTCCGTTCCACTTGTTTTTTTTTCGAGCAAACCGGCCAATGCGGGCATCGCCTTCACGATTGGAACGTCATGAATGGCGCGTGCCGCTTCGGTTACCAAGTCCTCATCGTCATCACCGAGAAACACGGCGATCTTCGGGTCGCCAAAGCGACGCAGGGTCAGCAGCACGGCCAGACGCACCGAGCGATTCGCGTCGTCGGTAAACGCCCGCAGTCCCTCCGCATCACCGATTGCATGCAAAGCCGACACGCCGGCATGGCGAAGAAATGGATCTTGATCGTCATTTTCTCGCAACAGTTCGACGAGCGCGGGGATGGACGGTTGGTGCTTCAGGTCGCCGATTGCCATGGCGGCAAAGAAACGCACTCGTGGTTGGGGGTCTTTCAAGAGTGCCTGCAATCGGTCCGCCGCTGCAACATAGTTTCCTTCGCCAAGCACCTTGGCCGCTTGCGCGCGGATTTCGTCGTCCCGATCACCCAGCAAAGGCGCGACATGGGACAGTGCGTCTTGGCTGGTTCGGCCGATCATGCCCAAGCTCCAGATTGCATGGACCCGTGCCAGTAGATTTGAATTCGACGCGGCGACCTTCTGCAAGATAGGCACGGCATCCGTTCCCCGTTCCGCTAGCGCAAACTGAGCCTCCAGACGGACGCGCTGATTCGGATGGTGAAGCAACTGGGCTAACTCGTCGTTTCCGCGATCGCCGAAGCCCTCGCGAAACAGGCGAACGGTTTGTTGAATCGTGGGATCCTTGGCCCGGGCGGGATCGGCCAGTGTGTAGATGCGGCCCATCCCCGTGCCGGTGCTGCCTTGGATCCAGTCGGCGATGTACATTTTGCCGTCGTGGCCGAATTCGACATCGGTTGGCAAGATATTCGATACGAACTTGTGCGTATCGAGCGTTTCGAAACCCGCGCCTTGTGGTTTAATGCCGAAAGAGAGGATGCTGCTGGCTTCCTTCCGGTCCTGAAAATCGCAGAGGAAGAAATGATTTTGGTAGCGGTCGGGAAGTCCGACACCCGGGTAAAACACCAGCCCCGAGGGGCCCTTGGAAAGATGCTGGATCGGCGGGACGACCCAGGCCGCCCTGGTCTTCTCCGCCGTTTCCCACAACAAATCCATGCTCCAGGCACCCTGATCGGACATCGTTTCATAAGCCATGTGCCATCCGTAATCGCCATCTCGAACCACGTAGATGAGCCGGCATGCGTCACCTTCCGCCGAGTTGTTGTCACAAGTAAACAGGTTGCCGTATTGGTCGAAGGCCAATTCCTGCGGATTGCGGAAGCCCCAAGCAATTTCTTCCAGATCGGATCCGTCCCGGTTACAGCGAAAGATCGCTCCTTGCCCCGGATTGTGTAACGTGCGGCCTTCCGCGGTTTCAACGTGGTAGCCGCGATCGCCTACGGAAAAGTAGAGCTTCCCGTCCGGTCCCCAAGCCAATCCATGCAACCCGTGAGGAAACGAGGCGCAAACACCAAACCCATCATGCAGCGCGTCGCGCTGGTCCGCGACGCCGTCGTCGTCCGTATCTGCGAGCATCCACAGTTTTGGGATACAGGTGTAGTAGAGCTTGCCGCCACGCGCCAGCAGGCCGGTGCCGGTTCCGTCGAGCGGATCGTTGTATCCGTCGGTGAACACCGTGACGCTATCGGCGCGCCCGTCGCCGTCGGAGTCGACAAGACGGCGGATTCGTTCAGCGTGCTCCGTGTGGGCGGCCATCCCGCCCGCCGATTCGTCCTGCCATTTCTCATACATCCGAAGTCGATCAGCCGTGGTTTGACTTGCCAAGTCGTCTTGCACCCAGAGTCCAGCTAAAGCAAAAGAGACTTCGTTGCGGTAACGAAACGTCTCGGCGACGTAAACTCGTCCTTGTTCGTCGAAACAAATGCTCGCCGGATTCGCGACCATGGGCTCGCAAGCGAACAGATCGACTTGCAATCCGTGCGGGATTTGGAATTCGGCCATCGCTTCCTCGGCGGCCTGGCTTGCCAATCCCGCTTCTTGAAGCAAGGTCAATGCCCGGACTTCTCTCAAGAACTGGGCTGATGTTTCCGGCCATACCACCTGCCGGCCGTCTGGCGAAAACCACAGACCGACGACCGGATGATCAACGGAAAATGCTTGCGTCATCGCGCCGGTCGCCGTGTCCCATAATTGAACCTTGCCCGCCGGCGTGGCGGATGCCAGACGTCTGCCGTCCGGCGAAAAGGCAATGCCGGATACCGACGGTCCGTCGGCCTTCAGACTGCCTCGCAGCGTTTGCGTCTCCAGGTTCCACATTCGAATCGTGGCATTCCGCCCGATCGACACCAACGACACTCCATCCGGCGCGAAGAGCAATCCGCGAATTCGCTCCGCGCCTAGCGTCGAAATACGGCTCAGTTCTCTTCCGCTTTCCAGGTCCCAAATTCGAATCGTCTGGTCGACACTTGCCGAGGCCAGTTCGTTGCGTCCGACATGAAACGTGAGCGCGGTAACCGTGCCCTCGTGTCCGGAAAGGACGGCCAGTTGTTCGCCGGTGCCGACGTCCCACAGCCGTACCGTTTGATCTTCGCTTGCGGATGCCAGCACCCGGCCGTCGCGAGAAAAGGCGACCGCCGTTACGGCACCCGCATGACCGGTCAGCGACGCCCGCAGTTCAGACATTCTCCACAATTTGATCGTGTTGTCCGCGCTGCCGGACGCCAGTAGTCCACTCGCGGGCGCGAAAGCGACCGCCAGAACGGGCCCTACGTGCCCATCCAAAACGGCGACCCTTTCGCTGTGACGAGTTATCAGTACGTCGTTGTTCTGGTATCCCCAGGCGGTGGTCTCGCCATCAGGTAAGAAAGCCACTGGGTAGGCGCTGCACGACAAATCGTTTTTCGACAGCGGTTGGACCGGCTTGGCTTGCGCGAATTGCTCGGCAAGTTCCGCCTGGGACTGTTCATCTGGTTTCACTTGCCCCGTGTAGATACGCAGGCCAATCACCGCGACGAGCAGCGCGACGATCAACACCAACGCGGCGTTTCTCGCGGTGTTGCCTCCTTTTTGTGTGTCGAGGGGGCATCCGCATTGGGGACACGTTCCGCGGAGGGTCTCGATTTCCGCCTGACAATCCGGACAGGAGTTTTCGTTTTTGTCTGGAGATGTCATGGAATCATGTACCACTGGTTCAAACTATCGATTCCCAAGGACGCATGCTTCGGGATCCTCGGGGGCAGTAGTTCGCCGCGCGGAAAACGCAACTCACGAACTACCGCCGATGCAATATAGAAAATGTTCCGTCCGCAAGTACAAACGCCCACCGCAGATGACGGGGCTCGCGAACCCGCCATCACCAAGGTCGTTCTCGGCGACCAGTTCGAAGTCGTCCCCTGCCTTGAACACAAACATCTTTCCACTTTCATTAGGCAGATAAACGAAATCACCGGCGAGTACGGGCGATGCGCTGAACTTGCCTCCTAGCCGCTCTTTCCATAGCTTCTCGCCGTTTTCGCGGGACAGGCACGTTACGAAACCGTTGTCCTGTACGACCACGAGCCGGTTATTGACGACAAGCGGCGAAGGCACATTGGCCTTGGCATTGCTGGTCCAGACGACGTGTGTTTCGGAAACGTCGCCTGATCCATCGGCGCGAATGCACATAGTGCCGGCGAACATCGGCTGCGCGCCGGCGGTGGCGAATACGAAATCTTGCGCCGACGCGATTGTGCCAATCGTGCTGTCGGCCGGTCCACGGCAGGACCACAATTCGATGCCGTTTTTCGGATCGTAACTGGTCACCGAGTTTTGCCCACTCAGAACGAGTTGGGTTCGACCCGCAAGGGACGCGAGAATCGGCGTTCCGTAACTGCCGCCCTGTCCGCGTGGAACCTGCCAGACAATATCGCCGCTCGCGCCGTCGAGCGCCGTGAGGAAACTAGGACCAAGATTGTCGCCAGCCACGATCACGAGCGAATTGTAAATCGCGGGAGACGAGGCATATCCATGTTCAGAATCGAACGCCATGACAAGCTTTTGCCAAAGGATGTCGCCATCCAGTCCGGTCGCCGTCAGCCAGAGCCCGCCGCGTGTCACGAACGGCACATACACACGCTCGCCGTCACAGGCCGCCGATGACGACGCATGCGAATTCTTAATGTTCTTGTGCGTGAATCCACCGCGATGGATTTCCGTATTCCAAAGCAAATTGCCGGATGCTCTGTCGAAACAAAGCAGCGATTGCGTCTGGGCTTGATCATCCGCCGTGGGAAGAAAGACTCGATCGCCGCTAATAATCGGCGAACCATGCCCAAATCCGGCGACTTCGGCTCGCCATACAACGTTGTTGGTTTCATCCTTCTCGTAGATCCATGTCGATGGCGGCGGCGTGCCAACCGCGATGTTGTCGCGATTCGGACCTCGCCACCAAGGCCAATCGGCATCCGCGACCCCAATTGTCAGGCCATCCGGACCGGGCTGCAGGATCCGCCAACCCTGGCTCGCCATGAACACTAGAGCCAGCAGGCAGGCCACCGACGCGACCAACAATTGCATGCGATTGCTCGTTGGACGAGTCAGCCGTTGCTCGCACTGAGGACATTGGACGGCACGTTTTGAAACGGGCTTATCGCAGTGGGGGCATGGATAGAGAAGTGGATTCGTTTCCATGCCTTTAAAATAGAGAGTTGGGCGGCGGAGGAAAACAGGAGAGGTAGGAATGACTCCGGCGAATTCAGCATCGCTCGTAAATGCTGGTCATCTGAGTTCATTTCTGGGCGGCATCAAGGATCAAAAATCTCAATTACACTTTTTTGGTGTTTCGTCTGCCGCGGACCGCAACAAAGAGTAGGGCAAACGCGACGGTAACCAGCAGAAAACCGGACAGAACGATTTGCGGCCAGTACTCAATCGCAAACCGCGGGCTTGCGAGAAGACCAGAATTCCGCCCTTTTGATGAAACATCGGAAACCTTGATCAGGGGGGCCGCGTAGTACTTCTTTGAAAATTCTTCATCAACGTTGGCCCCAGTCTCGATCCACTGACTTTCATCGATACGAACCGCGGCGTACCAGGTTTCGGCTTCCTTGAGTTCGTCGCGAAAGGTCGCTTCAAGTTGCGGAAGCATCAACTCGGTCGTCGATCCTTTCTTGACCGTTTGCATCGACAGCGCGGCTTCGGCCAAGAGGCGATACTCTTGCCGTGCCGTGCCGTCGTCTACTTCGTAGGATGCTTTTAGATAGGCCCGTGCGGCCAGACGCTTGGCGTCGCTGTTTGGATTCGCCAAAAGCAGATCTCCTAATGCTTCGAGCAGCACGGGCGAGTCATGGTGTCCGAACCGCATCATGCCCAAGACTCCGCGTACGGCCTTGCCCAGTTCTCTTACCTCGTTCGACGGGTCGGTGTTGCGTTGTTTGGTCACGAACCCGCCAAACCCTACTTGCTCGCCGTAACCCCGCGCATCGGTGGACATGGGCAAAGGCAGTTTTTCTTGCACACGCTTGCTCAGCACGTACTCGACCAGCAGTTGCTGGTAAACTTCACGGCCGAAATGCGCGTTCGGGTTGATCTCAATCGCCTGCTTGATGTGTTCCAAGCCCTTCTCGAGTTGCCCGTCGTGAATGTAGAAGGTGCCCAGGTTGGCTTCCGTTTCGTACAGGCCGGGTTGTATGCCGTCCTTTTGCAGAATCGTTTCGATGGCTTTGGAGTGTTCGCCGACCTTGTCATGGGCGACGGCCAGATCGTCATACAGGGCCAGATTATCCGGTTCTTCTTTCAGCCGGCGCAGGCGGTCTTCAATCCGCCAGCGATAGAACTCGTCGCTGTGCCGCAGGAACTTTCCCGTGACCAACTCCAACGCGCTGGGAAATTTCCGTCGCTCCATTTCTAGCGTGTCGCTGTCCCACATGCAGGCTTGGGCCGTGACAAGGAAAGATACGAAGGCGATTGGAATGAGGGCTCTAATTAAACGCGCCTTCATCCGGGCCACCTTTCATTTTGTACAGGGAGCAAGCAGACAGAATGAGGAATTCATTCCCAACCGACCGCAAATCTACCATTGATAGGCCGGGGTCGAAACAGGAAAAATCAAAAGTCGCGTTCGGTCGGCTAGTTGCGAACGGAACCCGGCCGCGCGTTTCGACGAGGTTGTGGGGCATGTTGAACGCGCGGCGCATGGGAACACACGGGCGGACTACACTTCAAATGCTGGCTGGGCGGGCAGCCGATCTTGGGCAGCGGTTTGCGGCAGTAGTCGGGGCAGCAGAAGTGCTTCACTCCGCGCGCCTTCGGTTCGCACTTTTTGCAATAGTCGGGGCACACCCAACACTTAGGGCCGCGAGTACACGGAAGCGGCTTGGGATGATAGTCGTCGTAGCAGGATTTTCGAACGCAATTGGGTTTGCAGGGATCGCAGCCGCCGACAAGTTTTACGAACAGGTCCGCGGCGTGCGCCGAGTTGGTCAGGGTAAGACCTAGCAAAGCAACCCACAACAACGTTCGTTTCATGCTCGACACTTTCTTGGTGCGTTTTTCTAAAGACCGCAATCCGCCGCCTAACCCTCTTCGCCCAGCGGCAACGGTACTACTTCCGCTTCGTCCGCGGGGGCAATGTTGATTTCAGTGCCGTAGCCATAGCGAATTTCCCAACCGCCGCCGAGCGCTTTGTAGAGCGAGATCAAGGCCAGCGGGACGTCGCCTTGAGCCGTGGCTAGGCTATCCTGTTCCTGAACCAAGAGTAACTGCGTGTTGAAGACGCGGTTGAAGTCAATCAGGTCGCCACGGTACTGCGACATCGCCAGTTCAACGGATTTCTCAGCCGCTTCGACGGCCGCTTGTGATTCGAGCAATGCTTCTTGTGCCCGCAGAAAACTGTTGATGGCATTTTCGGCTTCCGCGTTGGCGGTCAGGACAGTCTGCTGGAAGTTGACCGCCGACTGCTGGAACCGAGCGTCCTGGATGCGGACGTTGTTCAGGATGCGGCCGTAGTTGAGGATTGGCCAACTGAATTTGGGTGTGATGAATCCAGTGAATCCAGTTTGAGTAAACAAGTTGTCAAAATCGTCCGCTGCATGGCCCACTGAGCCACAGATGGTGACACTGGGGAACCAATCCGCGGCCGCGACGCCGATTTGGGCGCTTTGCGCGGCGGCTTCGCGCTCGGCGGCGCGAACGTCAGGCCGGCGACGCAATAGGTTGGCGGGCACTCCCACGGCGACCGTTGGCGGCGACGAAGGAATGGGAAGGTCGCCAAGTTCTGAAGAGAGGTCGGTGGGCGGGATGCCTAACAGTACGCACAAATTGTTATTGGCCAACCGCAGTTGATTTTCAAAAGTGGGTATCAACCGCTTGGTGCTTCGCAGGTTGGACTGGGCCTGCGTGACATCCAATTCCGACGTGTCTCCGGCGTCGAATTTGGCCTGAGCGATCGCCAACGCGCCCTCTTGGATCTTCACATTTTTACGCAGGAAATCCAATCGCGTTTGGATCGTTCGATATTCGATGTAGGTCGAAGCGGTTTCGGCGAGCAGACACAAGAGGATGTCGTCGTAGTCCTCGACGGATGAATCCAGATTGGCATCCGCGGACTCGATGTTGCGGCGGAACTTACCCCACACATCGATTTCCCAAGACAGGTCGCCGCCCGATTGCCAAGTCGACGAAGCGCGGGGAGATCCGGGCAGGTTTCCAGGAAATGTCTCTTTGCTTAACGTTTCGCGTGTGTAGCTGCCAAACATCTCTTGAAGCTGTGGAAAGAACGAACCGACGGCGATGCCGCGCTGGGCACGAGCTTCTAGAACCCGCAGGCCCGCTTCTCGGAGCGGCAGGTTTTGCTCGTACGCAATATTCACCAGCTCGGTCATCGCCGGGTCGTCGAACACGGTCCACCAGTCAGGGCTGTCCGGCAAATCGGTGTGCACTCTTTCGTCGTACGAATCAATCCAGTCGCCAGACACAGGCGCGGCGGGCTTACGGTAATTGGGACCGACCTTGAAGCCACTTCGAAGGTAATGGGACATGTTCCCGGTATACGCGCATCCCGATGAGACCATCGTTGCCGTCGCGATGTACACCATCAGCAAGACGTACGCCCCGCGACCCCGGGGGCATGGTCGCGTGACCACTCTGTTGGCGGATTCGCTCGACAAGGATGTAATATGCGACATGGGGCGGGAATCTCCGTATTCCGCGTGTGTCTTCAGTCTGGGAGTCAACCGCGTGTCGGCGGTTTGTTTTGGCAGCCCTCCATTGGCAGCCATCACGGCCCAGCGGCTATGGCTTACAAGTCGATGTTGGTCCTCAGTCCAAAGACGACCGCGGTACCATCCTGTTCCCGCGCGTTGTCGATAATTTGCAAGTCCGCCGTCACGTGACACCACGGCCTCACAGCAACGTTGTAATAGAGTTCGACTCCTTGAAGCTCTTCCAAATCGACCACCACGCTCGTCAGCCGTCGGAAATCGTCGCTGAGTCCGTTGTAGAAATAGGCGACCCCCATGCGGTCCTGCTCGCGTCGCGGAATCAGGCCGGTGCCCTGCAGCGAGGCCATGCCGGCCCAGCGTGCCGGACTGGGATTTCCATCACTGATTGTCCAGCCCGAGAAGAGCCGGATGTTCCGTTTGTCATTGCAACGGTCGGCCCAAATGATCTGGTCGAAGTAGTAGGCGAAAGCCCAGGCACCCGTCTCCTGTCCAAGAGTCAGGCCTTGACCGGGGATGACGGTGAGGCTTGTTGGATCCACCGAAGTGTATTTTCGGCTGCTCCAGCCACCTGCAAACAAGTGCGATCCAGGCTTGCCGTTCCAGTCCGTAAAGAACCTCCATAAGCCGAGGACCGCGGCACCCTGGTCAAACAAATCGTGAAAGCCGGTGCTGGTCGTCGAGTTGTTCGTGTCAAATACCAGTACGCCGCCCTGGATCTGTTCGCCCTCCAAGACGAGGGCTCCGGCACCCATTACGGACAGATTCACAAACCGAAGCCAGGGTAGTCCAACCGACAGGGCATTCAAATTCATGAAACCCTCGACGCCCCGTCCAACATGCGGATAGAGCATCGTCCACAGATCCACGACGTTGATCTTGCCGGCGGCCAGGGCGATTCTTTCGTTGAGCGCTTGCATGAACAACAGCCCGGTTATGGCGGTGTCGTTCTGCCCCGGCAGAGGAAAAAGCATGTTGGAGTTGGGAAAGGCGAACGGTCCCGCATTGCCGTCAATGCCTTCACCGTATCGGGTCTCGGCGTGAACGATGGATTTAAAGCCCTCGTTCAGTCCCAACTTGCCACCGAGAAACGTGAACATATAGTCCAGCTTTCCGCCGTACTGCATTTCCCGGTCTTGACCACCACTAGTCACGCCCTGATAGAACTGCGTGAACTGCAAGTCGGCGACAATTCCGTGTTCGGCGAGCGTCGTTCGAAGTCCGCCCCAGTCGCCGAGGAAGTGCTCTCTGTTCCTCCACTGACAGGCGGCGCATTGACAGCCGGGCGTTTCACCTTGGCCGTCACATCCCGCCCCGTCGCAACCGGCGGAATCGCACGGCCCGGGAGCGGGACCTTCATCGAGAAAACTGGAGGCAGAGATGGGCACCATCAAGCCCTGTTCGACCCCCGAAAGCTGGATGTCCAAAGGGGGCCGGGCCTGCATGACTTGGGCCTCCAGGCTGGCTGGCGAGACCGCCGCGATCACCGACAGAAAAAGCAGGGCACGACTCATCTGAGACTCCTTCTCAATCCTTGCAGTCTGACTGTTCCTTCAGCCCCACCACCTCAACATCACGGTGGCATGTGGGAGATATCGGTGATTGAGCGCGCCGTCTCCACTACGTCGAGCCAGACCGCGCCAATGCGCGCACGGCACACAACCACTCTCAGTCATACGGCCAGAAAGAACCACGACTCATATTTGTATTCCGCCGGAATGAGATGAAAAAAGATATGGCAGAAAACGTCAAATACACCTGTCCAATCATTGCAAATCGGATAGTCATCAGCGATACTGCGGGTCGCGCCGCTTGCCTCTCCATTGCGACGTCGATTCAGACATTCGATTTTCTTGTTCTCTTCATCCAAATCGTCCACACGCAGTGAATTCTAGCTGAGTTTTCGTCACAGATTGGCACGGCGGACTGATCCCTCTCAGGATGTTGGCAGTGGTTTCCCTTGGAAAACCATCGCCAGGGGCGGACGACGACTCTCAACAATGCAGCTACCGCTTCGTGGTGCGATTTAAGGGAAAGTACCCTGTTTCTTTTCGTTGAACTTATTGAATCTTCCTTACTGAGTGTTGTTGGGATCGCAGCAATCGCCTTGGTCCTGCCGCGCGAAATCTCTCAGCGGTGGGGACTGAATCCGCCCCAGAGTGTGGGCCCCTCAATTTGGAACGCGTTGGCCACCCACGCGTCGGTGGTCACGGACGTTCTATCAACTACGATATCCCTTCCGATTCTGATGGTCGCGCATTTCGCCATCAGGCGCGAAGTCCTTTCTCTTTTCAGATTCCCGGCGACTGAGACTGCTTTCTCTCGAGACACTAATCATCGCGCCGGGGAAGAGCGGGCTGCTTCTAGTATTCTGTCAGGTCTTAGTTTTCGGGTGGCTGGGGTCGAGCGAAGCGAGCCCCCAGGATTCGCGCTGGGGGCTCACGCTGTTCGACCCCAGCCACCCAGCCGAAGACCAAGCTGCGATGGAGTACTAGGCTCGCCAGCTCGAGAGATCGGAAGAACTGAATTCACCGATGTTTCGTTCGGAGGAAATAAAAATGCTTAGCGGCGTGGCCTTATTCTTCATTGTGTTTCTGATTGTGGTATTTGCCGCCATCATCGTTTTCTTGGGATCACTGCCGGGCAAGATCGCCCACCAGCGCGGCCATCCGTATCCGGAAGCCGTCAATGTGGCGAGTTGGATAGGTTTGGCCACCGGGGTCTTTTGGCCCGTGGCCCTGATTTGGGCGTTTCTGCCCTTTCCCAATCCGGCGAACGGTGGCTCGGCCCCAGCTTCGGAACCGGCGGCCGATCTGGCCGACCTTCAAAAGCGGCTGGCGGCCCTCGAAAAGGCCATGAAGGAACTGCAATCGCAGCCCGTGGAGGACGCCACATGATCACCGTCATCACCATTTGTTATATCGGCTGCGTCATTCTTGCATTTCGCGTGGTCAAGATTAAGGCGACTCCGGTTTCCATCGCCGTGGCAATTCTGATCGGTGTTTTCATACTGGGCGGAATCGTCATTGGTTGGCAGCAGTCGGCACCAATCACCAAGCAGATGATGCTCAGGCGGCCGGTGCTGCAGGTTGTTCCGGATGTGCGCGAGTTTGTTTCCCAGGTCCATATCAAGCCGAATCAGGTTGTCAAAAAAGGCGAACCGCTGTTTGACGTCTTGCCGGACCGATTCCAGGATGCGGTGGACCAGTCGAGTGCCGAACTGGCCGCCGCCAAGTCGTCCGTTTCGCAGCTTGAAGCCTCGGTTGCGGCGGCCGAGGCGGGGGCCAAGAAGTCCGTGACGGACACGGCCGTCGCCAAAGCGGAACTCGATACCGCTCTGAGAGTACAAAAGGAAAATCCAGCGGCGATCGCGAAACTTAGGCTGCAAGAGGCACGCGACAGCTACCGGGCCGCTCAAGCAGATGACAAGGTAGCCGACGCGTCGTTGAAGCAGGCCCAATTCTCTCTGGCTGCCGCCAGAAATTCAGTCGACGTCGCCCGAGCCGCGCTGAACACCGCGGATTTCAACCTCGATCAATGCACCTACAGATCGCCGGTCGATGGCCAAGTCATGAACTTTCAGATCACGGAAGGGACTCCGGCCGCGAGATGGCGTTTTACGTCATCGGGTACCGTGATGGACCTTTCCGACACCACCATACTTGCTGTTTATCCGCAAAACCTGTTGAAGAATGTGAAAGCGGGCAACGATGTGGAAATCGCATTCAAAAGCAGGCCCGGTCAGATCGCAACCGGCAAAGTCGATGCGGTTGTGAAGTACACGGGCGAAGGGCAGTTCATGCCCACCGGATATCTCCCGGAGGCAGCGAGTGTCGGATCTAAAGGATTTCTCGTGGTACGGATTCGGCTCGATGACGAAGATCTAGCGAAAAAGTTGCCGCTAGGCGCCGCCGGCGCGACGGCGATTTATACCGACGTCGGCGCACCCTTCCACCTGATCAGCAAGATTACGATTCGGATCAACGGCTGGATGAACTACTTGCCAATCTGACTTTTTCAACTGAAACAACTGGATGGAGTTGACCCGGAATGATCACGGTCATCACGCTTTGTTACATCGGCTGTGTGTTCTTGGCCTTTAAGGTCATCAAGATCAAACCGACTCCGACTTCCATCGCGGTCGCGGTTCTGATCGGGGTGTTCATGCTCGGAGGAATTACCATTGGTTGGAAATTCTCCGCGCCGATGACAGGTCAAATGACGGTACACCGGAAGGTCACGCAACTTCTCAGCAACCAAGATTCCAAGGAGCTTATCAAGAAGGTTTACGTCAAACAGGAACAGCCCGTGAAGAAAGGGGACGCGCTGTACGAAGTCGATACGACGCCCAACCAATACATCGTCGACCAACTGACCGCCCAACTGGCCGTGTCGCGGCAACAGATATCGGCGCTGGAGGCCGCGGTCGACGTCGCCGCCGCCAACATCGAAAAGGCGCGAGCCAATCAATCCTATGCCCAGGCCGAGCGAGATAGCCTGCAACGAACCCAAGAGTTGAATCCCGGCGCGGTCTCCAAAGTCAAAGTAGAAGTGAGCGAGCAATCCTATCAAGGATCCCAGGCGACGGTGGAACAGGCGCTCGCTTCGCACCAGGCGGCGCAATTCGCGCTGACCAGCGCCAAGGAAGCGATCCAAGCGACGCAGGCCCAGTTGAGTACCGCCAATCTGAACCTGGAGCAATGTGTCGTTCGAGCTCCGGCTGATGGCTACGTCATGAACTGGCAGGCCATGGAAGGCACCATGACCACGACCGTGTTATCTTCGGCGCAGGGCACTTTCGTGGACATGTCGGAGACGGTGGTGGGGGCCGTCTTCCCGCAGAACGTGCTGAAGAATGTCGAGCCGGGAAACGAGGTCGAGTTCGCCTTTAAGAGTTTGCCGGGCCGGATTGCCACGGGCAAGGTTGACGCCGTCCTAGAGTACACCGGCGAGGGACAACTCACCCCAGAGGCGCAGTTGCCGGTCGCCGCGAATCTCGGCTCAAAAGGGTTCCTGGTCGTCAGGATTCGGCTGGACGACGCGGCGCTGGCCAAGGAACTGCCGCTGGGCGGGGCGGGCACCACGGCGATTTACACGAATTCCGGAAAGCCCTTCCACCTGATCAGCAAGATCGCGCTGCGGATGAAAGGCTGGCTGTACTATCTGCCAATTTAGAGGAGTTGTGGTGCAGGCGTCCCGCCTGCCGGAGTTCACATTTATTAAAGCACTGCAGGTGAGTATTAAGGCACTGCAGGCGAGACGCCTGCACCACAACACAAACTAACACAAACCCATGAAAGACAAATTGCCTCGGTCAGAAGCTCACTTCCAGCACCACGAGCCACTCACCGAGTGACCGTAATTAGGCAGTCAAGGCCGACTGCTCAGCCCGCAGCAGAGACGCGCACCTTTGTTTCATTGACGATTTGGAGACCCAAAGTGAAATCATTACGGAACCCACTACTACTCACATTGTTATTCGGCGGAGTGATTGGCTACATCGCCGCGTGCAATAACGCTCAACCAACCATCGAAGCGGACGCAGCACCGCCAGATTCGAAGGAGGGCTCGTCATCGGCCGAGCCTGATCAGCTTGCTCAAGCATCAACCAATTCCGTCGCAGCGGCAACAGGCAAAAAGCCGAACATCCTTGTCATTTGGGGAGACGACATTGGTGTTAGCAACATTAGCGCCTACAGCCGCGGCATGATGGGCTACCAAACGCCCAACATCGATCGTCTCGCGCGGGAAGGCGCAATTTTCACCGACTACTACGGCGAGCAGAGTTGCACGGCGGGCCGCGCTGCGTTCATCACGGGCCAGGTTCCTTTCCGCACCGGGTTGACCAAAGTTGGCATGCCGGCCGCCAAGCAGGGTCTGAGCGACAAGGATCCGACCATCGCCGAGTTGCTCAAGAACCACGGTTATGCCACCGCGCAATTTGGTAAGAATCACGTTGGCGACCGCAATGAATATCTGCCAACGGTGCACGGTTTCGACGAGTACTCCGGTGTTCTCTACCACCTGAACGCCCTCGAGGAACCGGAGAATGTCGACTACCCGAAAGATCCTGCCTTCCTGGCAGAATTCGGCCCACGGAATGTGATTAAGACCTGGGCAACGGATAAGGACGACCCAACGGTCGATCCTCGCTGGGGCAGAGTCGGCAAGCAGCGGATTGAAGACGACGGTGCGTTGGGCAAAAAGCGCATGGAGACTTACGACGAAGAAACTCTGAAGAATTCTCTTGCTTTTATCGACAAGACCGCAAAAACGGACAAGCCATTCTTCGTCTGGCACAACACCACGCGGATGCATGTCTTCACCCACCTGTCGCCAAAATATCAGGCAATGGTTGCGGAGAAGGGGTTCTACGGGGCGGGCATGACCGAGGCCGATGATCACACCGGCGTGCTGCTCAAGAAACTCGATGACCTCGGCATCGCCGACAACACCATTGTCATCTATTCGACCGACAACGGTGCCGAGGTCTTCACCTGGCCTGACGGTGGCGCGACGCCCTTTCGCGGCGAAAAGGCCACGACCTGGGAAGGCGGGTTCCGCGTGCCCTGCGTCGTTCGTTGGCCCGGCGTGATCAAGCCGGGCACTGTAATCAACGATATCTTCTCGCACCAGGACTGGCTGCCGACTTTCCTGGCTGCGGCCGGCGAGCCCGACATCAAGGACAAGCTCTTGAAGGGTCACAAGGCGGACGGCAAGGATTTTAAGGTCCACTTGGATGGATACGACCAGACTGCTTTGCTCAAGGGGGAAGGGCCGACTGCCCGCAAGGAGATCTTCTACATAACCGACGACGGAGACCTGTCCGCGTTCCGGTACAAAAAGTGGAAAGTACTCTTCACACAACAGAAATCAACGGGCATGGATGTATGGCGCGAACCCTTCTCTGCGACGCGCATGCCCATACTTGTCGACCTTCGCGCGGATCCGTTCGAACGGGCAATCTCTCGAGGCGACAGTTACGAGTATGACAAGTGGGCGGCCGAACGGATGTACGTGTTCGTCCCCGCTCAGGTGGTCGTGGCGCAGTTTCTGGAGACATTCAAGGAGTTCCCGCCACGACAGAAGCCGGGAAGCTTCAGTGTCGGTGATGCCCTGGAACATCTGCAGACGGGTTCACAGGGCAAATAGTACGGCGCTTGGACAAGGGGGTCGTCGGGCTGCGGCCCCCTTTTTTAAAGAGAGAATTGAAAAGGAACGAACCATGCGAACGACTCCACCCAAAATCCAATTCCGATTTCGGATATTCGTATTGAGTTTGGTCGCGTGTTTCGCAGTTTGTATCGCCAGCGTCGTAAACGCCCAGGATCCGCTGTCTTCATGGAATGAGGGTCCGCCGAAGAAAGCGATCCTGGCGTTCGTTGCCGCGGTGACGGACAAGAACGGCAAGGACTTTGTTCATCCGTCCGAGCGGATCGCCACATTTGACAACGACGGCACGCTATGGGTCGAGCAGCCGATTTACACACAAGTCGTGTTCATCGTCGACCGGGTGAAAGAACTTGCTCCCCAGCACCCGGAATGGAAGACGACACAGCCCTTCAAGGCACTCTTGGAAGGCGACATGAAGACGGTCGCGGCGTCTGGCGAGAAGGGCATCTTGCGAATGGCGATGGCGACGCACGCGGGAATGACTGCCGAAGAATTCACCCACATCGCCAGCAAATGGTTCAAAACCGCACGGCATCCGAGATTCAAGCGGCTGTATACCGAGTGCGTCTACCAGCCGCAACTCGAACTGCTGAACTACCTGCGCGACAACGGTTTCCGAGTGTTCATCGTTTCCGGCGGAGGCATCGAGTTCATGCGGCCATGGACCGCCGAGGTGTACGGAATCCCGCCCGCTCAGGTCGTGGGCTCCAGCATTGTTACCGAATTCAAGATCAAGGAAGGCAAGCCCGTCCTCGTGCGGCAGCCGAAGATCAACTTCATCGACGACAAGGCCGGTAAACCGGTCGGTATCCACCAACACATTGGGCAACGCCCGATCCTTGCCTTCGGCAACTCAGACGGTGACCTCCAGATGATCCAATACACGAAAGCTGGCGAAGGTTTGCGCCTCGGGCTATTCCTGCACCACACCGATGCGGATCGCGAATACGCCTACGATCGCCAGAGCCACGTTGGCAAGCTTGATAAAGTGCTCGACATGGCGAAGAAGAACGATTGGATCATTGTGGATATGAAACGGGATTGGAAACGCGTTTTTCCTTTCGACAGATAGACCAGCCGTTCGAATGGTCACCCTATTGGCTGGAGATGTTTGCCTAAAGATGCTGGATTTGAATGAGTGAGCGAAATATGGGGCCGAACAGATGCAAACCCATGAAGGAGAGAAACATGCGAAGTATTAAGTTGTTTTTGATGTCGATGATCGCCGTTGGCAACGGCCTCCTGGCCGCTCCCGCTTTATTGGCGGATGACGAACCAGTTTTGGTGAATGTCGATAACTACGTGCGCGCCGAGACGGCGGCTCAGTTCGATCGATTTATTAAGGCGGCCGGCGGCGTGAATCAGTGGAATCACTTGCGCGTACCGACGCCGCTGGATCAGCAGAGCGTGATTCGGATGAATCGCGATACCATTTACAGTTTTGCCGTCGTCGATATCAGCCAGGGCGCGACCTTCACGATGCCCGAGTCCGGCGAGCGATATATGTCAGTTATGGTGGTCAACGAAGATGAGTATATCAACGGCATCTTTCACGAAGGCGGAACCTACAAACTGAGCGTGGACAAATATGACACGCCCCATGTCTTGCTCGCCGCGCGAACCATGGTCAACCCGGCTGATCCGGCCGATGTTAAAGCGGGCAACGCGTTGCAGGACCAGTTGATAGTCAAAGCCGCTTCGGCGAAGCCCTATCGTCATCCGAACTACGATCAAGCCAGCTATGAAGCCACTTACAAGGCGTTGCTTGAACTGAGTCAAGGGATTCCCGACACAAGGCACATGTTCGGCAAGAAGAGCGAAGTGACCGAAACACGTTACCTGATTGGGGCTGCTTTTGGCTGGGGCGGCTTGCCCGTGTACGAAGCGGTTTACCAGACCATCGCCAAGCCGATCCCGGCGGGAGAGTATCAGCTAACGGTGAAAGACGTTCCCGTGGATGCCTTCTGGTCGATCAGCATCTACAACAAAGACGGCTACTTCGAGAAGAACAAATACGACTCGTACAGCATCAACAGCCTGACGGCCAAACCGAACCGCGACGGCTCGTTCACGGTGAATTTTGGTACGCGCAAGAACGACAAGAAAAACTTCTTGTACGTCATGGACGGCTGGAACTATGTCGTGCGTCTTTATCGTCCGCACCAAGAGATACAAGATGGCCACTGGACCTTTCCCAAACCGAAACCGGTGAAGTGAAGGCCGGCATCGGCTGACCTAATCAACACAACTAATTTGAATCACCTATTTTCGAACGGAGTTCTCCCATGAAATCGCTTCGCAATTTGCTGCTGCTCACCCTGCTGCTGGGTGGAGTCATCGGCTACATCGCCGCCTGCAACAACGCAAATCCAACGACCGACGCCGACGCCGGACCCAACGAGCCGAGTGACCCGCCATCGCAAGAGCCCGTGCAAGTTGCCCAAGCGCCCACCAAATCAGTCGCGGCGGACGCGACGGCCCCGGACAACCTGCCGCAACCGGATCCCACTTTCCATGGCAAGATCGGCAAGACCTACCATGACGCGGAGGCCGATCCCAAGATGTTCGATTCGCCCACCGCGCCCGCGGGAGCGCCGAACATTCTACTGGTGCTCATCGACGACGCCGGGTACGGTGCATCGAGCACATTCGGCGGCCCGTGCAATACGCCACGGCTCGACAAGCTGGCCAGTGGCGGACTCCGTTTCAACCGCTTCCACACAACGGCGCTCTGTTCTCCGACGCGTGCCGCTCTGTTGACTGGCCACAACCATCATTCGGCCGCCACGGGTGTCATTATGGAAATGGGGACCGGCTTCCCCGGCTATACGGGCATCATGCCCCGCAGCACCGCCACCATTGGGCAGCTACTCCAGGACAACGGGTACAGCACGGCCTGGATCGGCAAGAACCATAACGTCCCAAGCAACATGCTCAACAACGTCGGCCCGTTCGCCCGTTGGCCGAATCATTTGGGCTTCGACTACTTCTACGGCTTCAACGGCGGCGAGGCGGATCAGTGGTATCCGACCCTGTACGAAAATCTGAATCCGGTCCAGCCCTGGGGCAAACCAGAAGATGGCTACAACCTGGGCGCCGATCAGACGGACAAGGCGATCGCCTGGATGAACAACCAAAAGAGCATCGCCCCCGATCGCCCTTTCTTCCTCTACTACGCGCCGGGTGCGACGCATGCTCCGCACCATCCGCCCAAGGAATGGGCCGAGAAATACAAGGGCAAGTTCGCGCACGGCTACGACAAGCAGCGCGAGATCACGTTCGCCCGTCAAAAGGAACTGGGCGTGATCCCCAAGGACGCGAAGCTCACCCCGCGCATGAAACAACTTCCGTCATGGGACAGCCACGACGCCGAAGCGAAGAAGCTCTTCGAACGGCAAATGGAAGTCTACGCCGGCTATTACGAGTACACCGATCACCAGATCGGACGCATCATCGACGCCATCGATAAGATTGGCCAAACCGACAACACGCTGGTCATCTTCATCGCTGGCGACAATGGAGGTAGCGCCGAAGGCAGCCTGGTCGGAACGGCCAACGAGTTAATGAATCTGAACGGCCTTGATCCAACCATCGAGCAGAGCATGAAGTTTTACGACCAATGGGGCGGCCCCGAAACATCGCCGCACTACGCCGTCGGCTGGGCCTGGGCGATGGATACGCCGTTCAAATGGAACAAGCAGGTCGCCTCCCACTTTGGCGGCACCCGCAATCCGATGGTCGTCTCCTGGCCGGCCAAGATCAACGACAAGGGCGGCCTTCGCACGCAGTTCCATCACGTCAACGACGTCGCTCCCACGATCCTCGAGGTCATCGGCATTCAGCAGCCGAAGAAATACAACGGCATCCAGCAGAAGCCGATGGAAGGCACCAGCTTTGCCTATGCCCTCGCCGACGATGCTGCCAAGGCACCCGATCAGAAGACGACTCAGTATTTCGAGATGATGGGCAATCGCGGGATCTATCACGACGGCTGGATGGCGTCGGTATTTCACAAAGTGCCATGGGACACCGGCAGCAGCGTCCCGTTCGAGAACGACAAATGGGAACTGTACGATCTGTCCAAGGACTACTCGCAGCATGATGACCTGGCCGCGACGAATCCGGACAAGCTGAAGGAGCTTCAAGCGGTATTCGAGACCGAGGGCAAAAAGTTCGGCGTCTTTCCGCTGGACGATCGCCTGGCCGGACGGCTGGACGTGAGCCTTCGTCCCAGTTGGACATCGTCTCGCAGCAAGTTCACCTTCTTCCCGGGCATGACGCACCTCGACGAAGGCACGGCTCCGAACGTGAAGAATAAGTCGCATTCCATCACGGCCGAAGTCGTCATTCCTGAAAAGGGAGCCGAAGGTGTCCTGCTGGCGATGGGTGGCGGCACGGGCGGCTACGTGCTGTACATCAAGGACAACAAGTTCACCTACTACTACGACTTCTTTGGATACAACGACTACAAAATCGAGTCGACGGCACTGCCGACCGGCAAAGTTGAATTGAAGATGGACTTCAAGTACGACGGTGGAGGTCCCGGCAAGGGCGGAACGGCGACCTTGTATGTCAATGGCAAGCAGGCCGGCGAAGGACGCGTCGAGAAGACCATCCCGGGTCGCTTCGGCATGGATACCTTCGACGTCGGCATGGACCTCAACGCCGCCGTCGTCAGGGGTGGGATCTACAAAACTCCTTACAAGTTCACCGGCACGATCGACAACGTGACGATCGAACTGAAAAAGTGATGTGCGCCCCCAGGTTCTCAAGAATGTCTACCTCGAAAGAGAGATCAAGTTATGGCAATCGAACTGATTGAAAACGCCGACGCGAAATTGCTCGAAGTCAAAGCCAGCGGCAAGCTATCCGCCGATGATTACGAGACATTGGAGCCCGGTGTCGACAAGCTGATCGAAAGCTCCGGCAAAATCAAGATACTGTTCGTCATGCACGACTTCCAGGGCTGGGATGTGGGCGCCGTGTGGGAAGACATCAAGTTCGCGGCCAAGCACTGCCGCGACATCGAGAAAGTCGCCATGGTTGGTGAGAAGACTTGGGAGAAGTGGATGGCCGCGATCTGTAAGCCCTTCACGATGTCGTCGATCAAATACTTCGATGCAGGACAGGAAGAAGCGGCGCGGGGTTGGCTGATGTCTTAGTTGCGAACCACGACAAGAATCGCCGCACGGTGGCTGATATAATACGCAAAAACCGATCCCCCCGCATACAATTACATGACTTTCAATCAAAGATGTAGGTCACATCTGTAGACCTGGAGAACTCCAATGAAAACGCTGCGCAATCCGCTGCTGCTGACACTGATACTGGGCGGCACCATCGGCTACATCGCCGCCTGCAACAATACGAAACCAACCACTGACGCCGATGCGGCGGCGCCGAAAAAGCCTGGCGACGCGGCAGCTACGAATGGGGCGAACGATTCGTCCCCAAACGAATCGACCGGCACGCCGGCAAATGAACCGGTGCAAGTTGCGCAGGCTCCAACCAAAGCGGCCAAAGACAAGAAGCCGGCGGTCGATCCGTGGAAGCGACAAGTCTTCTTCGGTGAACAACACCTGCACACCACCATTTCGCTTGACGCCTACATCATGGGCAATCATAAGAACACGCCCACGGATGCCTTCAACTACAACAAAGGCAAGCCGGTCGAAAAGTACCTGACCGGCGAGACGCTGCAGCGACGAACGCCGTACGACTGGTGCGCGGTCACCGACCACGCCGAGTACATGGGCATCTTCACGTCGCTCACCGATCCCAACTCACCCATCAAGGATGATCCCGTGGTGAAGGGCCTGCAGAGCGGGGACAAGGCGAAGATCGACGCGTCCTTCAAGACGATCGCCACGTCGGTCGCCAAGAACGAGGCCTACGCGCCTTTCAACGACCCGAAGATCGCGCGCTCGGTCTGGGAAAAACAAAAGAAGATGATTGACGACGCCTACGAACCGGGCAAGTTCACCACGCTGATCGCCTTCGAGTGGACCTCGATGCCGAATAACCAAAACCTGCACCGCAACGTCTTCTTCCGGGACGAAGGCCCCGAGGTGCCCTTCACGTCCTTCGATTCCAATCACCCGGAGGACCTTTGGACTTACCTCGAGACGCAGCGCGATGCCGGACACGAATGCTTTGCAATCCCGCACAACGGCAACATCAGCAACAGCCTGATGTACGCCCCGTTCGATTCCGAAGGCGTTCCGATCACGAAACTTTACGCCGAGCGCCGCTCACGGAATGAACCGCTCACCGAAATCATCCAGGTCAAGAGCGCGTCCGAGACGCACCCCGCGTTGTCGCCGAATGACGAATTCGCCGACTTCGAGTTGCACTACAAGGGCTTGATCGGCACCAATCCGGCCGTGATCAGCCGGGTCGATTATGGTTTCATCCGTCAGGCGCTGGTGAACGGGCTTGGGCATGAAGGGAAGCTCGGCGTTAACCCGTTCAAGTATGGCATCGTCGGTGGAGCGGATTCGCACACGGCGTTCTCCATTAATGAGGAGTTCGATTTCACCGGACCGCACGGCGTTTCCGACGCAACGCCGAAGGCCCGCCTGTCGGGGACCGCCGTCAGCACCGGGGCGCCCGCCATTGATCTGTCCTCCGCCGGCACGACCGGCGTCTGGGCGGACGAAAACACACGCGAAGGGATCTTCGACGCGATGAAGCGCAAAGAGACCTACGGGACCTCGGGAACGTTTATCCGCCTGAGATTCTTCGGCGGCTGGGATTATGCAAGCGGCTTGGTGGAGGACAAGGACTTCGCCAAGAAAGCCTATGCCAGCGGCGTGCCGATGGGCGGCGACCTGCCCGCGGCGCCAGCCAGTGCCAAGGCACCGACGTTCGCGGTCTGGGCGATGAAGGATCCCGAAAGCGGCAACCTGGATCGCGTTCAGATTGTCAAAGGCTGGCGACACCTGGGGCACGGTCTGGAGAGGGTTTATGACGTCGCGTGGTCGGACGAGCGCAAGCCTGATCCGACGACGGGCAAGCTTCCCCCTGTCGGCAACACGGTCGACATCAAGAACGCCAGCTACACGAACGACGTCGGCAGCACGCAATTAAGTGCCGTTTGGACGGACCCGGACTTCGACCCGGCCGAGCGCGCGGTCTACTATGTTCGCGTGATCGAAATCCCAACGCCGCGCTGGTCGACTTACGACGCCAAAGCGCTCGGCGTCGCTCCACCGGCCGGTTACCCGGCGACGATCCAGGAACGGGCCTGGAGTTCACCCATTTGGTACACGCCAGATCCGACGCTGGTCAAAAAAGCGTCCATGCCGCACGTTCACCAAGCCGTGAAAGGCACCAAGGTCCCCAAAGCAAAGGACTAGGCGTCATTAATGTTATTGTGGTGGAGGCGGGCCGCCGGCCTTGGCGCCCAAAAAACAGCAGCAAGGAGGCGGGGCGCCAGCACCACAACAACT
>JAJDEH010000011.1 GCA_029259935.1 Planctomycetota bacterium
ACCCCCCTGCCCTGCCCCGCTTGCCGGCCCGAGCCGCGGAAAGCCACAAGGGCGACTTCGGACGAGCGCTGCTGATTGGCGGTTCGCGCGGAATGGCGGGCGCGATTTCGCTCGCGTCCATGGCAGCGCTTCGCGGCGGCGCGGGATTGGTAACGGCCGCCGTGCCCGACTGTTGTTTAGAAACCGTCGCCGGACACGAGCCGTCTTACATGACGCATCCCTTGCCGTGCGATGAAGACGGACGAATCTCGCAGGCGGCCAAGGAAGTCCTTGAGAGACTGTGCGACTCGGCCACATGTGTCGCTTGCGGCCCCGGAATTGGGCGGTCGAAAGAACTGGCCGAACTCGTAACCTCGATGTTCGGGAACATTTCCAAGCCCATGGTGCTGGATGCGGATGCACTGCTTGCGCTGGCCCAGCACCGCGACCTATGGTCGCAGCATCCGGGGCCCCGCATTCTGACGCCGCATCCGGGCGAGTTTCGGCGGCTGTTGGACGAAGAATGCACCGAGCGCGAGCAGCTTGAATTACACGCCGTCGACCTCGCGGCCAAGACCAACACGGTGATTCTGCTCAAAGGACACCGCACGCTCATTACGGATGGCCACCGCGCGGTTCACAATACAACGGGCAATCCCGGCATGGCGACGGGCGGCTCGGGCGACGTGCTAACAGGTTTGATCACCGCGCTTGTCTGCCAGGCAATGGCACCCTTCGATGCCGCGGTCCTGGGCGCTCATATGCACGGCCTTGCCGGCGACTTGGCCGCCGCTGAGTTGGGCCAAGTTTCGCTCATCGCCGCGGACCTGGTTCGGTTTCTCCCTCGGGCCTTTGCGGCGATCACCTGATTTCCGTGGGAACGCCGGCCGCTCCCCCTCGTTGAAAGTTGCTTCTGCCGCTAGAGTAGAGGTTAGCCGGCGGATGAGGGACGCGCAAGCATGCGCCAGGCGAAAACTAGTAGGTGAAACGAGCTTTGTGGACGTAAGGCATCGTGGAGTTAGCTCGCAGCTTAGATGATCTGACCGAACGATTCCGCGGCGGTGCCGTGACGATCGGTAATTTCGACGGCGTTCACCGAGGCCACGCACGAATCGTGGAACGCTTGCTCGACAAAGCGCGGAAAGTGGGAGGCCCGGCCGTGGTCTTCACATTTGACCCGCACCCGGTTCGAATCCTGCGGCCCGAGCTAGAGCCGCCCCCTTTAACCTGGACCGACCGCAAGGCGGAACTGCTGGCCGACCTGGGCGTCGATTCGATGCTCGCCTATCCGACGGATAAATCTTTGCTGGCGTTGTCGGCGGAAGAGTTTTTTCAACAGATTGTCCTTCAGCGCCTTGAGGCGCGGGCCATGATCGAGGGCCCGAACTTCTGCTTTGGCCGCGATCGAGCTGGCGACATCGATTTGCTTAGCCGGTATTGCCGCGAGACCGACATCGAACTGGAGATTGCCGACCCACTGCTGTTAGGTGATGCCTATGTCTCTAGCAGCCGAGTTCGCCAGGCGATTCGCGCGGGTGACATCGCGGCGGCCAGCGACTTGCTAACGCGGCCTTATCGCATTCGCGGCATGGTAACGCACGGTGCCGGACGCGGCGCGAATATCGGATTTCCAACCGCCAACGTCCACGCCATAGACACCCTGATCCCGGCGGACGGAGTCTATGCCGGACGCGCGATGACGGAAAGCGGATCATGGCCGGCCGCCATCAACATTGGAACGAGCCCCACGTTTGGTGAGCAGATTCACAAAGTGGAAGTGCATCTGATCGGCTTCACGGGCTCGCTGTATGGACAACCGTTGGAGGTTGACTTTCTGAAGCGTCTCAGAGACATTCAACCGTTCAAGTCCAGCGAAGCATTGCAAGGCCAGCTTCAACGTGATGTCGAAGCTGCACGAAAGATAACCGAGAAAACGGCGAGCCGGGAGTGTTAGCTCCCCGGCGCTCGAAGCACGCGAGACTACCGTTCGCCCAGCCACGATTCCGAAGGAAAAGATAATGTCCGTTGACTGGCCCGCTTTTGTCGAGATCATCAACTCTCACGAGAAGTTTGTGTTGACGAGTCACATTCGCCCCGATTGCGACGCGTTGGGCAGCGAACTGGGCATGGCGCAGGTCCTTGATTCACTCGGCAAGGACGTGCTGGTCGTCAATGGACAAGAAACGCCGCCCAATTTGGCGTTCATCGATCCCACCGGTCGCATCAGAACAATCGGCCAGGACATCACGTTGGCCGACCTGAAGGATCGCGATGTGTTGATGGTGCTCGACACGAGCGCGTGGGCCCAGCTTGGTCCGATGGGCGATGTGCTGCGCGGATTGGAGGCCAAGAAGATCATCCTCGACCACCACGTGAGCGCGGATGATCTTGGTGCGGAATCGTTTAAGAACACCACGGCCGAAGCGACGGGGCGGCTGGTCGTGGAAGCCGCCGAACAACTGGGTGTGAAGCTGACCGCCGAGATCGCGATGCCCTTATTCGCCGCCATCGCCACGGACACCGGCTGGTTCCGGTTTAACTCTACTACCAGCACGACCTATAGTATCGCGGCCCAACTGATCGATGCCGGCGCGAGCCCCACCGGGATCTTCGGCGATCTTTATGAACGAGATTCGCTGGGACGCATCAAACTGCGTGGCGAAGTGCTGGCCCGCATCGAAGTGGAACTGGACGGTACGTTGGCTCACACTTTCATTCTCAAGGACGACTTTCAAAGAACCGGCGCGCTGCCCAGCGACACCGAGGATCTGATCAATATGGCGCTGGGCATCGAAGGCACGCAGGTCGCCGTGATCTTGGTGGAACAACCGGCCGGAGGGTTCAAGATAAGTTTCCGCAGCCGTTGTGCCGTGGATTGCAGCGAAGTGGCCGAAAACTTCGGAGGTGGAGGGCACAAGGCGGCGGCCGGCGCGTTCGTCGAAGGCGAGTTTGACCAGGTGCAGCCGAAAGTGCTTGACGTTGTGCGCGCGGCCATGCAATAATTTGTTTTGTTGGAGGTGAAATTCAGTGACGAGCCATTCGCCCTCAACGCCACTCCATGCTTCCGGCTATGCCGGCCCGCCTTTAATATCCCACCCTGTTACGAATTCACTCATTCGCTTACAACGGCAGTTGGTTCTTGTCTCTTACTTGGAGGAGCAACCATGACTGATTCCGCCGAAAAAGTTTCTTCGTCATCTGACGACACTTCACAAGACGGCCCGATCCGCCGTAACTTCCTAGTCGAATTCATGGCCATCGTCGTGGGAGCGATCACCGGGTTGTTTGGCCTGATGGCGGGGCTGCTGGTCTTCATCGACCCGCTGGTCCGCAAGAACAAAGTCCCCCTCGCCCATCGCGACGAAAGTTCGAGTAACGACGGTTTTGTTCCTGTCGCCACCTTGGCCGCCATTCCGCAAGACGGATCGCCGGTCCGCTTTCCCGTCATCATGGATGTCGTCGACGCTTGGACCTTCTCGCCCGACCAGCCGGTCGGTGCCGTATGGATCCGGCGGATCAAGGGAGACGAACTCCTATGCTTTCACGCGACCTGCCCGCACGCGGGCTGTTCCGTGGCACTGCGTGAAGGAGTGTTCCACTGCCCATGCCATAACAGCGCCTTCGATATGGAGGGCAATAAAGTGGACGTCGCCGGTAAGAAGAACCCCAGTCCCCGTGAAATGGATCAACTGGAGTTCCGCATTGAAGACGGCAACATCAAGGTGAAGTTTGAAGATTACTATACCGGTATTCACGATAAGAAGCCGAAGCTATGAATCCATTCAAGTCCTTGGCGGATTGGTTTGACAACCGTACCGGCTATCGCCAGCAACTAAGCGAAGCCCTTTACGAAAACATTCCCGGCGGTGCGCGATGGCGCTACGTCACCGGCAGCATGCTGGTGTTCGCCTTTGCCACCCAAATGATCACCGGCATCTTTCTGTGGATGGCGTACAGCCCCAGCAGCCAAACGGCGTGGGAGAGCGTCTACTACATTCAGAACGAAATGACGGGCGGTTGGCTGCTGCGCGGGATTCATCACTTCATGGCGCAGGCGATGATCGTCTTGTTGCCGATTCACATGTTGCAGGTGCTGATTGACAAGGCTTACAAAGCGCCGCGCGAAATCAATTACTGGCTGGGCGTGATTCTGATGCTGCTGGTGTTGGGGCTGGGCCTGACCGGCTATCTGCTGCCTTGGGATCAAAAGGGGTTTTGGGCCACGAAGGTGGCCACCAATCTCATGTCGTTGGCTCCAGGTGGCGAATACCTTCAAAAATTGGTCGTGGGCGGTTCGAATTATGGACACCACACCCTGACGCGTTTCTTTGCCATGCATGCCGGCGTCTTACCGGCGCTGATGATCTTTTTCCTGGTGCTGCATATCGCCATGTTTCGTAAACATGGAATCACGGCTCACAGCTCCGCCAAGCGTCCGGATCAGTTCTTCTGGCCGCATCAAATCCTCAAGGATGGCGTGGCATGTTTGCTGCTGCTGATCGTCGTCATGTTGGCGGTGATCGGATTCGGCAACCTGGGCGGGCTGTTCACCGGGAACTTGCCGCCAACCGCGGAACTAGGCGCGGAAATGAGCGCTCCGGCGGAACCATCGGAAGAGTATTCGGCCGCGCGGCCCGAATGGTACTTCTTGTTCCTATTCCAATTGCTTAAGAAATTCACATCGGAATTCCTCGGCGCGATTGTCATTCCGGGCTTGATCGTGGCGTTGCTGTTCGTGATGCCGCTCTTGGGACGTTGGAAAGTGGGACATGCCTTCAACTTGGCCGCCTTCGTCTTGCTTCTTGCAGGCGCGGGGTATCTGACATTCGAGGCGATGTATCAAGACAACTACTACAATTTGGTTGACAAACAACCCGAGGACGAAGCTGCCTACGAACGCTACAAAGCTTCCCGCGATTACTTGCAGTCGTCCGACCTAGCGCATCGCGAATACGAACGCCTGAAGGAACTTATCGAATACAAAGGAATGGGCAAGGAAGGCGCGGCCGCGCTTGCGCGTCAAGATCCTGAGATCCAAGGTCCCCGGTTGTTCGTCAGGCATTGTGCCAGTTGCCACAGCTATCAAGGCCCCAACCCCGGCGACATCAACATTGCCGGCCCGGATCCGCCCAATGCGGGCGAAGATCCGAACGGAGCGCCTAATTTATATGGCTTTGGATCTCGTGACTGGCTGGCCGGTTTCTTCGACCCCGCAAAATTCGGGACCGCCGAGTACTTTGGCCACACCAAGCACGCTGGCGGCACGATGTCGGAAGTGGTGGCGGCGGTTGCCGATCTCGACGAGCCCGGTAAAAAGACTCTCCAGCAGATGATCGCGGCCCTATCGGCGGAGGCGAATCTACCCTATCAGGCCGAGCAAGAAGCCAAGGAGCAGACAGTCATCGCGCAGGGCCGCCAAGCCTTGGCGACGGACTTCCTCGGCTACGACGCATGCACCAGTTGCCATTCTTACCGCGATGAAGAAGTTGACGACACGGTTCCCAGTCTGACTGGATACGGATCGTACGACTGGCTGCGCGGGTTCATCGCCAACCCGACGGCGCATTACGGAATGGAAGACGAAGATGACGATGGCAATCCGATCTGGCGTAATGACCGGATGCCAGCCTTCGCCCCGCACCCGGACGACCCCAAGAAAAACCTGCTGCCCGATCACGACATAGACATGCTGGTTCGCTTCATCCGGCAAGACGACCTGCATTTGAAGGCAAAGTCGGGGAGCCAGCATGCAGCGGAGCAGGAGTGATTCCTCCAAAACCCCTTAAACACCCCATTTTAACCAGCAAACTTGGCGTGATTCGGACAACCCGGAGAATCGTTACAGTTTAACACGGCTCCCGCCGATCAATCTGGATAACGGCTCCTGCGCGTGCCGGTTCGGATCGATTGTCACTCACAATGAGTTTTGCGGGATGTGGTGTTCTGACTGCCAGCAAGATGTTCCTGGGGTCGCGTCCAACGACGATGACGGGCGCATCTGCTGCGCGCGATGCGCCGGGTCAATATCTTCCGGCATTGGGCCCTTGCCAGAAAAAACGCCCGCCGAGGTCGACAGCGATGAAGCTGTCGCGGTATCCGATAGCTTGGCGGAAGAACCGGAACCGGCGGAAGCAGCCGGCGTGAACCAACCGCCAACGGTGATCAACGATTGGCAATTTGAAGAAGAACTTCAAGCCGTGGATCGCTTGCTGCGATCGTTGCGGTCGGCGGGTGTCATCACGGGAACCACCGAAGCGGTCAGCGAACGACTGGCGGCGGTCGACGCGGCCCACGCGACCGCGCCCGAATGGCACTTGCCCACGGCGCGGAGCCCCAAAAAACCACCGTCCAACTCGGCGTCCGATTCCAAGCAGAAAAAAAGCCGCGGCCCGATCCATGGACTGATCACTTGGACGCTTCTGTCGCTGGGAACCATGACGTTTGTTTGTGGTGCCGTGCTATTGGGCTGGGCTTACGCTGCTTCGCGCGATCAACTGTGGAGCATCGGCATGCCGCTCACGCTCGGCGGACAGGCGCTACTACTGATCAGTCTGCTGTTTCAACTGGAAAACCTGTGGAGCAGCAACCGCGAGACGTCGTCGACACTGGGCGACCTTGATGAACAACTTAGTGAATTGCGTCATGCCACCGGCATGCTCAGCACGACGCATAGCGCTCACGCGCAGTCCTTTTATGCCCACATGGCATCCGGGGCCAATTCGGAAATGCTGTTGGCCGACCTGAAAGGCCAACTGGACATGCTGACCACGAAGATCGCCAGCGAACGCCGCTAGTGGAATGGAAGATGTCGCGTAGGTCAGTTGCGCCGAAAACTGACCTACCATCCGGTATGGCAATGCCATTCAAGGCATCTCTGCCTTCTCGCGACTTGGTGGCAGGCGTTTGTTCTTCACCCGCACAAGCACTAAGCTGGTGAGTGAGAATTCGAAACCCACGATGTATCATGGAGTGGCCATGTTTCCCCGCAATCTCCATTCAAAGCCGACATCATGAACGCCGACAGACAACCGTACCAAGTGCTTGCCAACGGGCATACAAATGCTGCTTACTCAGCCGACTACTCTCCAGACGGCAAAAGGCTGGCCAGTGGCGGGCTCGATCATGCGCTGAAGATTTGGAACCTAGCCACCAAGGAGGCGATTACGGTCGCCGAAGCCCACGGCGACGGCGTGGCTTGCGTTGAGTACTCTCCGACGGGAAAGTACATCCTCACGGCGGGCCTGGATCAATCCGTGAAACTGTGGGACGGCCAGTCGGGTGCCGCGCAGGCGAATCTAACCGGTCACGGAAATTACGTGGTGACCGCGGCCTTTGCCCCGGATGAAAAGCGATTCGCGAGCGGCGGATACGACAACAACGTGCGCGTGTGGCAGCAAGGTGGGCAGGTCGCCGTGCTGAGCGGCCATGGTGATGTCGTCCAGGGCGTGGATTGGACGGCGGACGGCAGCCAGATCGTTTCGTGCAGCAAGAACGGTGTGATCTGTGTTTGGGATGCGGTCGCCTTGAAAGAAGTTTCACGTCTTTCAGGTCACGAAGGCTCCGTGGAAGCCGTGCGCTGCTCGCCGGATGCGAGCCGAATCGCTACCGCGGGCGGTGATGGCGCGGTGATTCTGTGGGATCAAAAAACGGGGAAACTCGAGCACCGGTTGCGCGGCCATGAAGGTTACGTCAAAGCCGTGGCTTTTTCCGCGGATGGCCGGCGGATGGCGTCGGCGGGATTCGATCAAGTGATCCGAATCTGGAATCTGAACGAATACGCCGTGCTGCAAGAATTGCGTGGTCACAAGAACACGGTCTACTCGGTCGGATTCTCACCAGACGGCAAGCAGTTGGCGTCCGCCAGCTTTGATCGCCAGGTGATCCTGTGGGACTTGGAGTAGCTCCAGCATTGCGGTAGCTTGCTTGTCAACGGAACGAAGCTCGTGCCCCGCGCCTTACCTCAGCCACTTTTCAAAAGGCAACCTGATGTTCAACCTGTCAGCAATTCAACAAGCACTCCAGGAGTTCGGTCTGGACGGGTGGTTACTGTATGACTTTCGAGGCAGCAACGTGTTGGCTCATCGAGTTCTGGGCCTCAAACCGGGGCATTGCCCCTCGCGCCGCTTTCTCTACTACATTCCCGCGGACGGCGAACCGCAAAAGCTGGTGCACCGCATCGAACAAGGCGTACTCGATCACCTGCCGGGCTCGTCGATCGTCTATTTGCCGTGGCAGCAACTGGAAGAGAGCATTGCCGTTTTGCTCAAGAACGCAAACACCATCGCCATGGAGTACTCACCGCGAAACGCCAATCCTTATGTGGCCAAGGTCGACGCTGGAACGGTGGAGGTCGTGCGGGGATGTGGCGTCGAGATCGTCTCTTCCGGCGATTTGGTGCAGTTGTTCGAAGCCACATTGACCGATGGCCAAGTCGAATCTCATTTCGAGGCGGAAGGGCACACCAAGGCCGCGTTTGAAATGGTGTGGGTGTTCATCGCCCAGAAGGTCACGAATGGCCAACCGGTTTACGAACATGAAGTGCAACAAGAGATCATGCGGCATTTCGAAAAGCACGGTATGACCACCTACCATCCGCCGATCGTCGCGGTGAACGCGAACGCCTCCAATCCGCATTATGGTCCTTCGGCGGCCCGGCCCGTGGAAATCAAACGCGACGATCTTGTACTCGTCGATTTGTGGGCCAAGATGGACCGCGAGGGGGCGATTTATAGCGACCTGACCAAGATGGGATTCGTCGGCAGCGGTGTGCCGGACGAGTTTGAAAAAGTCTTCCAAATCGTCGCGGCGGGTCGTGACGCGGGGATTGAATTGGTGCGAAGTGCGTTCGCGTCGTCCAGTCCGCTGCTTGGCTGGCAGGTCGATCAAGCGACTCGCGACGTCATCGTGAACGCCGGCTATGGCGAATACTTCGTGCATCGCACCGGTCACAGCATTGGACAAGAAACCCACGGCAACGGTGCCAACATGGACAATCTGGAAACGCGCGAAGAGCGGCGCGTATTACCGGGAACCTGCTTCTCGATCGAACCGGGAATCTACTTGGAGAATTTCGGCGTGCGTAGCGAGATCAACGTCATCGTGAGCAGTGACGGCAAGGTGACGGTCACCGGAGGATTGCAGCGGCAGATCCACGAGATTCTTGCGTCGTGAGAAAGCCCGACTGCTAGTTGCTTTCGTCTTCGACCGGCGACGGCGCGGAGCGGGACTGCATTTCCGTAATGAGTCTGTTGGCTTGCTCGACCAGCGTCCGAGACCAACTTCGATCCTGATAATCCGACACCGCGCCGCGCAGCAAATCGATGGCTCGGCGTGGTTCACTTTCACCTTGTTGCTCGGCTTCGGCAAGCACCTGTTCGAAGTGTTTTTCCTCGGCCTGCCGCACCAACTTTTCCGCTTCCTTGATGGTCGCCGCATTTTCTGGCGTCTCGGTCACTTCTTTCAGGTGAGCACTGAGCATTTTCGCCGTCGCCCGCGGATCACGATCCAGCAACTCTTGGGCGGCCACGAACGCTGCCCGGAAGTACTTGGTCTTTTCCAAGGCGGCAGCTTCCGACACTTGTTGCAATGACTCCAGTTGAAAGTCGGCGGCTTGAATGCACTCGCGTTCGCTGTCACTGTTGATTGCCAGATACTTATACTTGGCGATCAAATCCTCGAACTTGGCCTGAGCAGCGGAGGGATCGGTTCTGGCAAGCTGATAAGCCACAAGAAACTCACGTTCATAGATCCTCAGCGATCCGGTCCCCTTGAATCGCACGCGCAGTTCAAGCTTACTCGCATATTCACCGCGCTCGGCGAACATCACCCACTGCTTGACTCGGTCGATTTCGGGATGATCGGGATACCGTTCCACGAACTCACGCAGCTCGCTTTTCCGATCAGCGAGCCGCTGGGGATCGACCTCTGCCGCGGCGACAAACTGTTGATACTGCTCATCGGCAGGCGTGCCAAGCGAATAGAACAAGCCCACGACGGCAATCAGTAACACGATCACCATCGCCGTGGCATAAGGCCAAATCGGTCCGGAACCTGGTGACGCTTCTTCGATACGCGCCGCTGCTCGCCGAACTTCGTCATCAATTTCGACAAAATGGCTGCCTTCATTTTCCACGGTCGGCGCGGAGGTAGAATACGATTTGGCTGAAACCGCGCTGGCGACCGTCGCGGGAATCTCGGTTCCTCGATCACCGGTCGGCAGCGGCAATCTGGCCTTCGGTCCAGATGCCGGAATCCTCGCGGTGGGCTTCACCGATTCCAAAGTGTCGGGCACTTCAGTCCGGTCCACGCTCGCCAGAGGTTCAAGCGAATACTCTTCATCCTCTTCCGGTTCATCAAACTTCGGCCTTGGCGGCGCGGGTTCGGCGGTATGGGATTCTTGCAAGATCGCCTTCAGCCGGTTCATAAGCGACTGGGCCGTGCCGACGCGCTCACTCGGGTCCTTCGCCAGCAACCGGTCGATCAGCGTCGCCAAATCCGGCGGCGTGTCGGGTGCCAGCTCGGCGATCGGGGGCGGCTTCTCGTAGGTTAGATTCTTGATCGTCTCTGGGAGTGATTTCGATTGAAAAGGCGGCCGGCGCGCGAGCATCACGTAGAGCACGCTGCCCAAGCTGTACAAATCGCTACGGGTGGTCGCCGGACGTCCTAGTGCTTGTTCGGGGGACATATAGTCGGCCGTTCCCAGGACTCCGCCGTCACCCGTCAATTGATTGCCTCCCCACAGCTTCGCGATGCCGAAGTCGGCCAGCTTGACGTGGCCGTTGGGCATCAGCAGCAAGTTGCCCGGCTTGAGGTCGCGGTGGATAATACCGCGATCGTGGGCATGTTTCAAAGCGGCACACGTGTCGATACCGATTTCGACGACCTCTCGCCAATGAAACTTGCGGCCTTCCTTCAACTCATCGAACAGGCTGCGTCCTTCGACAAGTTCCATTGAATAGAACAGGCAACCGTCTTCTTCGCCGTGCCCGATAATTTTCACGATGTTGGGATGTTCGAGCCGCTTCATGGCTTCGATTTCCGACGCGAAGCGACCCTGAAAGTGCTCGTCGTCGGCAAAGTGAGCAGCCAGAACCTTGATCGCGACTACTTGTTGGTCGCTCTCGCGGACTCCCGCGTACACCGCTCCCATACCGCCACGCCCCAGCAATTTCTTGACGAAATAGGGTCCAAATCGTTTTACAGCCACGAAGGTTGACCTCAATGCAGAAGCGAACGGGAACGAACCAATGCTCGCCACAACATTCTAAACGGCCATCGACCGCCGCGAAACTGTTTGTACCGCGGATACCCGCCGCGACGACGATTCGGCCATCTGAATAAGTTGCCTGACGGACTTCCATGTCGTTAGAAACAGACCGGCTTTACGGAACCGCGATCAACACTTGGCGGTTGTCCGCTTCTTCCCAACTCGTCCGGCCGCTTCCACTTTGGCAATGTATTCCGTCGCCAACGGCACCTTGCAGGCCGTGTCGCCCATGTCGACCGATACCTTGCCCAGTGTTTTTGCCGTCCGTTTGGCGTCTTTCAGCAGTGGCTTCACATAGCTGCCCACCGCGATCACAAATCCGTTCATGGTGTAGCGAACCTTGTTCGGCGCGTTGTCGATTTCACTGACGACACGAGCCAGCAGGTCTTTGATTTCAGCCAGATCCAATTCCTCGTCCGGCGTCGTCATCAACATCCACGCGTAGGTACACCAGCCGCTGCAGGCGACCGACTCCTTCTTGGCGTTGATCCACTTCATGGCCAAACCGCGAGCGTGAGGACTCTCGGCGGCTACCCAGGGGACCGTATATTCCGCCAACATGGCGTCGTTCGCATTCTTTGCCCAAGACTCAAGTTGTTTCTTTGTCATCTGCGCGCCGTCGGCGACGAGTCCCGCCAAGTACATCGCATCGTAGTTGCCCGTGTCATACAACTCGCAGGCCAGCGATTGATTACCCTTGATCTTCTTGCCGATCGTCTTGAGGTCCGCGACCTTGACCCCGTACATTTCCCTAGCCACGCCATGACGAGCATAGGTCTTGCGCGTTTGTTCGTTGCCCTTCTTCTTGAGTTCCTTCATGACCTGGCCAACAGTATTCATCACAGCTCCAAAAGAAAACGTGTTTAGTGACATGGCGGGCTGGGCTCGCCGACAAACGGTGTCATTGTAGGTGATATCCAACCTGGGTCCATGGATACGGTGTATCCGGTCAGCCGTCAAAGCTGACGCTTGAACAAAACAATGGTTCGGCGGACGGACGGTGCCACCATGCTCATGTGGTCTCCGGGAACGATTTGCATCTGGCATGTCTTGCCATAGCTTGTCGCTTTTCTGGCGAGTAAGCGATTGTCAGAGACATCTGGATGGGAGGGTTCCACGAAGAGGTACAACGGGCAACGAATGCTGCGCACAAAGGCCACGGGATTGCGTACCCGTCGTTCCTCCGATTTGCTTTTGTCAAACGGTGCGTAATCTCCAAATTCGGAGGCGACCCATTCCTCGTAGTCGGGAGTACCGCTGAATGCCGCGGCGGCTTGGTACTTGGAAGGCAGCATCGATGCCAGCATGACCAACCTTGCGCCGGCGCTATGGCCCGCGAGGAACACCTTGTCGGGATCGACATAGGGCAGCTTCGCCACATACTCGCCGGCGGCGACCGCATCGTGGACTTCACCGTATTGATCCTCAAAGAATCCCGGATTGCCGTTTTCACCACGCAGCATGGGCACCATGACCACATAGCCCTCGGCCAAAAAAGGGGACGCGGCGGCCCAGTCTCCGGACCCAAATGCAAACCCGCCATGTAGATACACGACGGCGGGATGCCGTTGCCCATCCGCCGGGTCTTCCGACAACCATGCTTTTAGTTCGAGCCCGTCGGAAGGATATAGAACCTCCTGCACTCCGGCGGGCGGAGTTTCCTCTTGATAGTCTTGCGGTGCGGCTATCCGCACCAGTAGTTGCGTCGGGCATGCTTCACGCGCGGCCGCCAGGTCGTCGCCTTCGGGATAGGGCAGTTGCACGGATTGCCTACCATCCAAATCAAGCCTCTGAATGAAAACGATAACCGCGCCCACTCCACAGCATGAAACCAAACCCACCATTCCTACGATGCCTAGGATTACGACCACGACCGTTCTGTTACTTGCTTGTGGATTCATCTTCTGTTGCCCTGTTGGATTTTCAGTTTCTGCTGGCGGACCAGTTACCAATATATGCGCTGGCGACGCGGAAGTCCGGCTTGTGGTGTTTCTTTTTGCCGCCCCACTTTTTGCGTAAGTCCGCACTCGCTTCACATCCTGATGGGTCGGGCCAAGTTACGTGAGTTTCTCCCGCGCCCGTCCCTTCAACAGTCCCGCAACGGCATTGCCCGGCAATAGAACGCGGTGGTACAGCGTCATTGCGACGAAGGCGAATGGCGTCGTCAGTAATTCTTGACTTTCCGTCCTCGTAACCTACTCTTTCAATGCCCAACACCAGCTAGTCGTACTTATCTACTCTTCTCTTCTTCCGTTCTTCGTAACAACTGCCTGCACGCGTTGTTGAGCAGCACTGGCAGGCAACTAACCGTGATCGCACGGTCTACCTCGCTCCATTCGTGGCGATGGTGCGCGCAGAACGGATGACTTACAGCGAAACTGGAAAGTCATGATTGCGACAACTCCGGCGCTTGGCCAGTCTAACGACCCATCCATCAAGATTGATGCAACCGAGGCGGACGAAGCCGTCGGTTGCCGCATCGCTAGAACTCGAGCCGAACGTGAAGCGGCGTTCAGGCTGCTCCAGCAATCCTATGTGCGGGCGGGGCTCTCCGAGCCGAGCCAACGAGACATGAGAGTCTCGCCGTACCACCTTGAGCCGACGACCCAGATATTTGTCGCGATCAAGGATCCGCGAGGACCTCATCCGGAGGTCGTCGCCACTCTGACTCTCGTGATGGACGGAGAGTACGGGCTTCCCATGGAGTCGATCTACGCCGAACAGATCAACCGGCGGCGTGACATGGGCCTGAAGCTGGCGGAGGTCACATGCCTTGCCGACCGCCGACATCAGATCGCTCGCTTCCTCCCGCTGTTCTGTGAGTTGACCCGCCTGATGGGCCGCTTCGCCCGCCATCAGCAAGTGGATCAAGTAGTGATTGCAGTGCATCCAAAGCATGCCCGCTTCTATAAGCGCTTTATGTACTTTGAAGAAATGGGCGGGCTGAAGATGTACCCCATGGTGAAGAGCCAGCCGGCGGAAGCTCTCTTCATGGATTTTGCGGAAATTGACAAAAAGCAACACCTGCAACCTAAACGGTACGAATTCTTTTTTGGGGGGAGCGTGCCGGATGAGATTCTCATGCCAGCATCGATGACTGCGGCGGAAATTGACGACTTTTCCAGACTCGTCGATCCGTCGTTTCAGGTTGGCCCCGTATTGTCCGGGGCGACGCAATCCGCCGTCGCCGTGTAGAGCCGTAGGAGTGCCTTGGAAGTGCCGGATTGGGCTACCGGTGAAAATCAATTTTTTCTATAAGCACCGTCCGTCGTTCGGCGAGGGGAAGCACGCATGCAAATATGGAATTCCAATCAAGGAGACCCTGATCAAAGTGGCGCTTCAAGATTGGCTCCGGTTTCGAGGTGGGGGGGCAAAGTCCACCATGCCGTGGCCCGCATTGCGGAGGGTAGGCAGCAACTCCGCGCGGCCTTTGAATTGGCCTACGAGAAATATTTGGTCCATGGTTACGTAAACGAAACACCAGCGAAGTTGATTTATCGAAAAGAGTTTGGACTAGAAACAAGTCGCACTTTCGTGGCACTTGACCCATCCAATCACGTCACCGGAACGCTGACCATCGTAGGAGATCACTCGACCGATTCGCTTCAAGTCGAATCGACCTACAAACAAGAAGTGGACGCGCTTCGCCTGGCGGGACGAAACCTGGCCGAGGTGACATGCTTGGCGATCGAGGGGCACGAAATTCGTGAGTCGATTGATACGTTTTTCGCGCTCACACGATTCATGATTCACTATTCGCTGTGGCGAGGATTCGACGACCTGATCCTCACCTTGCATCCCAAACACCAGAGATTTTACAGCCGTTGTTATCCCATCGAACGATTAGGCTCGCAGAAATCCCATCAGCCTGCCCGCGACAATCCGGCAGTTCTCTGTCGGCTGAACTTACGGACGATCCATTCGTCCGTGCGCGGCGATGTGGGCGCCAGTTACAAACCGATTCCAACCAGCCAGTTTGTAAAGCCTCCCATCTCTCTCCCCGATCATATCTACTTTTGCAATTTAGTTGGGGGCTGCTCTTCTCAACACGACGCTCTGTCCGGACGCTCCGACAAGCGGGCCGCTTAACGAATTCGTGAATGAGGGTAACGGCTTGTATGTGGTCGTTAGCAATCCGAACTCTGGTGGCGGATCGTGGAAAGCTGATAACGGCACTGGTCGGTGTTGTCTTCTCGGTGGTGTTGGTTAACGTCCAAGGGGGCCTGTTTCTGGGCCTGCTGCAGAAAGCGGAATTGCTGGTGGCCAATAGCAAGGCCGACATCTGGATCGGCCACAAGAAGATGCACGACGTCGAGTCGCCACGCGACATTCCTCGCAGATGGACTCAACGCATCCGCTCCACGCCCGGCGTCAAGAAAGCGTCGCCTTACGTGGTGGGTTTCAGCCAGATGTCGCTCCCCAGCGGTGGGTTTGAGGGCGTCGTGGTCATCGGCGTAAGCCCGCGCGGATTCATTGGCAACGCCTGGAATCTGGTCGAGGGCCCTCATGACGCAATTCGTATGACGGACGGGATCGTCGTCGACGTGAACGAGGCCGCCAAGCTTGAGAGCCCACAAATTGGCGAGGTGCGGGAAATCGGTGGCAAAAGAGCCCGTGTGGTGGGAAAGACCGATGGCGTGATGGGTTTCATCGTGGCACCTTACGTCTTCACTTCGTACGAACGCGCGTCCAGCTATCTCCGCAAGGACCCCAATGTCTGTTCCTATATTCTGGTGCAGGCCGATCCAGGTACGGATCTGGGCGCGTTGTGCGCCACGATTCGCGAAAGGCTCCCTTCCGCGGAAGTCATGACAAGCCGGGAATATGGCAGCGTGGCCGTGAACTTCTGGATGACACGCACCGGGCTGGGGCTCAGCTTCGGCGCGTCGACTCTGTTGGGATTGCTGGTGGGCATGGTCATGGTCGCGCAGACGCTGTATGCCATGGTACTCGACCGGCTTGTAGAGTTCGCCACATTGAAGGCAGTCGGGGCCACGGAATCACAGGTGCGCACCATTTTGTTCGTGCAATCGACCGTGATGGCGATTGTCGGTGCCATCTTGGGGCTCGTGATCACATCGGTCGTTCAGAAGACCTGCAGCTATCCGATGTCACCCATTCTCGTCCCCTGGTGGTTGGCCCTGGGGAGCGCGATTTTGGTTCTGGTTATTTGTTGGGGCTCGTCCATTTTGCCTTATCTGCGAATTCGCCGCGTTGACCCGTTGATTGTCCTACAAGGCTGAGAGCGGTAGCCGAAATACTATGTCTTCCTTGACCATTCAATTACGAAACATTCAGAAGTCATTTGGCAATGGTGCCAACCGAACGCCCGTGCTGCGTGGCGTCGACTTCCATGCTCAGGGCGGCGAATGTGTCTTCTTGGTAGGGCCGTCGGGCAGTGGAAAGACGACGATGTTGTCGATCTTGGGTTGCATCCTCACCGCCGACGCCGGCAGCGTCCATTTGTTGGGGCGGGACATATCCGGACTCGACCTAACCGCGCGGACCGTATTGCGACGAAACCACATCGGTTTCATCTTTCAGCGGTTCCATTTGATTCGCGGCCTGAACACACTGGAAAACGTCTGTGTACCGCTGACGTTACGAGAGATTCCCAAGGCCGACGCCCGCCGACGAGCCATGCGCTTGCTGGAAGCCGTCGGACTTGCGGAAAAGGCGAAAGCCTATCCGAACCAAATGAGCGTGGGGCAAAACCAACGGGTCGCCATTGCCCGTGCCTTGGTCACGGATCCCGACATTATTTTGGCCGACGAACCGACGGCATCGCTTGATGAAGAAAACGGTGCCGCGGCGCTGCAACTCTTAAAGTCACTTACCCTCGGCGAGGGCAAAACCGTTGTCGTGGTGACCCACGATCCGCGCATCTATCCGCTGGCGGACCGCATCTGTCAACTCGACGACGGACGGCTCCGTTTGGAATCGAACCATGAACAAGAACCCGTGCTTCAACCCATCTAGTTGACAAGTCGGACCTCCTGAAATGAAGTTAATCTATTTCACGATTGCATTCGCCATGATAGGAGGCTTGGCGCTGCTACTGAACGAACAATCGACTCCCACGGCTCGCTTATCGCCGGTACGACACGACGTACCGCAAGTCTTTGCCTTGGGTCGAATCGAGGGGCTCTCGGAGGAGATTGACATTCGCGCCCAGTTGCCCGGCCGCATCGTCCAAGTAGCCGTGTCGCAGGGAGATCAAGTAACGCGTGGCGACGTCTTAATTCAACTGGATGATACGCGCCTATCGCGAGAGGTTGCTTTAGCGCAAGCCGACTTGGATCTGACGCGCGCGCGACGGCAGCGGCTCGTGAATGGAGCCCACCCGCAGGAAAAGCGCGAAGCCGATGCCCTGTACAACGCCAAGCTGCACCAACTGCAGCTGGCCCAAATCAACTGGAATCGCACATATCAACTGAGAACGAACAACGCCGTCTCTCAACAACTGGCCGACGAACAGCATTCCCGGCTGAAGACTCTGGAAACGGAAGTCGCCGCCGCCAAGGCGCGGCTGGACTTTCTCCACGCGCCAGCTCGCGAAGACGACTTGCGCATCGCGGACGCCCAGATCGGCGCGGCTCAAGCGCGATTGGGAATCGCCATGGCCCAGCATGAAAAGATGGTACTGCGGGCTCCTATCGACGGGCAGGTGTTGAGCATCGAGGCGAACTCGGGCGAGTTAATCGGTCCAGACAGCCCGCTGCCGACCATTGTGATAGCGGATACGAGCCGGTTTCGAGTCCGGGCCTTTGTTGATGAACTCGATGCCCCGCGCGTCAGAATCGGCATGAGCGCCACGATTGTCGTCGATGGCACTCCCGACAAAACGTTCACGGGGCGAATCTCGCGAATGAGCCCCCGCATGACTCGGTAACAGATCTGGGATGATTCGCCCCAAGAACGAATTGACACCAAGACTCGAGAAGTGTGGATCGAACTGGCCGAAAGCGCGGAACTTGTTGTCGGCCTTCGTGTTGATGTATCGATTACGACGGCAACTCCTCCTCCCACGGAACCGTCCGAATCGAAACCAGGCCCACCGCCTGCTTTCGATACAACGGCTCTACGGAACAGAGAATAAGGTACGTTCTCTGAGGGATTTGCTGTTAAGAGGAGACGGATCATGAAAACCCTGGCGACGCCGCAAAGCGCGTGGCAAATCGCAACCCCGGTTGGTTGCCATGCCGTGCCGCCGGCAGTCATTTGCGCGTGGCGTGATTCGCTGGGTGAAGAAAACGTGCTAACAGGAACCGAGGCGACCGAGTCTTATTGCCGGTCCACAACGGGTGTTGGCCGTCGCATCTCCGCCGTACTCACGCCGCAAGATGTCGGCCAAGTTCAATCCTTGGCCCGCATTGCGAATGAACACCGCATTCCGCTTTACCCTATTAGCACCGGACGGAACTGGGGGTACGGATCGGCGAATCCGGTACTCGACGGATGCGCCTTGGTCGATCTGTCCAACATGAATCGCGTCGTGGAATTCGACGCGGAATTGGGCGTGGTCACGGTCGAGCCAGGCGTCACGCAGCAAGTACTGCGCGACTATCTCGACCACCGCGATGCTCCCTTCTACGTGCCAACGCATGGCGGGGGTCCGGATTGCAGCTTGCTGGGTAACGCGCTGGAGCGGGGTTATGGAATCACGCCGCACGCCGACCACTTCGGCGCGCTGACCGCGCTCGAGGCAGTCTTGCCCGATGGCCGGCTCTATCGCGGGGCCTTTGAAGAACTAGCGTGCCGCGAAATCAACCAGACGTTTAAGTGGGGCATTGGACCGTATCTGGACGGGCTGTTCGCACAAGGAAACATGGGGATCGTCACGCAAGGCACGATCGCCTTGGCACCCGTTGCAGCCAACGTTCAGGCCTTTAGTTTTTCCTTGCGCGGCGAACTCGCCCTGGAAGGCGCGGTCTTGGCGGTTCGCGAGGTTCTGCGAAGTCTTCCTGGCTTGTGCGGATCGATCAATCTGATGAACTCGCTCCGCATGCTGTCGATGATGGTGCCTTATCCACAGGACGTCGTGACCCGTGGCGGAGCCATCCCCGAGGAAGCGATTGAGAGCCTGGCGCGCGAGAAAGGCATTGCGCCTTGGACCGGCATCGGAGCGCTCTATGGTGATCCGTCCTTGCTTCGAGCGGCGCGCAAGATCATTCGCCGGCACTTGCGGCCCTGTGCGAAGAATTTAATTTTCTTCGACCACGCCCGGCTGAGGAATCTGGACCGAGTGCTGCGTTTTGTTCCCTTGCCGGCTGCCCAGCGTCTGCGTGGCAAGCTGCAAACCGGGCACGAGTTGCTGGACATTGTCTCGGGCAAGCCTCGTCGTACGGCGCTGCCCTTGGCCTACTGGAAGTCGGGCCGCACCGTTTCCACCGCCGACCAGCTTGACCCCGCGCAAGATTGCTGTGGTCTTATCTGGTACTCGCCGCTAGTCCCGATGAAGGCCGAGCGAGTCCGTCAGTATGTGGAGACGGTAGCGACGACCTGTCGCCAACACGGAATGGACCCGCTGATCACACTGACTAGCCTCTCCGACCGTGTATTTGATAGCACGGTCCCGATTCTGTTTCGCCGCGAAAACGCGCGCGAGGTTGAGCAGGCCCACGCCTGTTATGACGACCTCTTTGATCGCGGCGCGGAACACGGCTGCGTTCCCTACCGAGTGGGCATCCAACACATGGAAAAAGTAATCCGTCGACAGGCGACTTGTTGGCAGTTGGTCGAACAGATCAAGTCCGCGATCGACCCCCATCAGATTATCGCCCCCGGCCGCTATGCACCCACCAAAAGGGAGGCGACGCCGTGAATCAACACAACGGCGGTACAGAGCACCATGGCGAAGTGGTCGCGATCACCGGTGTCGCGGGTTACTTGGGCCAGGTACTCGTCGAACAACTCGAACGCGACGACCGTGTAGCCAAGATCGTTGGCATTGACCGTTCGCCCTCGCAAGTGCCATCCGAAAAACTCAGTTTTCATCAACGCTGCATCACGCAGCCGGGTCTGGACGAACTGTTTCGGAGCGCGGGCGTGACACGCGTGGCTCATCTCGCCTTCCGCCTGGCACCGAATCATCAGCCACGTCAGACGCACGAAGTCAACGTCGGCGGCACGCGCAACGTGCTGGCCGCGGCGGCCGCGGTCGGTGTCAAGCATGTCGCCTTTGCATCCAGCAGCGTTGTGTATGGTGCCCACCCCAACAATCCATCGCCGATCCCGGAAACCCACCGGCTTCACGGCGCGCGCCAGGTGCAATACACCTTGGATAAGATCGACGTGGAGGAAATGTGCCGGCAGTTTCGCCATGAGCATCCAACGATCGATATTTCGATCCTGCGACTGGTGACCATCATGGGTGCCCGCGCGAACAACTTTATTACTCGGTTCTTCGCGCGTCCCTTTCTGGTGCTGCCGAGCGGCTTCGATCCCTCTTGGCAATTTGTTCATGAATTGGACTGCGGGCGGGCCGTTCAAGCGGCGCTCATGTCGGACAAGTCGGGAACGTATAACGTCGGAGCGGACGGTTCGATCAAGCTCTCCGAAGTTGGCCGGCAACTGGGAAAGCCCATCGTTCGCCTGCCTCGTGGAGTCCTCAAGTCGCTTACCAATCTGCTGTGGTACACCCGGCAAAAATGGCTTACCGAGATTCCCGGAGCGCTGGTCGATTATATGTGTTGGCCTCCTGTCCTCTGCAATCAGAGAATCAAGGACGAGCTCGGCTTCCGTTTCGAGTTCACGTCGGCCGAAGCAGTGGCCGCCCACTTGGAAGAGGTTGAAGACCCCGAGTCACTGCCTGCCGAAACGACCCGCGCGGTCACTCCACCGACGTCGGCGGATCAGCCAACGAAATCGCTTCAACAACTGAGCCCCTGAAACGACCTGTCATGGTGAAAAACCGTCTAATCTTGACCGTTCAGCTTCTAGCGACGCTTGCGATCATTGCGTGGTTTCCCACCAATGCTGGCAAGGCACTGGCACTGCTGACAGTGTGGGCGTTTACGTTTGGGCGATTGAAGCCGGTCGAGATCGTGCTTTATGTCGCCGCCGCGATCTTCTTCACGGTGATGGACGTGCTGACGGTAAGCCAAGGGCAGTTCATTTTTGATCACCCTGACTTCCTCGGCCTGCCCGTATTCGAACCACTGATGTGGGGCTTCTACTTGCTGCACACCTCCCGGATAATTGGCGGTCCGCTTGCCGAGAAACCGAGCGCGAAGCTGTGGGTTTTGGCCCTGTTGTTCGCAGCGCCATTTATGTTGATAACGAACCCCGTACTGCTGTGCTGTGCAACGTCGCTGGTGCTGATGATTGCCCTAGCGTTTTTCCACCAAAGACACGACTTGGCATTCGTCGCCTACATGATCCTATTGGGAGCGGCCATCGAATTCACCGGCGTCCACAGCGGCCAATGGCACTATCCCGCGCCGCCAGCGCTTGGAGTGCCACTCTGGTTCGCGCCCATGTGGGGC
>JAJDEH010000101.1 GCA_029259935.1 Planctomycetota bacterium
CCGTCGGGGTGTGCGTCAAGCCGCCCCCACAGGGAAGCGGAGTCACGCGGCGCGGATGGCCCAATTCGGCATTCGCGTCGTTCCGCATGTGTTCGTCTTTCGACTTCATCGGACTGAAGTCGGCTTCGTCGGCGTGCGTGAAGAGCAGCTTGATGTTTTCAACCGCCGAAGCGACGCTCACGATACGGTCTTCATAGATGCAAGGGCGCAGCCGACGGGGATCGTTCCAGTAATCCACCAACACGCGGCGAAAGAGTGCCGGGTCGAGGCCGTATTTGTTGTGGGCGGCGATGCGAGCCTGCCACTGCTCGGATGCCAACTCGCTTTCGTCGGCGGGTAATTGATCGGGTTGGATCCAGGACTTCCGCATGACCGCCAGGGCCAGTTTTTCAAATTGGTTGAAGCCGGGGTTGGGCTGCTCGGCGTCGGCAAGCCGCTTCCACAAGGCGTCCAGCGGGTCTGTCGGATCGTCGGCGGCCAAGCCCAGATTCGTGCGAATCACGTCGTCGCCGTTGAACTGGTCCTCGAAGGATAGCCGCGGCGTGGCCGCCAGCGGGGACAACCGGTTCTTGTCGGCGGTGCCCGCTTTCTTACAGAATTCGAAGGGTACGATCGTGCCCACGTAAACGGCTCGTGGGACATAAGGCCGGGCGTTGCGATCTTGGAAAAAATGATCGTAAGCCTCGGCTTCGCGGAAGAATGCGTAGGGCGGCAGCCATTTCTTGCCGCGGGCCGTGGTGCTGCGTGCTTCATAAACCCATTTGGCCATCATCTCGCGTCCCTTCTCTTCCATTTCCAGCGGCGTGGTTTCCGCCAGATTGGCCGCCTGTTCGTAGAACTCGATGGCCTTCTTGAAGACATCCTGGACGCGCTCGTTGTATTCCGTGATTTCATCTTTGGTGCGCGGGTGCGGATCGTGGGCCCGCGCGTCGCCGAAGTCGGAACTGAGCATGAAGGTGTCGCCCAATCCGGCTTGTAGTTGCTTGAGTACGCCGGCCTTGATCGTCACATGGCCGATCCAGCGTTGCACATTGCCGGTGAATAGATGATCGGGGCCCAACGTCCGGTCTAGGAAGCTCATCACCAATTCGGGTGCCGTCGTGGGTTGGAATGGAAATTGTTCGCGATGCGCCCGCAACTCGGGTGGCGCGGCGTAGTCGGCCAACGTGCCGGCACCATACTTGTGCTTGTCCGAACGGAAGTCAAAGCTGCTGCCATCGGCGGCCAACTTTTTAAACGCCAGCTCGCGAAACAGATCTTCGGGTAATCCACGTTCGTTGATCGGCGTCATCCAAGCGCAGCACCATGTCGAATAGGCGAGCCACGCGCAATACTTGCGTTCAGGTTTGCCGCCGCCGAGATACGTCTTGGCATCGGGCAGAACTTGCGAAGGCACGCGAAGGGTCATCGAGTTGTAATCGCCGTTGAACTGCGCCTTGTCGAACATTAATGTGCCCCAGCGGGCGGCCTGCGAGCGATACGCCTGCGAGACCTCGTCGGGCAGCGCGTTGCCTTCTTCATCCCGGGGCATGAACCGAATGACATGACAGGGGTTGGTCGACGAGCCATTGAAAGGCTTGGCATACCCGGCCGGAGTGTCGACGGTCGACAGCACCACCTTGGACACCTCTTCGCCCGCGGCGTTCGTGATGGTGACTTGCTGTTCGATGATGCAAGCCGCGTGCGTGCATCGCCATTGCTGAAGTTGCTCGAGCATCGGCTTGCGATGCTCGGGATGAAAGTAGACCACGACGTCGCCTTCCTTGATGAACCTGAGCATTTCGGGCTGATCGATTCCTTTGCGCTGAGGGATGATATGCACATACGCTTTGTCGGCGGGCAGCCGATGGCCTTCGCGATTGCCGAGCGAAATGGGCGGCGAGTCGTCGTGACGAAAAGAACTGTAGCGGTGAGTCCACAGGTAAGTCGACTTGTTGTCATAGATGGTCATTGGGCCGGCCCGCGTTCCAATTTGCAGGCCGAAGTAGCCGCCTTGGCGCTCCAACGCGTCGGCCAGCGATTCGCCGTCCTTGGGCTGAATGCTTAAGTGCTTGGCGGCCTTGAAATTGTCGATTTCCCAGTCGAACTTCTCGTCACCGTAAACGCGGTTCCAAAGATAGTCTTCCAATTGTGGCGACGTCAGCCGAGTCGTCGACGGAGACGGCGGGGAAGCCGGATCGCCGGGCTGGGCCACGGACTCGGAGATGCCGAGAAGCCAAAGTACACTGCTCGCTAAGACCGGAAAAAATAGACGCGACATGCGACGGGCTCCGTCAGCCAAAGTTGTGAAATGAGGGGCGAATCTTGCGAAGGTTCGAGTCTTTAGGCGGCGGTATGGCGGGGCCGACTGCCGTTTGCAACGGCCCATGGATAAAATTTTTAGGCCACGCAACGCAAGCGAGCGGGCTTTACCGTTATATTGAAGTTGAGTGAGTGGCCGAATTCAAGACATTGGATGGAAGCCGGCACCGTTTCTGTTTCCTTTTCCGAAGAGTTTGCGGATGGCGTCTCCGAATTCTGACAATTATCCGGGCGTGAGCGAATCGCAAGACGAACAGCATCTGAAGCTGCTATCGATCTTCTATTACGTGATTGCCGGCCTGCTGGCCGTGTTTGCATGTATTCCCGTCATCCACCTAACATTCGGAATCATCATTCTGGTCAATCCCGAGATGATGGATGGTCCCGAAGGCAGTCCCGAAGGTCCGCCGCCGGGATTCCCCCAGTTCATGGGTGCAATGTTCGCCGTGATGGGCGGTGCCGCGATCTTGTTGGGATGGACCATGGCGAGCGTGGCGTTTTTTGCCGGTCGCTCGATTGCCCGGCGCAGGCGACACACGTTCTGCATGGTGGCTGCCGCCGTTGTCTGTTTGTGGATGCCGCTGGGAACGGTCCTGGGCGTGTTTACGCTGATCGTCTTGGTACGGCCTTCCGTGAAACAGCTATTTGAGTTTTACAGCACGCCACAGCCGAACTTCAAATAACCTCAAGCTGTCGAGCTCTTTGACAGGAATCGCGTTTTCCGGTGACTAGGTTCGAACACGCGATGCTGGGAATCAATGGAGCGTTGGCGACTGCGAATGCAGTTTGTCGCCGGCGCGACGCTGGTTCTGATGGTTTCCTATGTCGTGCTGCGTGGAACGGTATTTCGCTGAATGCCGCCGCGTTGCGTTAGATGTCGAATCGAGTTTTTGATGGGCAACCGATTTCGTCTCGGTTAAAATGTGGGGGCGAACTTGGTCATTCCTTCTAGCTGGAGTACCGGATTGTGAACGTTGTCCGCTTTCTGTTGTCGCTGCTCTTCCTGTCCGCCTCCATTACTTCACTGTTTATGGCTTCACCGCTTATGGCTCAGCAACATCTTATGGCTCAGCAACATCGTGAACCGCTCCCACCCGCAAGTTCGATCACGGCGACCTTTTCCATCGTGGCCGTCGATCCTGAAACGGGCCAGTGTGGCGCGGCCGTCGCCAGCAAGTATCCGGCGGTGGGACGCGTCGTTCCTTATGTTCGCGCGGGGGTCGGTGCTTTTTGCACTCAACATCATCATGTGCCGGCGTGGGGCGAACCGGCGTTGGATCGTTTGGCGGGCGGCATGCGGCCCGAGATGGTCCTCGCCGATCTGCTCAAGGACGACAAGCAGCCAGAAATGCGGCAACTGGCCATCATTGACATGCAGGGTCAGGCGGCGGTTCACAATCCGACCGCCGCGCCCTCGCGCAGCCGTTATTGGGGAGCGATGACGGGCCGGTTCTACTGTTGTCAAGGCAACACTCTGGCCGGTCGCGAAGTGATCACGGCGATGGCCACGGCTTACGAAGAGACCAAGGGTAGCCTGTCCGATCGATTGCTGGCCGCGCTGGTGGCGGGCGACTTAGCCGGAGGCGACCATCGCGGACGACTGGCTGCGGGGATTCGCATTGCCACTCGCGGAGAGGCGGGCGTGTGGCTTGACTTGCATGTCGACAAAAGTGACGACGCGGTGATCGATTTGGCCAAGAAGTACGCGGAACTCAAGCACGATGCAAAAGGTTCATGGCGCGGCGGCCAATTGCCTTTCCTGGATCCACGCGGAAAAGACAAACCCGAGAGTGCTTCTCCCACGAAATAGAACCGCCTCCTGCTGCTTCCCCGTCCGCTAATGCGTCTTCGCGGTCGGAGGCTTTCGCATTCGGTGTCCGTCACGAAACGCGGGTGGATGCCCGATGGGTTGCATGGATCGCCGCGAGAACCGTCACCCCACGTCCGCCAGAACGAAGCAGTCCCAGAAGTGAAATCCCAGAAGTTTCTCAAAAAGGGGTTGACGTCCACGGTAGTTGTATATACAACTACCCGTGAAGGCAATTTGAGGTGGAGACAATTTGACATGAGTACGAATAGGAAAGATCGAACGGAAGACGTGATTGCGCGGGAGTGTCTGGTGGCCCGATTGCGTTTGCTCAATCGAGTCGTGACGAAAGTTTACGACCAGGCATTGCGGCCCTTCGGCCTGAAGGCGAGCCAATTGAATATCTTGGTCGTGGCGGCGCGGCTTGGTTTGGCAAGGCCGGCCGACATGTGCCGACGTCTGCAATTGGATACATCCACATTGAGCCGAAATGTCGAACGTATGAGGGCCAGAGACTGGCTGGAAGTGGTTGATGATGACGACGATGGTCGGGCGCAGCCATTCCGACTAACCGTTGAAGGACGAAGAATGCTGGAGCGAGCGCGGCCGGCCTGGGAAATGGCCCAAGCCAACGTGATGAAGTTGATTGGTGCCGAGACGGTGGCTGCGGTCGACGATGCCGTGCAGCGTATTCGCTCCGATGAATCCAGAGCCTAGATTTTTTTTGGGCATATATTTGTATATGCAATTAACTGTCGAGTGTGAGTGAATCCAAAGGAGGAGTGTCATGACGAATCGCCTACTGGCCACCAAGACCACGCGACTAAAAAAGGAAGAAATCAATGTCCGCTACGCTGAGTTGGGCGACCCCGAAAAGCCTCCGGTGTTGCTACTGCATGGTGTGCCGGAGAATCTGCAGGCTTGGTACGCGGTAGCGCCGCTGCTGGCCGAAAACTACCGTGTACTGGCGCTCGATTGGCCCGGTTTCGGCGGGAGCGACCCGTTGAAATCTTCGGCGGACTACACTTCACGCCACTTCGCCGAGGTGATCGTGGACTTCATGGACTCACTTGGCATCCGTCAAGCGAACCTAGTCGCCACGGACATTTCCCTGCTGCCAGCACTGCTCGTCGGACTGGAACACCCCAATCGAGTCTCCAGACTGGCGGTCATGGACGGCATTCCGTTTCCGCGGCCTCAATACTCGTCATGGGAACTCAAGAGCTTTGCCAAGAAGGGGTCGATCCTCGGCAAGGCCCTAGTGCGCTGGTTTCCCCGCGTCAGTGCCCTGGTTGCGTACCACAAAGGATTCTACCGGGGACACTCCATTCCCGTCGAAGTGCGGCAGGAGTTTTCGGCCGCTGGCGCCAACAAAAGCAACCAAGAGGCGTTTCTATCGTACTTCCAAAATTTCCGCACGGGCCAGGAATACTTTGAACCGCGCGCCCACCAGCTTCGGACGCCCGTGCTGGTCGTGTGGGGCAAGTACGACCGCTTCATCAGTAGCAAGCTGGGGCATGAGATCGCCGAGAAGTTGCCAAACGCCAGACTGGAGATCATCGACAAGTCCGGTCATTACGTCCACATGGACAAACCGCGTGACTTGGCCCAGGTGGTGACCGGGTTCCTTGGCGAGGCTGCCTGACCACGGGCGGCGATCCACCTCCGCTGCGTTTTGGCGGGTTGTCCCAAGCTCGTTCCATCAGGCGGCAAGAGACTGGATTCGAAAATAAACGCGGAATGTTGATCCAACCACTGTCATCCAACCCAGGAAAACAAAGTTATGACGAAACCAAAAATTCTCGTGACGTCCGCCGCCGGTCGCACCGGTTCCGCCGCCGTGTTGCAGTTACTGAAACGGGGCTTCCCGGTGCGGGCATTCGTCCGGCGACGCGACGGCCGCAGCCAGATACTGGAACAGGCCGGAGCGGAAATTATGGTTGGCGACTTATTTGATCTGCGCGATTTGCGAAAGGCCCTCCATGGCGTCCAGCGCGCCTATCATTGCCCGCCTTTTGCAGCGAACCTTCTGAACGGTGCCATGTTGTTCGCGATCGCCGCCGAGGAAGCCAAACTCGAAGTCGTTGCCCTAATGAGCGGCTGGAATCCCCACCCGACTCATCCTTCCATTGTGACCCGCGAGCACTGGATCGCGAATCAGTTGTACCGTTGGATGCCGTCGGTGGACGTCATCCATGTCAATCCGGGCGTCTTTGCCTTTCTCTATCTGTTGGGACTGCCGGCAATTGTGCACCTTGGCATGTTGGTCGTCCCCTTCGGAGATGGCAGGAATGCACCGCCCTCGAACGAAGACATTGCCCGCGTCGTCGCCGGTGTGTTGGCCAACCCCGGGCCGCATATCGGCAAGAGCTACCGGCCAACCGGTCCAGAATTGCTATCGCCTCACGAGATCGCCGGCACTTTGACCAACGTCACCGGGCGAAACGTCAAGTACAAGGACTCCTCGATGAAAATGTTCTCCAAGGCGGCGAAGGCTCTCGGTGCCTCTGAGTTCGAGATTGCTCAGATGCGCTACTACGCCGAGGAAGTCCGCCACGGTGCTTTCGAGGTGGGAGCGCCAACGGATCATGTCGAGTTGGTCACGGGTCGAAAACCAGAGCCGTTTGAGAGCATCGCTCGCCGGTACCTCGACAATCCCTCGTTGATTCACCCGCGATTTTCCAAGGGTGGAAAACTGGCGGCCTTGGCTTTCATGTTTCGGATGCTGCTGAGTCGTGTTCCCGACTTTGATCAGTGGGAACGTGACAAAGGATTTCCCGTGTTGAAGGAGCCCGTGTTGGCTCATGAAAGTGAGGAATGGCGTGAGACCGCCCAGCGTCAGGAACTAAATCTGCTATCCGCCGCGGTCGAGCCACGAGATCTTACGATCGTCCGCAACGCAAGTTAGTTAAACGTTAATCGAGAACACACATTCAAGGAGTACTCTCATGGTACGCTTCAAAGAGATCTATGAGCGGGTTCGGCCGCTGATTGTTTGGTTAGGTTTGACGGAGTTGGCGTGGATTGGCTACTGGCTCCTCCAATCTGGCGACGCCACGCCCGGTTATGTGGCGACCGTCGTGGTATGGATCGCCGTGATGCTGGCCTGGATGGTGCTGGTGATCTACCTCGGCAGCCGGGGCGTCTTTCTGCGGTACAGTGGCTGGCTCTCCAATTTCATAGGGTTGGCCGTCGTGGTCGCGCTCGCGGCCGTATGTTTTGGAGCGTTCGAAGTTTCCTGGAAAGGGTTTCTGTCCGCTGCCTCCCACGTCTCTGACTTTCATTTGGTGTCGTTCCATGTCCTTCGGCTGCTGGCCATCGGAACAGTCGTCAAATACGTCCAAGGCGAGCTGCCTCGGCATTTCGTGATCTTGGGAACGGTTCCGGATTTTCTTTTTGCCGTGAGCGCCGTCGTTGTAAGCCTGTTTGGGGCGAATGCTCCCTTGGGGCAAAATGTTCTCATCGTTTGGCACTTGGTGGGCATCGCCGTTTTCCTTGGTGCCGGAATTTCGATGTATTTCTCGGTGCCCTCACCGTTTCGGATCTTTCACGACAAGCCGGACGCGTCGATCGTCTTTCGGTTTCCGATGGTTCTGGCACCCACCTACACCGTGCCCCTGTTTATCCTGGCACACTGCGTGGCCCTGGCTAAACTGGTCACAAACTAGGCTTTGTCCCAAAACTCATTGCTCAAGTACGGCTGGGATCGCAGCGCAGTTTCCTGGGGGCTCCCGTTGGTCGACCCCATTCGCACGAAGTTAAGGAGTTTTCGCGGGATTCAGGATGACAGCACGAGATTGCTTGCTGTAAGAATGCTCGGTGTTTCTGAAGCTAGCAATCATCGCTTTACTCTTGAACCTGTGGTTATTTGGCTTAACTTCGTGCGAATGGGGCTCCCGTTGGTCGACCCC
>JAJDEH010000102.1 GCA_029259935.1 Planctomycetota bacterium
CGGGATACGGCACCGAGATCTGACCACCGCCGACCCTGAATGTCAGGTTCTCGTTGAAGTGAGCAATTCCCAGCGCGTCTTCCGTGCCGACTCCGCGATCGGTTCCAAAGGTGATGTAGGCTTCGCCTTCCGGATGCGTCATGCCGGATTCGTGAACCCACAGGGCAAGCGTGAATTGCTGATGCGAGGAAAATTCGACGAACGGCAAGATGGCGTGCCCGCCGCCATCGCCGTGATGGCCCAAACCACGAAGTTGGAGCGCCTTGCCGCCGCCTCGGGACGTTAGCGCATACGCGTTTTGAGGTGTGGCATGCCGGTCGTTTCCACTGCCGTCCTTCAATCGGCCCTCCGCGTCGTCATCAAAATTGTAATGAGCCAACAACCCGGTAACGAGATTCTCGGGCAGTGGCCGAAGTTCTAGCAGGGCGTGAACCGCGGCCGTGCCCCCGTCCTTGGCGAGCCATGCCTTCCAGTGTTCTCGCTGAAGTTGCTGATCATCCGCTTTTCCGTAGGGGTTCACCGCGAAGTTTTGTTTCGTCATCTGACGAAGGATCTGCACACTACGAACGCGGACGGGTTCGTCGGTTGCGGCGAGCAGTTCGATCAGCACGGAAATCGCCGCGCGATCGGCCTGCGCCGCCAGCGCGTGCGCGGCCGCCAGCACGACACGAGAATTGTCGTCCCGCAAGAGTGCCCGCAGTTCCGGTTTCGCCGCCGGTCCGGCGGCCTTGCCTAGACCGCGAATCGCCGCAATCCGCACGGCCGTGCTTTCGTCGGAAATGGATCGTCGCAGTAGCGGAAGGTCACTTGGCTCGGCAACGCCAGCGACCGCATCGGCAACTCCGTCCTCAAGCTCCCGATCTTTCAAAAAAGGAGCGACTTGCAGTATCACCTCTGCGGTGGTTCGAATCTTCTTCTGGCGAATCAAACGCAGAACCACCGCAACGACTTCGCGACGATTGTGAGCCGCCCGCAACTTCTCCTTTGTCCGCGGATCGTCAAGGACCGCCTGAGCCCGGTAACCGATTTCTTGATCTTCGGACTTGGCTGCTTCGCGCAGCAGACTCAGAGGAACTTCAGGTAGCTCGAGCAAGCCCGCCATGGCAGCCTCGCGCACGGAAAAGACGGGATCGCCCAGTTGTTCGATCAGCTTCCTTGCCTTTTGCCGCAGGGCCGCGTTCGGCTTGAGTTGGCGAAGAAACGTAGCGACGCTAGCCGGCGTAGGTTGAATCCCGTGCTTCGCAAGCAATTCGTCGTCGTTCGTCGTCGGCTCGAATCCCAACGACGATTGGCAGAGCAGGAAAAGAAACGTCGCGCCGAGCTTTGTATTCATCGAACAACCTTTCAAGGGACGTATCTACCACAGGAGCATTTTGACATAGAGCAACGTTGAGAAGAGCCACCCGGGTCATCCATAGTTTAGACGACCGGACTGCACTTTTTGAAGTGAGTCTCCAAGAGGTCTGCTCGGCAAGCAGTGAGCGGATGTAAGCAATGAGCGGATGTGACGTGTGGGGCTGATGGAACCGTAAGCGATTGCGGATGAAATGGCCTATCCACTTAATCCGGAAGATCGAAAAATCGTTCTGCCCTTTTTTCATTCTGCCTTCTGCCAAGCTCTTCATCTAGGCGAAGGCTTTGCGACTCGGCTTGAGCCGTGCAACCAATGCCGTCGTGACGCTCGGCTTCTTCAGCCAAGCTGACCGCTCGGCCCACCGCGGAACCAACGGCCAAAATGCAGCACCGTTTCCACCCCGTGGTCGCTCGCCACGTGCAGCCGCTCCAAAATAGGGTTTGCGTCGGAGTGCAAGCGAGTTATGAGTGGACCTTTTTGTCCTTTTGTAGTTGTTCCCGAAGGAGCAGCGGCAATTTCCTGATTTCCGGCATCATCAAACCTGTAATTGGTGGTCCCGCCGCGCGACGTCGTAAGTGGAGGTCGTCAGTGATCTGGAAGCACTCTCCACCAAGCAATTGCCGGGTCCTTCCCGGTTTATTGTGGGTCAAGAAAAGCCGTGGGTAACCAGTCAGGGGCCCGGCTCCCGCCGCCGCTGCCCCGCCCGTCGGGAGCTGGAAAGCGGAAAAATGCGAGTAACGAGTCGCTTCGCGACCGTTTCTTGCTTCCCAGAAATCCCTCTCCGGCTCTGGTCGCACCCAGACGGCTTACCCACTGCCGAGGGCCGCGAAACGCGGCGTTTGCACATCGACCCACAATAAGCCGTGATGGACCTTTATTTTGTGGACAGTTACTTTGCCTCCTTTTGCAACGCAAATCTGATCAAAGACTTTTCGGCAAGCAAATCCTTCGAGCTCTCCCCTCAAGAGCTTGAACCACTGTGACTTTACTAACGTTGCGTAGGTAGGTATGTAGTGCTAGTCGTCGGCCAGCGGTAAGCCCTCGCGCGTTTGCTTTCAAGACGCGTGCGTATCCGCCCAACACAAGAATAGGACACTACCGTGGAGGGGCGGCAGACGCACGAGTATGACGGGGACGGTTGGGCCACCTCATACCGTCGGCGACCGGACGAGCAGCGTTCGGCAGCCAAGAGCGGATGGACAGCCACGAAAAGCACAACAAGACGCAAAGAAAACAACTCGCTCGGTCTGCGTGGGTTCTTGCGTTTCTTGTGGCTAAGAACTAGCGACCTTGGGCGGTCGAGGACCTGCTGAAAGAAAAACTATTCAGTTCAGCGAATTGCTGTAAAATGAAGGTAGTAGTCAGATGGGGCGACGATCGGGGTGCCTATGGATGGTGAACGGGACGCGGCTCGCTGACACTTCGGGTTGTGAATCGGCGTGGGCATCGCGCGGATGTGTCGGTGCGCGCTTACCATCCTGAGTTCGTTGCAACTTTGCAACCGTTTTGGCGACGAGTTCGGGTGATCGCTGAGTGCCGGGTTGCGGCTAAGTCGTTGCGGAAACTTTTCTTAGGGCAGTGAACGATGAGCAAATTAAAGGAGGCTTGCCGATGCGACATATGTTACAGGCTCGTGAGTGCCCCGCTTCGCGGGGACGGGGGAGCAACGAGGAACATTGGTCCGGGTCAATTGTGATACAGGATGATGGCAGACGAAAGCCGGGACTCTAGCCGTCGGAAACTCACGAGTTCCGGCGTTGATTCTCGAAGTCCTTCTCGCCACTCGATAAGACTAGATAAGACAAGATTAGAAAGACACCTGCCTGCCGGCGCTGCCTTGCTTCTGACAATGAAAGAGAAAAGACGATGAACCAACTGAACATCGTGATCATAACCCTGGCTCTGTCAACATCCGGGCTCGCCGACGAGCCGCAATTCAAACCACTCGAAACCGATCGGCGAAACTCGCTGCGAGACAAGCCCTCGCAGGACATCTACGTCGTCAACCGGCTACCTATTGCTTACCAACTCGCGGATGCCAATAATGGTCCGCAGGGTTTCGCTGGCTTGATCGTGTGTCTTGAAACGAGGGGCCATGCGCTGCTGCCTGACTGGGCTGTTAGGGATCGCTTTCATATCTTTCGACGAGGGGATACGGCATGAATCGACTGGATCGGACTCAACGCAAATGGACCATGGCAACCATGCTAGCGGGGCTGCTGTTCTTTCCCGTGCTGCTCAACGCGGCGGACCCGACGCTGGAGGAGTTTAAGAAAGCCATTTCCAAGCGGCTGCCGAAACTGTCCGATAAGCAGCTCGACAAGTTTGTTAAGCTGATTGATCAGGACAAAAATGGAACGCTGTCGCAAAGCGAGTTGTCCGATCGCATTACCGTTACGCAGGCTCTGCAAAGCGTGCAACGAGAACAGGAAGCTCAAGCCGACAAGCCGCGTGGCCCGGTCGTCAACGTGCCGAAAATCTCCAAGTCGCCTCAAGCCGCCGTACTGCTCGTGACGGCCGACGAGATTGCGAAGGCTTGGATTCCCTTCGCCAAATGGAAAACGCAACTTGGCAAGCCCACCAAGATCGTGACGGTCGGGCAGATTCTGAAAGACTACAAGGCGGATAATATTCACGAGCAGATTCGCCTTTGCGTGCGCGATCACATTGAAAACCACGGAACGCAGTGGGTCATTCTGGGCGGCGACAGCCTGCGCAACGGACGCGGCCTGGTTCCCGGCGGCCATACCACGGTGCACGCGCAAGAGCCGGCCGGCATCCCGACCGACATTGTGTATTTGAGCAAGACCAATTGGGATGCCGATGGCGATGGTTTGCACGGCGAGTTTAAGGACGATCGAAAAGCGGTTACCTATCCCGATGGCAGCGTGGGCCTGGGTCGCATTCCCGTGCGCACGGCCGAGGACGTGGCGGCGTTTACCGAGAAGGTGATCGCCTACGAATCCAACTATCCGACCGACGACTTTGCCAAGCAGATGATTTACACCTGCACCGATAGCCCCGGTTATCCGAAAGTCCGCAACAGTTGGGACGGCTATGTGTCGAAGGTGTGGGACGGCGAGGTGGGACGTTTCTTTTCCGAGGAGACGCCGTGGGACAAAGAGGGCAAGCCGGGCAGTCACGCCTTGAGTACGGAGAATCTGATTTCGTTGATTAACGGCAAGACCGTCGGCAAGCTTCATATTCATGGCCACGGCATCTTGCCCTGCTGGATTCTCGAAGACTCGAAGTTCACCGTCGACGACGTCGCTCAATTGACCAATCGCGGAGCGTACCCTTTGATGACCACCGTATCTTGCTTCACCGGCGAATACGATTCGCCGCAAGATCCGTCCATCGTGGAACGCATGCTGCGCAAGGCGGGCGGTGGATCGGTGGCGGTCGTCGCGCCGGTGCGGACTGGCAAGCCTCACTTTCACTCGCGGTCCGATTTCCGGCTGATGGTCACGAAAGGCAAACTGGACGGCACCACGCAGACCATGACTCGCTATTGGTCGAATGGTCTCGGCAGTGGCCTGACCACCGGCCAAGCCCTTATGAAAGCCAAAGGAGCGATGGCGGCCGATGCCGAAAAGACGGCCGGCTATCATCTTTGCATCTGTGAGTTGAATCTGCTGGGCGATCCCACGCTGGACATGCGAGCCAATCGGGCACGCGCCGCCAAATTGGAAGTTCCCGCCACGATTGCGACCGGCAAACAGACGGTCGAGATCACGACCGACATTCCGGACAGCACGGTGTGCCTATGGAAAGGCGAGGACGTCTACGCCTTGGCAACCACCGACCAGGCGGGCCGAGCCAAAGTGAAGATCGAATCCGCCACCAAGGGAGACTTGTTGGTGACGGTCTATGGCCCAAGCCTGAACGCGGTCACCAAGACGATTACCGTCAAATAAGCACCGCCGAATTCAATAGACGATGCCCGGCTTGTTCCGACGAGCCGGGCATATGATCTATTCCGTTGGCTCGACGATGATCATGCTTTGACTAGGCATGACGCTGGTAATCTTTTGGGTTTTCTTGGAAGGCCAGTAAATGGTCAACCCTTCCACCTTGTCGTCGGCGGGAATGCCCCAAAAGACTCGACGATCGTTGTGTGACAGATAACTAGCGCCACCTCGAATCTGACGATGGATATCGCCGCCCGACGTGTCTAGCACCAATCGCGCGCCGACAGCGTCACGAGCCGACTGGGTACCGACCAGTAACACGGACAGCCATTGGCCGTCCGATTCGGTCTCGTTGTCCAGCACGGCGACCGGGTCGTTAATGTGAGTGATGACAAAATCCACGTCGCCGTCTTCGTCCAAATCGCCGCCCGCCCAACCGCGGCCAAGCTGAGGCGTGCCAAAATAGCTGTCCTTCTCAAAGTCGACCCGATGGAAGAATCCTCCCGTGTTTCTCATCACCAGCGGCACTTGCCGAAGCGGCGCCGCGAGCGGGTACTTGACGACATGTCCGTTCGTGACGACGAAATCTTCGTCGCCATCGCGGTCAACGTCGCAGGCGGCGGTGCCAAATCCGACGAAAAGACCACCCAGCGCCGCGATGCCGGCCTGTTTACTGGTGTGATAAAACCCGCTCGCTCCATCGTTGCGATAAAGAGCGAACTGTTCGCTTTCGTAGTTGGCGACCCAGATATCGTACCTTCCATCTCCATTGAAGTCGCAGAGGTCGATGCCCATGCTGCCGTTGGCCGTTCCCGTCTCATCCGCGTTCACACCGTTGATTAAGGCTTCATCCTTCAGCTTGCCCGTGCCATCATTGAGATACAAGAAGTTGTCGACGGTGTCGTTCGCGACGTAAATATCCAGGTCATTGTCGCTATCCACATCGCAGAACATCACCCCCAGGCCCTTGCCGCCACCTTCCAGGCCGGCTTCCGCCGTGACGTCGCGAAATGTGCCGTCACCATTGCTGTAATAGAGTGTGTCTGGCAGCGCGTCGAATTCCCGAGGCGCGCAAATGTCGCGAACCTCCTTGCCGTCTTCGTCGTTGGCCGCGCAACTAGGATGATTGCTCCAAGACCAATTGACGTAGTGAGCCAGATAGAGATCGAGAAATCCGTCTCCGTTCAGGTCGCCCCACGCCGCGCTGCTGCTCCAACTCTTGTCGGCAAGGCCGGCTTCGTCTTGCGTCAACGAAAACGTCCCGTCACCCTGATTTCGCCATAGTTGAACGCCGCCATAGCCGGTGAAGAGTACGTCCGGAAAGCCATCGTGATCGTAATCGCCCACGGTGATCCCATGCGTGTAATGGTTGACCTTGTCGATTCCCGCTGCCTGGCCGACGGACTCAAACCGCATTTCGCCAAGGTTCCGAAACAATCCCGCCGGCAGGCCGGAGATTATTTGATTCGCGGCGACCTTGCCGCCGCCCGGAATGCAGATGTCAAGCAGACCATCCAGATCGAAATCGGCCAGGCCCACGCCACCGCCGAGCGACTCGACAATACTGCACTGGCCCTCTTCGGTGCCGTTGTGGTAGGTGAAGTCGACGCCCGCTTGTTCGGCCACGTTGGAGAATCGAATCGCGGTTTTCGGTTCGGGAGGTGACGTGTTGGTTGGAGCGGGATCGGGTTTCGTTCCGTTACACGAACAAAAAACGCCGGTGGCAACGATCAGCAAAATTGGAAACACACGCCGGGCTGAAGAAAGGGATAGATGGCGCATCGAACTCCAATCATCGGGAGGGTGACATACGACGGAACGGCTACCAATCTACACTATACGATCCAGGCGTCTATTTAGATCGCTTCTTGTTCGCCGCGGCGCGGACCGCCTTACGACGGAAATCCCACCGGCCGCCCGAATTCCACAGCCCGTCAATCCGTTCGCCGTCGACAATCAGTCCCGTCCAAGGGTAAGCAGTTGCTTGCCCCACGGGGACATAGGAACCGACCAGGCGGTTGTCGCCCACGCGGACGCCTTCAATCAAGTACGAAATGCTCTCGCCGTGTTCCCTGTAGAGAATGAAGACCCGATCGCCTTTCTTGCGAACCTTGGCCGTGCCGACATGCCACGCTTGGCCGTCTCCCTGATTCCAACGGCCATGCCAATCGCCGTCTAGAAACATGGGATTGCCCTCAACCGCCTTCTCCGTCCAATCGCGGGCATTGGGATGACTCTGGTCGCCGGCTTCCATTGAAACCGAATCGGCGAACTGTTTTGCCATGGGCCCCGCCGGATCGGGCACATCGTCGATGCCGAACGGATTGCGTCGCTCGTCGGCCGCGGCCGGCAACGTAATAAACACGGCCAGCAGAACCCAGCCATGGGACTTGAGAAGCTGATTCATGCCATGCCTCGCGCCCCCGCAAGTAAATGGAATCCGTCGTTAGGTTTCGGCCAACTCGGCCATCGCCTCGTCGGGAATATTGAAATTCGCGGAAACGTTTTGCACGTCGTCGTGGTCGTCCAACGTTTCCATCAGCTTCAGCACTTTTCGCGCCCCTTCCACATCCAGGTCGACCGTAGTGCTGGGTATCCGCGTGATTTGTTTTGACTCAAGTTCGAACTTCGCTTCTTCAAGGGCGGTCGCCACATTTGAATATTCATCAACGCCGCTGGTGATTTCAAGCTTGTCGCCCACCTGTTTGACGTCCGTCGCGCCCGCTTCCAACGCGATTTCCATGAGCCGTTCTTCATCAACATTTTCCGCGGGCAACAGAAACAACCCCTGACGTTCAAACATCCAAGCGACGCAGTTGGTCGCCCCCAAGTTACCGCCATGGTTATCGAAGATTTTGCGGACTTCCGGCGCTGTACGGTTGCGGTTGTCAGTCAGAATGTCACACAGTATGGCGACCCCGTTAGGGCCGTATCCTTCGTACAGAATCTCCTCGACGTTGCCGCCGTCGAGTTCTCCCGTTCCCTTCTTGATACTGCGCTCGATGCTATCCTTGGGCATGTTGCCTGCTTTGGCATCCGCGATCGCCAGCCGCAGCCGCGCATTGGCATCGGGATCTCCGCCGCCCATCTTGGCCGCGACGATAATCCCCTTGGACAACTTGCTCCACAGCTTGCCCCGCTTGTTATCAATGAGCGCTTTCTTGTGTTTGATTCCCGCCCAATGCGAATGTCCCGCCATGTTTCACTCCGACGTATGTTTCTTGAGCTTGAGTTCAGTTCTCTCAAGCAGTTTGTCATCTTCCTGTTTTTTGAACGCCTCGACCGCGCGCCGCCAAGTTGCAATGGCCTGCTCGCGATTGCCGGCTTTCAACAAAGCATCTCCCAGATGATCCAAAATGACGCCATCGGGCTCTTCGTCGTCCGCCGCCGCCTCCAACTCTTTCAACGCCTGATCAAACTGGCCTTGCCGAAACAACGCCCAGCCCAGGCTGTCACGATAGGCTTTGTTGTCGGGTTCGTCGCGGACCGCCTGACGCGTCATATTCAAGGCTCGGCCAAGGCGTTTGTTTTGGTCGGCCCACAGATACCCCAGGTCGTTCATGGCTCCGGTGTACTCGGGGAATTCGTCCAACACTTGTTCCAGCCATTCCTCGGCTTCGGGCATTCGGTCGGACAGCACGCAAATGTTGGAAAGCGTAAGCCGGGCACTGCGTACCGCCTCGCGAATTTCACCCGCGGAGTGATCGCCGTCCAGATCTTTCAACAAGGCCTGGTAGGCTTTCTCCGCTTCGTCGTAGCGTTTCGCGTGATACAAAATCCAAGGCACCCGCCCTCGAACAAACGGCTTGTTCTTGCTGCGAGCGACCGCTTCCTTGGCGACCGCCAGTGCCTCGTCGGTGTGGCCTTCCATCTCCAGAGCGCCGGCCAGAAAATAATGAAATTGAAACTGGTCCTTCTCAACTAACCCCTCGTCGATCGCCCGGCGAAGCGCCTTGGCGGCTCGGCCATACTCATCCGCCATGCTCATGTCCAGGCCCCACGTCAACAACACTTGCGGTTTGGCGGGTTCTTTTTGTTGCAGGGCCAGCTCAAAGAATTCGTCCGCTTCGTCGAAGCGTTTGGCGGCAACGCACAACAATGCGACGGCCATCGCGGTTCCCGGCTGGGCATCGTCGTCCGCGAATTGCTTACGAGCCGCGGTGATTAATTGAGTCAGCAATTCGGCATCTTGGGAAACCTTCGTGACCGATTCGCCCACCGATTCAAACTGCCCGGTCTTCAAATAGGTTTCGCCCAACGCGCTTAGCAGTTTCGGAACGTCGTTTCGGTGACGGTGGATCTCGATCAAACCGGCGTAAGCATCCAAGGTCGCCTTTTCCTTGAGCAACGCCGAATACAACTCTTCCGCTCGGTCGAACTCTTCATTTTCAAGCGCGGTGCTTGCCAGAAAGTAGCCCAAAACCGAGGTGGGCTTGGTTTCATAAAGCGGATTCAGTCTTTCACGCAGTTGGGCCTTCGCCGCGTTTTCGTCCTTGGTCTTCTTGGCGAGCAGTTCGGCGAACAACTCGTAGGGTTCGAGCCCGCCCCGATCGCTGCCGCTATCGAAGTACTTGTTGAACTGCACCAGGGCCTCATCGACGTGGTCCCGTTTGGCCTCCACGCGAGCCTTTTGCAACGCGAAGGTCGAGGGGTCCGGTTTGGCCTTGTTGGCCCGTTCGAACATCTCCATCGCGTCATCCAGGCGGTTCGCAGCGAGGAAGCTCTCGCCAAACAGAAAATAGATGCCGGCCGCGTCCTTAAGCAGCTTGTCCTTTCGCTTCTTGTCCAGGCCATGCGCCTGGGGGTTGTCCAACGCCTGTCGAACCTTCTCGAATGGCTCGGCCGCTTTTGCCAAATCTCCGTTATTGACGTGCAGCCGGCCCAGTTCCAACCAAACCGCCACCCGGTCTCCGTCGTCTTCCGTCTCCTTGCCCACTTCCAGCGATTTGTTCAACAGACCGATGGCCCGATCAAACTCCGTTTCCTGAGCCAAATAAGCGGCCAAGCGACGCAGCAACTGCGCATCCACGGGATCAAGTTCCGCTTTAATGACCGCATAGCGGTAGAATTCATCGGGTCGGCGCAGACCGCCAGCCACCTTGAGCACATCGTCCAGAATGGAAACCGACTGCGGGTCGTTGCGCCAGGCGCGCTGAAACTGCCGCAAGGCTTGATCGAACTTTTGACGTTGAAACAGAATTCTGCCGTGGGCAAAAAAGGCGGTCGCCCGCACTCGATCTTCTTCCGCCTCGCTGCGATCTCGTTCGGGAATCAGCCGCGTGACGGCGTCGTCCAGGGGCGAAAGCGGCGGCAAGGCTCCGATGGCCGCCGTCGAGTCGGCGTCCGCGGCTGCCAGGTGTCCAACGCTGGCCGTGAGGATCAGAACCAGGGTGAGCATGGGGGTTCGTAAGTTCACAGTGTTGTTCCTTGGGCGTTGTTCTTCCGAAGCAATGGCTGCCTCGTCATTGCGATGAGACGGCCCGCGGATGATGACGGGTCGTGAAGCGCTTTCTGCTCGGAAAAGGCCAGCGCGGGCGAATCAACGTTTCGATTTGATACTACCAACATCTTAACAAAGCGGTGGCTCCAATTCCACGTCAGGCGAAACACATCCCTTGAAAAGGAGGGCACTTTGACGAGAAAATGCTGGCTGACGGTGGGGTGAATCCCTTCATCCGGCACGCTCAGCCAGGCCTGTACCAAAAGGAACCTTGCCAACGACCCAGGGTCCGGCCGTCCCAAGGTTCGACCACCCCTCGCAGTTCCAACGGGTTCGGCGAAGGCGACAGCACGACCACGTCGTAGTCTCGTTCAACCAAAAACCGCTGCAATTCACGCCCGAGAAAGCCGCTCCTCGCTGCTAAAACCATGGTTCCGCTCAACGGTAAACCAAGAGAAGCGCGCGAACGAGACCAGCCTTCGGTTCGTTCAAGTCCAGAATCGCGCCACCAGATCAAGGTGACCTGTCGCTGGCTTGATACGACCATGATCGCGCGCTAGAAATTGTCGTGGCGCAGCACCTCGACTGTTTCGATACATGCGGTGACGTGATGGTTTGGCGAGATATCGATGCGTAGGTAGTCGACAATTCGATTGGCCACTTCATTGGGTACGATCGCCTCGATCCGCAGTTGCGCGTTGTTCTCACCATTTCCGTTGGCCAATGCGGTGCGCCCGCCGCCGTGGCATGGTATCGCCGTAAAGCCCGACGCCCCCAACTCGACGAACTTATCGGTTAGCTCTTGCTCCAACGCCTCCTCCGCCACGACGGTCACCCGCCGCAGACGTGTCATCGCTTGCTTGCGCGCCGCCAGTTCGTGTCCCGACAGTTGACGATGCGAATCCAAACCGCGGATCTCCAAACGCAGTCCGGCGTTGTCGAAGTCGCCTTCCAATTCATGCAGTTTTTCCATCACGCTGTGGTCAACCACTTTGCACTGCGACAAGTCGACGATCACATTTTTTCGCTCCAGCAGGCCCAGTCGCACCAACTGCCGGCGAAACAGAATCCAGTTCGTAAAGACCGCCGAATACCGGGTGCGCACGTTCGCCGTGTCGCCCTTCACTTCAACGTCGATGTAAGACTTGAACAGCGACCAGATCGGCACTCCGTTGATCAAGTGGATCACGAGCTTCACGCCGATGCCAATCATGATGCCGATCAGAAGATCGGTGGCCAGGACTCCCACGAGTGTCGCGACGAAGATCAGCAGTTGTTCCTTGCCGATTTTATATACGTGCAGAAATTCCGTGGGATGGGTGAGCCGAAAGCCGGTATAGATCAGCATCGAGGCCAATGCCGCCAACGGGATGCGGTGCAACACGGTCGGAATCAGCGCCACGCATAACAAGAGGAATACGCCGTGCCACATGTTGGCGAAACGGGTTCGAGCGCCATTGTCGATATTCGCTTTGCTGCGGACGATTTCAGAAATCATGGGCAAGCCGCCCACCAGCGCACAACATAAATTGCCCGCTCCGACCGCGACCATGTCTCGGTCCAGATTCGTCTTTCGCTTCCACGGATCGATAATGTCAATCGCTTTGGCCGACAACAGCGATTCGAGGCTGCCGATGATGAAAAACATGAACGCCCACCAGATCGCGGTGCCCGTGTGCTCGGTAAACGCTGAAAAATCTGGAGTCACGATGTATTCGAACATGCCGAACACGCGATCGGGCATGTTGACCAAGTACGATTCGCCGATCACATACGTATGTCCGTGAAAGGTATACGTGTGTTGATGAAGCAAGTCAAAGTACATGCCCAGCGGAATCGAGACGAGCAGGACCACCATGGCCGACGGCACGGCTTTGAGAAGTTTGTGCATCTTCTGCGCCCACGGCCAAAGGAACATGATCAGCACGCCGACGCCGCCGATGAGCGCGATTTCGGGATTCATGTCGGCAAAGTAGTGCGGGATCTCCCGGATCATCTCCAGCGGTTCGCCCTTGCCCTTCACGCCGAGCGCGACCGGAATCTGCTTGACCATGATGATCACGCCAATCGCCGCCAGCATGCCGTGGACCGCCGCAAGGGGAAAGAATTCACCGAGGATGCCGGCGCGTACCAGTCCAAAAACGATTTGCAACAGGGCGGCCACCACGCCGACCGCGAGAGCCATTCGATAGGCCGTAAAATCCGCTGCGGTGTGCTCGCCAAGAAAGCCTCCGCCTCCAAACGCTTCCACGCAACCAACGGCGATCACAATCAACCCTGCCGCCGGACCTTTGATGGTGAGTTCCGAATTGCTGACGAACGTGCTTAGGATTGCACCAATGATCGCCGTGAATACGCCCGCGATCGCTGGATAGCCGCAGGCCAAGGCGATGCCCAAGCACAAGGGCAAGGCAATCAGGAAGACGAGAAATCCGGAAACGATGTCGTACTTGAAGTACTTTACAAAACCGGCTCGGTCACCGATTGGTTTTTCATTGGAATGTTCGTTGTCAGAACTAGCCATGGTTTACTTCCTCGTCTTCAACGGATCGTTCCGGTCGTTTTGTTTTGGAGTGCCTTGGCGGGCAGTTACGGAAGGGTGAGCGGGACTTACTTTTCGGCGCGAGATGATCTCGGTGGCGGCGTGATATCGCGATGCCACGCCGGCTTGAGGCAGCAAACCGCCGCCAATGATCAGAACGCTCAGCACCAGCACGGCGATCTTCTCTGGAAGCCGTGCCTTCAACGAAATGGACGCCGTATGTTCGGTTCCGGTGAACAGGCGAAAGTAGGCGTGCAGCACCGCGATGCCATTCAAAGCCGCGGCGAAGACCACTAACGTACCGACAAACGGATAGACACCGACGGCCCCTTCGACCAATAACTCGGCACCAATAAAGCCAATCGTGCCGGGAAATCCGATGCTGGCCAGTCCGGTTAACAAGAAGAACGCGGCCAGGCTCGGCATGTGGTCGTACAGGCCATGATAATCGGCCAACGAAAGCCGGCCGGTGCGCGCTTCCAGTGCTCGCAGTGTCAGGCCAAAACCGGCCAACGACATGCCCACCGACAACCAAACGCAAAGCCCACCCGTTAGGCCCAGCGGCGTGGCCACCTCTAAACCAACTAGCACCAGCGACGAGTTACTGAGAAACAGGTAGCAGAAAAACCGTCTCGCTTCCCGCTGCACCAGCGCCATGCTCGCGGCATAAACGGCCGTCACCAAAGACAGTACGGCAATCCCACGCAGCGCCCAATCGGGAGCCACGGGAAGCACCAGCCGCACGGCCGCGTAAGCTCCGGCCATGGGTGTCACGTACAACAGCGCCGTCCCCAGCGTCGCGTTCTCGAACAAGTCCGTGATCCAACAGTGAACTGGGATAATGCCACTGCGAATCAGCACCGCCGCCATCAACATTCCGATGGCCCACATCGAGTGCGCCGACTTGGGACCCTCGGCGTCGATCATCGCCCAACCGCCCCCCAGCAACCCAATAAACAGTCCCATGTGTAACAAGAACACGCGCGTCGATCGCCCGCGTGACCGCAGTTCCATCACCGGCGGAATGGTCTGCGCGGCCAGCAGTCCGATGATGCCCCACGGCTGGCGACAACTGAGCAGTGCCAGCAGCAGCGACAGAGAAAACAGTGTCCAGGCGAAGGGAAACCGGCGGACTTTCGTTCGCGGTGTCGCCAGCGTGGTTAGAAAGTAAAGCAGCGCGCCCAGCGGCAGCAGCGGGGCGCTCAATTCGTCGATCACGACCGCATCACTGCCCAGCCAGGGCGTAATCAGATCCCAATGATCGTGCGCCTCGAATCGGCGCAAGGTGCTAAAGTCTTCCCACGCGCCCACCGCGAAGAACAGGGTCAGGCCGGTGACGATCAACGCCCGTTTGCGCGCCATTTCAGGATTTCGCACATAGCAAACCGCGGCGACGCCAATCAGCGGCGTGAAGATCGTCAGTTCGAGCCAGGGTAAATGCAGTTCAAGCATGGTTTGTGTTTTCGTCCGTCAAGGTATTCGCCACCGTTCGAGCCATGAACGCTCTCCTATCGCACGGGGGACATTTACAGTCGCAGCTCCTCAACAATTTCCGAATGCGTTTCGACTTCGTCGGATTCACGAGAGCGGCCGCCGGCGAGAAAGTCGGTCCAGCGCCGCTCCATCCCATCGCACCATTGAAAGACGCGCCGGAACGGATAGACGAGGTAGTCGTCCAGAATGCTATCGAGGTAAGCTCGTTCGAGAGCCATCTTGTAAAACCAGTTTCGTATTGGCGCGGGAATCACACGTTTCCAAATGCTCGGTTCGTGTTCCAATCGCGAGCCGATCGCGTTTTCCAACGTGTGATAGTCGTGCAACAGGGTCGGTGCCCGCAGCAACTGCAAGGTCCGCAAACAGGCGTGGCCGATGATGTGGATCAACGCGATATAACGCAGCCCGAATCCGATCTCGGCGACGATGATGCCGACTTGTGTCAGCGATGCGAACGACAGGGCACTCTTGATGTCGGTCTGCACGCGCGCGGTGATCGCGGCAAACACTGCCGTGACAAGCCCCAGCACCACCACCACCGCCGACAGCCAAACGGAAAGTTCCAGAATCGGGCTGACTCGCAGCAGCAGAAACGCGCCCAGGTGAACGGACAACGCTCCGTAAAAAATAGCACTCGACGGCGTCGGCCCTTCCATCGCTCGTGGCAACCAGCCGGAAAACGGAACCAGTGCCGACTTGCCGGCCGCCGCCACAAGCAGCAACAATCCGACGAACAGCGCCTGGTTGGAAGTCAACGACGCCTGTCCTTCCGGCCAATCCCCCGTTCCCATCAAGCCGTCGAAGTCGCCCTGGCCGGTCAAGTGATGCAGGGCAACCGCGGCGATCAAGAACGCAGCATCCGCGATGCGGTACACGCTCCAAACTCGAATGCCATTGCGCACCGGCGCGGGACGTTCTTGAAAATAGGCGACCAACAGCGCGGATGACAAACCGACCAATTCCCACCCGAGAAACAACGTCTCGATGGTTCCCGCCAAGGAAGTGACGATCATGCCCAGCGTAAAGAAGGCATAAAAAACATAGAATCGTCCGAATCCGGGTTCGCGATGCAAATAGCGGCTGGTGAACGCCCCGATCGTGCCGCATAACAAAAACGACAGGATCACAAATGGAACGGAGAGCCGGTCGAATACAAACTTCAAATGAAAATGAAAATGCTGCTGGGGGATCTCGACCCATTTGCCCAATTCGATCGGCACGTTTCGAGTTCCGGTCGCAAGCATCATTCCCAGGATCACGATGGCGGCCAGCAAACCGATCACGACGGTAATGTACGTCCATCGATTCGTCGCCGGCTCGCTCAACGGCCGGCCAATGAGCGAACTTACTCCGATCACCGCCAGCAGCACCGTGGGACAGGTGACAACACAAATGCCGAGCCAGTAAAAGATCGTGTCGGTATCCACTTATTCGTTCTCGAATTTCGACTTGTCAGAGTTCAGTTTCTTGGACACGCGGCTTCGCCGGCGATGTTGCTTCAGCTTTGATGCTGGCAAATCCCAAGTGATCGCGCCAGCCGCGATACCAATCGCTGGAGGACGCCACGGTGGGCAGCTCGTCAACTTCGGGCCGGTAGCGTTCGAACTTGCCACGGCGGAACCATTGAATTTCCGACGTGACCGCGTCAAGCGTTGCCAACTGCACCCAATCGCCGCGACAGAGGCGTGCGATGCCTTCGTTCTCGTCCATAATTTTCAACATGGCGTCAGGAGTCGTTTCGATCACGAACAACAATCGCACGGGCTCATGAATTTCAACCATCTGCCAGGGCAAGCCGGGGCGCAGGTCGCTGGCCGCTCCGTTCATCACGCCCAACAACGACACAATGTTGTGCGGCAATTTGGTCCCGCAGCCGTAACCGGTCGGGTCGACGTAGGAGAAGTAGTATTCGAGGCTAATCCCGGCACAAACAGGAATGACCGCCTGCAAGATGCGAGTCAGAATGGTCCGGTTTTCGTCATCCTGTGCCGGATCGTACGACTGCAGGAATGCCCGCCGATCGAGGAATAGTCCGCGCGACCATTCCCGCCGTCCCACAAAACACAGGGCGTTGGTTGCGTGCCCGTATTCCGGCCTCACTTGCGACAAGTCCTCGGCGCGGCCTTCGACATGCCGCAGAGCCGCTTCGGTACTCAGGTGAAGTTCCGCCGACTCGAATCGCCGGCAGCGTTCGTGCGCGCTATGTTCTCGCGCTGTATCCAACGCCTCGCTGGCGTTTTCAAAATCAGACCGATGAGACGGCGGCAAACGGTCCAAATCATAGTACGTCATGCTGTCGTCGCACGTATTGTGGTACCCGCCGACGAACACGGTATCGTCCGAAATCCGGATACCTTGTTCCGCAACGATCTTGCGCACCCGCGCATCGTTGGCCATCTGTGCGAACGCCCGCGCATTCGGTCCGCCGCGTCCGCCCGCGCAAGCGCCGCAGTCGTGAGCCGCTTCGTGCGGATTGTTCATGCTTGACGAACCATGTCCGCAAACAATCACCACCCGCGAGAATTTGTCCGTCAAACCGATGTCGCGCAGCAATCGTTCGACGATCACCGCCATCTCGTCGACGTTGTATCCGATGTGGCCATTTTCCGATCCGGCTGCTTCTTCCGTGCGTTCCAGTTGCAGGTGCGTAATGGCCGGCGTTCTCACAAAACCGCCCATCAGCGCGCGAAGCCGGGCAGTAGCGCGGGGAAACAGAATTCGCATGACGAGGGGAATCGAAGCCAGCGACCCTAGCACGGCGGCCAGCCAGCCGCCCGCGAACGTCCGGCTGCCGACATGAACACGGCGCGTGACCGTGCCAATCGCGCGTCGGCGCTTGCGCCGCCGCCGTTCCGTTTGTTCGAAGGTATAAACGACATCTTCACTCACGTAATGTTGCGGCTTGATAATGACCGGACAAAGGGGCGTGTAGTGCGCATCGGCCGCGCCGCGATAGTACATGGCGATTGCGAAGAAACCGGCCGCTCCGAAGGTTTCACAGTCCGGCGCACATTCTTCCAAGTGCCGACGAAACGACTCTTCGCGTTCGTCAATACAACAGATGACTTGAAACGATGGCACATCGGCGTGAGACTCGCGCGCGGGACTGCCGTTGGAATGCTTGTCGCCCGCCACTTCGCTCGCGCCGCGGGGCAGCCCTTGCGAATGAGCGGCCACGGCGTCCAAGGATTGAATCCGATACCGTCGTTCAAACGCCAGATGATAAATCCTGCGCCGCTGCAATCCGTTAAACGATTCAATCTCCGCGGCCAACTTCGACCATTCGTCGCGCGACAATCGATAGAGCGACTCGGGGTGCCAGCCCAACACCTGCGCCAATTGAAATACCAGAAAAGCACGCTGGTCCGCTCCGGCCACCTGAGGGCCACCGCTTCGCTGGCGGGCGGCGGCTCGCAATTCCGATAGTGGACCCTCAAACGCCAAGGATTGCTTCGCGACATAAGCCAGCGCAAGCCGCTCCAAAATGAGCCGCACCGCCAAGAACTCGATGAGGGTTCCTTCCGGCGCTGGATGCGCGACGCGATCACCACGCGTCTCCATCTGCCAAATCATTCCGGCATAGCCACGCAGCGCCAGCAACGATTGCGCGATAAACACCTCCTGCTCGTCAGCGCCGACTCCCAGCATTTCCAATGACTCGTTGATTGAGTCGAGCGGGCCCATGTCCGCATCACGAATTCGGGCCAACTCGCGTTTCAACCCGCGCATCCAGCGATCCGGCGGGCCAAACGACTGGCCATAAAAGGCAAAGAACGATGAATACAGCCCCTCGTCGCGGCTTGGCAACTGCCAGTCACTAAGGCCTTGGTCGAGAAACGCCGCACAGAAGCGGATCAAGACGTCATGCACTACACGGTCGCTGTCCTCGCCCGTTGCTTCCAGCAACCAGTCCCGATGGCGGACCCATATTTCGGCATGACCGGCGCGGGGTCTTCCGCATGGCTTATCCCGTCGCGACAAACGAGCCACAGGACGTGAAGTGTGAAAGCCTCCCATGTCTCGCTCTTCCAGCGTTCACTCTGTGGGTCGTCAAACGATTCAAACACTCCGTCGATGATCTCGCGAATTCGGCTAGCCGCTTTCGGCTGCTGTCCACGGTTCCCGTTCCGCAAGTCGCGCATGACCCAATGTCGTGTATCGCTGACAACCCGGTCGCGCAAAGCCGCGGGCGTTTCTTCACGAAACTGCCTCAGTGCATCACTCTCTTCGACCACCCATCGCAGTTCGGCGACCGGCCCCGTGCGGAGCGGATAGTGCAACATCGCCATCCGCAGATGAAACCGAGTGCCGAGAAATCCAAGCAATTCGTCGCCCCGATCGCCCAAGTCGTCAATCAACACGGACTCGAGATCCTCGCGGCGAATCCGTCCCCGCGAAAGCTTTTCCCGATAGCGCTGTTCCGGCAAGTACGGGTGGCAACCAAATGTCTCCGCGCCCTTGAGTACCGCCTGCTCAAACGGCAGATCCTCGAACGCGTGTAGAGTATTGTGATGGACAAACGCCGTAATCGTCCCTTGCGCCGGCAGCAGCCGCGCCGCGTATTCGACGGCCCGTTGCAACCGTGATTGCGGATGGACAGCCGCTACCGCGTTGGTCTGTTGGCCGTCATGGGCCAAGACTTGCTCGTTCACGTTCGAGCTTTCCGCTAGATCACACTCAGCAGCTTCCCTGATTTCGGAGCGTCGCGATTCGCCGAGACATCTCAATGGATGCGAAGGCAAAACACGGTGAATGCCACGACAAAATAAGACGAGCCGCTAAAGTGAATCAAAGGCAGCATCTAGAATTCGCCACCTGTCAGTGCCAGGAGACGAAACGCCAGCCAGTTTCAAGAGATGGCGGGCGGCGCTCGAGAATGGTCGGAACCATGCGCTACACCATTCGTCAGCGCACAGACTTCGAGATCGATCGCCGACGAGGGATGGCAATTGATCGAATCGAACTGTTGGCAAATGGCCGCCGAGCAAAGAACATCGGTAGTTTCGACTTCCGTCTCGCCCCGCGACTCCTCGGATTCCTCGCTCTCCTTCATCGGCTGGTCGACGGGTGCCCGGTCGTCCGGATCGTTGCTGCCCGCGGAACAGAACGAAGGATAGGGGAGGGCACCTAGAGTGAGTGCCGTGAGCAAAAGATAGGCGACCATGCGCAAGCCAAACATGGCCAATTCTCGCCGTGGATGGAAGTTAGGGGAGATGGAATTCTAGCTTGCGGAAAACACTTCAGCAAGGATCGCGCCGAGAGAATGTTTGGCTCTTTTCAACGAGTTGGCCGGCCCGGGTCTTGGATCTCCCTCCACGCAGGTGCCTTATTAGGAAACACAAAGTGCAATGTTTGGGGAGTAAAGATGGTTTCATAGAACTTAGGCAGCGGTCTCTTCCACGACGAGACCAGAATCGGCGTGTCACTTTCCGAAATTCTTTTTCGAGCCGAGTCGATCGAAACCTCATCTCCCTTGGCGGTCAGTATTCGGACGTCCGTTAAAGAAACCTTGGCCAGACTACGCGAGTTGTAGGAATCACCCTTGAAGCCAATGAATATCGTCCTGTAGTTGACCAGCACGAGATTTCCGTCGGCATCGATAGACGAAGCGACGAGGATCCGCGGCGGATTTTCTGGCGGACTCTCTCCCATGGGGCGAGCGTCCTGCCCGCTGCCGGGACGCGGCCCTATCAAGACAAACAAGGTGACGGACATGACAACGAGAATTCTGGGCATCGATCAAACTCCTAGACATCGAGGCGACAGCACCATTCTGGCGGTCTACGTCGGCAAGTTCAACTCAATACTCCGTCGACCGAACCAAATGCACGACAAAAAGCGAGCAACTTGCCATACTGGCTAGCGGCAGCAGAATTGTGAAGCACGAGTGTTCACCGTTCGTTCCAAGGGCGGCCGAAACCGCCGGAGGCGAAGACCGTGAGACGCTTTACCGTTCTCGTCCCTTGGATCGCGTTTGGCCTATGCGCGATCGCCGGATTCTCCAGTAACCTGACCTGCCGCTTCTTCTTCCCGGAATTCGGGACAACCACGGCGCTCAAATTCTCCTTTGGCTGGCCGTTCTCTTACCTGGAAGGGAACGTGCCCGGGCTGGGAATTCGCAGGGGCGTGGGACCCAACAAAATCTGGGGCTATCCGGAAATGAACAAAGATAAGCAAGGAATCAAGACGCTCTATCGTGACGATCTCTCAGGGCTTCCCAAGAGTCCTTGGGGAATGAGTCAGTACGGCGAATTCCGTGCGATACCGCTCGTTGGCAACTTCATTCTCATCGTATTGGTGTGGCCGTTATTCTGGTTAGTCGTCCGCCATGCGAACGCCGAGAGGGAACATGACGAGCGATTCAAACCGTTTTCCGATGGCGCTCGCGTCCGGTTCAACGAAGGGCCGTTCAAGGAGTATGTCGGAAACATCGAAGAGATTGACATGGTGAACGGGCAGATCACAATTCGGCTCGACGTACAACACCAGCAGCTTCGCATTCAAGTGACGCCCGAGGAAATCAAGATGGTGTGACTCACGAACGCGAGTCAGCCAAGTGCCTATCTGCTCATTGAATGCACTGATTGTAAGCAGTACAATCCTGTTGGTAGTCGGCTGGGTGGCCAATGGGGATTTGTACGCCAAGTCTGCTTCACCTCGTCATTCGTTGAGTCCGTCGAACGGCAAGACACAATACATCTCATTAGTGGAGTTGGCTGATGGATTTTCGGTATCCGCCACAACCAAGCTCAACACCACAACCAAGCTCGACGCCCGAGCCGCAGGCTGTTGACACTCCGATTGGAATCGACCTTGGCACCACGTATTCCGTGATCTCGTATCTCGATCCCACCGGTCGGCCGCAAGCGCTGCCCAACAACTCGGGCCAACTGTTGACGCCCAGTTCGGTGTTGTTCGCGGACGGCGAGATGATGATCGGTCGCGAGGCGTTAAAGGCGTCGGTTGTCGAGCCGGAACTCTATGCTGAATGTTTCAAACGCGACATGGGCGGAATTAAGTACCGCCGTAAAATGCGCGACGTGGAAGTTCCGCCGGAAGTGCTGAGTGGCCTTGTGCTGGCGCGGCTGAAAGAGGATGCCCAACGGCATTTGGGCAACGCGCGGAAAGCGGTGATCACCGTGCCTGCCTTCTTCGACGAAAAGCGTCGCAAAGCAACTCAAGATGCGGGCCGCTTGGCCGGTTGGGAAGTGTTGGACATTATTAACGAGCCGACGGCCGCGGCGCTTGCCTACGGATATCAAAAGGGAATCTTCAATCAGCCCGGCGGCGCGACGGCGTCGCCCGAAACGGTGCCGTCCGAAACAGTACCGTCCGAAACAGTGCTGGTTTACGACCTGGGTGGCGGCACCTTTGATGTCACCATTCTCGAAGTCGACGGTCGCCGTTTCCGCGCGATCGCGACCGACGGCGACGTGCAGCTTGGCGGTAAAGACTTCGATGAGCGGTTGGTCAGCCACGTTGCCCAGCAGTTCAAGGCTGAACACGGCGTCGATCCACGCTCGGACCCGCACGACGCGGCTCAACTTTGGCTCAACGCCGAAGAGGCCAAACACGCCTTGTCCGAGCGGCAAAAGACCTTCGTGATTTGTTTCCACGGCGGACTTCGTTCGAAAGTCGAGATCACGCGGGACGAGTTTCAAAACATGACCAGCGATTTGCTCGAACGCACGGAAGCGACCACCAAGATGGTGCTAGAAGATACTCGTCTTCAGTGGTCACAAATCCAGCGCGTCATCCTGGTCGGTGGATCGAGCCGCATGCCTCAGGTGGCCGACATGCTGCGCAAACTGACGGGCAAGGAGCCCGATCGAAGTCAATCGGCGGACGAAGCGGTAGCTCACGGCGCGGCGCTTTATGCCGGCATGCTGATGAAGGGCGGTGGCGGAGAATCCGCCGCTGAGTCGTTCGAGTTGATTAACGTGAACTCGCACAGCCTGGGTGTCGTCGGGCTCGACCAACGTGCCAACAAGCGGGTCAACACCATCTTGATTCCGCGTAACACGCCGCTCCCACATCGGGTCACGCGATCGTTCGTGACGGCCAAAGCGGATCAACGCAGCGTCATTGTGAAGGTTGTCGAAGGCGAGAGCGGCCAGCCCGAGGAGTGCATCCCGCTGGGCAAGTGCGTGGTGCGCGACTTGCCGGCGGATTTACCGGCGGGCACCGAAATTCAAGTGGCCTATTGCTACGAACCCAACGGTCGCATTTCTGTTTCCGCGCGAGTTCCGTCCACACGGCACTCGGCCCACGTCCAACTTCAGCGAGAACTCCACGATTCGGAGAGCTTGGAGACTTGGAAGAAGCGCCTCCAGGGGCTGACTGCGAAGTCGGCGGCCGGATCCGCGAACATTTCGTCGCCGGAGCCGGTTGACGCACCGCAACTTGCGGTCCAACTGGATGCGTTGGACGCCGAAATTGGCAGAAAGGCGCTGCAGCTTGATTTGCCGATCGGGCTCGCCACGGGTCTCAACGAAGCGCGCCACGCAGCGACCGGCGTGGCAACGGCCCACGCGGGATTGAAGCAGCTTGAGGATTTGGCCGGATCGGCAGCAGGCCGCTCTGAAAAGGTCCGCCTGAGTTCGGAAATCGCCAACGCGGAGAACAACGTGGCGGCCGCCGAGGCGAAAGCCGAAACGGCCTATCGCACGTTGGGCCAAAGCATCCGGCAATCGGAAAGCAAGATTCAAGGATTCGACGAAGAATTCGCCAAGATCGAGGCGATACGCGAGCAACTGTCGATTTAGTGTAGGCCGATGTCGAAATCGTTTGATCCCTACGACCAATGGCTTGGTATTCCGGCGGCTCAGCAACCAGCGAATCACTATCGATTGTTTGGGCTTCCGCTGTTTGAAGGCGATCTGGAGGTGATCGCCAATGTGACCCAGCAGGTCATGGCGCGAGTGCGGGAGTTTCAAATAGGGCCGCGCTCCGAGTACTCGCAACGACTATTAAACGAACTGGCCGCCGCCCGCGTTTGCCTTAAGGATACGGAGAGAAAAGCGAAATATGACGCGGAATTGAGGACCCAACTTGAGCCGCCGAAGTTGCCTCCCACAGGTCAAACTCAGCCGGCGGTTAATAAGCCCGTCGAACGACCAGCCGCCGCCAGCGCGCCGCCTACACCCCCAGGGGCACCGGCAGTCCCGGCGCAGTCTGCAATATCCGGCACGAACACTCCGCCGTTCGGTTTGCCAAGACCGCCTGCTTTCAACTGGCGAAAACGCGTCTTCAAACCGCAATTGATGTGGATCCTCGCCGCCGCTTGTATGACGGCATTGGCGCTGGTCGCGGCCGTTATCGTTGGTATTCCCCTGATGAAGTCCTCCGGAGATGGAGGCGGCTCGACGAGCGTTGCCACAATGCAAGACGCACCAATCAAAACTCCTCAGCCGCTGAAAGTCTCGCCCAAGCGATCAAAGACCGAAAAGCAAGATCAGACTAACAACGCGTCTATCACGCAAGCAGCACGCCGTGCGCCAGATTCAACGTCTTCCACCAGCGAAAGCTCGCCACCGATCGTTGTGCTGACGTACAATGGACCAATCAGACTCGTTAAACTGCAGAGTCGCATTCGATACTTGAACAACCGACTGTACGAGTTTGGTGAACTCCCCGCAGAGCTAAACGGGCTGGTGTTTACGGAACTCACCGGAGGGAAACCGCAACCGATCACGATGCGGGCGCCGGCTGGCGCAACCGTCTATGTTTTTACCGATCCAAGAGACCTGCCCGAGTATGGCGATACGCAAGGACTGCACGAGTTGCTGGGCCGATCAGGGTGGACTGAAAAAGCCAACGTGCCGTCGCGCGAACGACACATGAAGCATATGCGCGTGTTCGGTAAGACTTTTGAGAATCCTACGACGGTGACGTTGCCGGCGGCGGGATTTACCGGAGTATCCATCGCCAGTGGTTGGTTGGAATTGGAATAAATCGACGCGATACGCGAGCAAGCGCCTAGTGAAATGGGGTCAGAACCAAAATGACGGATTCGTTTGATCCCTACGACCAATGGCTTGGTATTCCGGCGGCTCAGCAACCGGCGAATCACTATCGATTGTTTGGGCTTCCGCTGTTTGAAGGCGATCCGGATGTGATCGCTAATGCAACGCAGCGCGTCATGGCTCAAGTGCGCACGTATCAGATAGGGCCGCGTTCCGAGTACTCTCAGCAATTGTTAAACGAACTGGCCGCTGCCCGAGTCTGCCTTAAGGACGCGGAGAAAAAAAAACAATACGACTCGGAATTGAGGACGCAACTTGCGCCGCCGAAGCTGCCTCCCTCAGTTCAAACCCAACCGGCGACCGTCGGACCTGCTGCCGTCGAACCGCCGATCCCCGCATCTATACCGACAACGCTCACGGCACAGCCCGCAACAAGCACGACGGACAACCCATATTTCGGTTGGACAAAAACTGATATCTTCGACTGGCGAAAGCGAGTCCTCAAACCACAATCTATTTGGATCGCCATTTCACTCACAACGTTCGTGCTAGGCACGCTGGTGGGATCATGGGTAAGGTTGCCGCGCGGCCAGCCCACAACGTCAAACGTTGCATCGCCGTTGGAAGCACAAAGTAGTCCCGTCTCGCCAGCGGAGGTACCGAGTCATCCCGTCTCGCCGTCGGAGGCACAAAGTCATTCCGTCTTGTCGGCGGAAGTACAAAGTGATCCGGGCTCGCCGGTGGAGGTTGCGATTGACCCTGTCAAACCACCGAAAGAGCAGCAGCGCTTCTTTGCCGACGGGCCGCTGGAGGCACCACCGGGGACAGAAGCACGGAAGCTGGTCATTTGGAATCAGAATAACGGTCAGACAGGCAACCGCGGTACCAAAACGAGTATCGTCCGCTTGTTTCGAGGCAACCACGAGATTTGGGCGAGCGACGAAATCGAAGTGCAATGGAAGCCGGATGGCCCTGCCAGCACGACCGTCGAACTGCCCCCACGTCTGTATGATCGTCTTCGCGTGGATGTTACCTCGTGGCATGGCGTCAGCGGTGGATTGGCCGAACTGCAACTATTCGATGGCGAGAACGAGATTGCCCAAGGTTGTCCGGCCCGCGCAAGTTCATCCATCCATCACCAATATTTTCCGAAGACAATCAACGACGGAATCACGACATCGGCTCAGAAGGGCTTGGGCTACTGGGTTTTGCCCGACGGCGTCCCGGGTTGGATTGAGATCGACGTTTCGCGGCCTGTGGTAGAAGACGCCGCTGTGATCGCCGACGAAGTGGTTCTTTGGAACTCCCACAATGCTCTGAGCAACAACGCTGGAACCAAGGTCTTCGATTTGACATTGTTGAAAGACCGCCAGAGAGTTTGGTCTCAGGAAGAAGTCACGCTCTCTTGGGAGCAAGACCGAGATCATTCTCTGTCGGTCCAGGTGCCACAAATCGAGTTCGATGCCGTTCGCATCGACGTCCGTGAAAGCGAACTCTTTCCAGGATTGTCTGAAATTGAGATTATACGCGACGGACAAAATATTGCTTTGGGTTGCCCCGCCCGCGCGAGTTCGTCATTCAATGTTTTGGCAAGACCGAGTCGCGTCGTTGATGGGGTCCGAAATTCAAACCAGTACCGTGTCGGGTACTGGTTCGGCAAGACTCGTGGTAGTGACTGGATCGAAGTTGACCTCTCTTGCTGTAACAAAGAACTTGGTGCGACGAACCAACAAACGGCGGAGTACTATTGCTTTCAAAGGCATGACTGGCCGCGAGGTTTGCAATGGTTCGCTCGATGCTCCGATCCGCAGTTCCGATTGCTGGCAGCGCAAGATCAAGCGCCGGGAAATGACAATGCCGCGCTGATTTCCGTGGCCGACCAGTGGTGGGAATTGTCCGAGCAGGCAACCGGCCTTGCTCAAGACGCTCTAAAACTACGTGCGCTTCAACACTACGCAAAAACCATTCCAAGAGTCGACAGCTTTCTGCGCCGACGGCTCGAAGATCGCCTCAATACGGAAATCAAGAAGTTCGACGCACAGGACTACCTCTACTTCAATCCGACGGCGAAAGTATCAGGAATCCACGCCGCATCAAGAGTACGCCAGGTGAAATGTTCGATCAATGGAAGACCCTACAATTACGGAATCTGGATGCACCCGACCAGCAAGAACTCGTCACGAGTGGCATATGATACGAACGGGCAGTATGGAACACTGACCGGAAGCGTGGGGATTAATGATTCGGCGCGGGTACGATCCGTAACGCCTCTAATCTTTCGCGTGGAAGGCGACGGCGAAACTCTGTGGGAATCGGAGCCGATTCAGGAGCTTCATGTGACGACCCCCCTTCGGGTAGAAATTTCAGGCGTGCAACGTCTGGAATTGGTGGTTCATTGTCCCGGCTCCAATCACCTCGCCCACGCAGTCTGGCTCGACCCGCGACTGGGCCGCTAACTGGCTCATCGAAAAGATATCCTGGCGTGTCATTAACAAGTGGGGACCGAGAAAAATGAGGGGCGGTGGCCTACAATGCGGGTGGCCCTGGTTGGCCTTGACGATCGCAAAGCAAGCTTCAAGGATTCGACGAAGAATTCGCCAAGATCGAGGCGATACGCGAGCAACTGTCGATTTAGTGTAAGCCGATGACGGATTCGTTTGATCCTTACGACCAATGGCTTGGTATTCCGGCGGCTCAGCAACCGGCGAATCACTATCGATTGTTTGGGCTTCCGCTCTTTGAAAGCGATCCCGAGGCAATCGCCAACGTGACCCAGCAGGTCATGGCGCGAGTGCGGAAGTTTCAAATTGGGCCGCGTTCCGAGCACTCGCAACGATTATTAAACGAACTGGCCGCCGCCCGCGTCTGTCTTAAAGATGCGGAGAGAAAAGCGAAGTACGACGCGGAATTGAGGACCCAACTTGCCACGCCGAAGTTGCCTCCCGTAGCTCAAACTCAGCCGGCGGTTAATAAGCCCGTCAAACCACCAGCCGCAACCATCACGCCGCCTACGCCCTCAGCGGCACCGGCAGTTCCGGCGCA
>JAJDEH010000103.1 GCA_029259935.1 Planctomycetota bacterium
GCCCCATGTGGATGCCTTGAACTGGCTCTTGAGATAGTAGACCAGCGCCTCGGATTCGTAGCCGCTAACCGTGATCGTCATGATCAGCCGGCTGGCAATTTGCAGATAGAAATTGCGTAGGTGCGACCAGAACGTCGCGATGATCGTTCCCAGTGCCGCTCCGCCGGCAAACAGCCATCCCGTTCCGATAGACTCCAACATTGCTTTGATCCAAAATACGATTGAGAAAATGGCATTGCCAAGACGACGTTGCCTGGCGCTACCAGTGCCTGGCGTCAATTGCCGCGAGGGATGCACTCTGTGACACGCGAAGGGTATGCAAGGTTCTATCCCATTTTTAAAAAAACGCGGATTACCAACCGGCACGCGATCCAGCCGTCGAATGCCCGCTGCTTCCGACACGGGCAAGGCGCAGGCTGTCGTAAACCTCATGGTTAAGTCATAATGGCCTTATGTGGCCTGAAGCGGACAAAACGCAACAGTTGCTGAACGATGCCAAGGAGGGCAACGCCGACGCAATCAATCTTCTGATGGACCGCCATCGAAACGCCTTGCGGCGAATGGTCCAAATGCGATTGGACCAGCGGATCCAACGACGCATCGATGTGAGCGATGTCGTGCAAGACGTTTTGATCGAAGCCAATCGGCGACTGGACGACTACCTCAACAATCCCGCCATGACGTTCCACTTGTGGCTGCGGCACATCGCCAAGGATCGGATTATCGACGCGCATCGACGCCACCGGGTTAGCGCCAAGCGAAGTGTCGATCGTGAACAGCCGCTTGTCGCCCCGGCCGGCATGGATCGCTCAACGATGGAATTGGCCGCGCATGTTTGTGACCGAGAACTAACGCCGTCCACCGCCGCGACCCAAAAGGAATTGGCCCGCCGTGTCGAGCAATCGGTCAGCCAAATGGGTGACCAGGACGCCGAGATCATTATCATGCGGCACTACGAGCAACTCACCAATCAAGAGGTGGCCGAAGCACTGGGCCTGTCCGAGCCAGCGGCCAGCATGCGTTACCTGCGCGCGGTCCGCCGCCTCAGATCCTTGCTCGATGATGTGACGTCGCAGAACGAATAGTGCGGGCCACTTCTCTTGGTGCCAAGGAACCGCTAAGTCTCACCGATGCTGCCATCAGTGGGGCGTGTTCGGGGTGTCGAGGGAATGGACGGAGCCGTCTCGGAGTTTTTCGAGTCGCTGACAGCCACATCATCGGGCATCAGCTTAATCAGTGACTCGGGCAGTTCGATCCCGCCAATGTCCTTCATGACCTGCATCATCGGAGGCAGCGTCTTGGCCATGCCGCTGATGAAGTCGGCGGTGTTGGTGCGGCCATTCTGTCCGCCACCGTTCTCCCAAACGACGATCTTATCGAACTTGATGTTCGAGATCGCCTTCGACGAGGCTTCGGCCAGATTGTCCAGATGCTCCAGCATCAACATTTGGAAAGCTTCCTTGGCACTGCCGCACGCCGTGACGATCTCCTGCAGACCCTGTCCCTTCTTAGCCAGAATTTCAAATTGACCGCGAGCTTCCGCGTCCAATCTGGCAAAGATCGCGTCGGCATCGGCCTGGGCGTCGATCCGTTTTCGTTCGGCTTCCGCTTCCGCTTCGACGATGGTTTTCGCTTTTTCCGCCTTGGCCGGTGCTTCCAAGTGAGCGCGTTGTTCGGCTTCGACCCGATCGGCTTCTGCTAGGGCGGCTTTGGCCATGGCGTGGTTTTGGACCTCAAGTACGGCCGCTTCAGCTTGGCGTTTCTTACTTTCTCCAAGTTGATACGCTTCCGCTTGGCGGACGGCCAGTTCGGCTTTCGACCCCGCGATGCGAGCTTGCGCTTGGTTTTCGCCATCGATCGCTTCAGCATCGGCACTGGACATCGAAATACGCATATCGCGCTCGCGGTTCTTCACTTCGGCGTCCCGCTCGAAGGCGGCCTCTTGCTCGCCGACCGTTTGTTCTTTTTCGAGTTCGGCGATTCGGACGGCTTGTTCGCGTTCCGCGTGACGCGTTCCGATGGCTTGTTCTTTTCGAGCGCCCGCGACTTGGACCACTTTGTCACGCTCCGCGCCAGCGACGCGAATTTCACCCATCCGTAGGTTGTCGGCTACGTCGCCACGCGCTTTTTGCACGGCCTCTGACGCGGCCTTTTGGCCGATAGCGTCAATGTAGCCTGATTCGTCGGTGATGTCGGTGATGTTGACGTTGATCAGTTGCAAACCGATCTTGTTCAGTTCGGGCTCGAGCGAGTGTTGAATGTGTTCCAGGAAGGTATCGCGGTCGCGGTTGATTTCCTCGATGCCCATCGAAGCCAACACTTGGCGCAATTGCCCAAAAATGATTTCTTCGGCTTGTTTGCGAATCTCTTGAATCGAAAGACCAAGCAAACGAATGGCCGCTTGCTGCATGACTGCCGGCTTGGTATCAATCGCGACAGTAAAAACACTCGGTACATTCACACGAATGTTTTCGCTCGACAAGGCACCCCGCAGCGGAACCTCGATTTGTATCGGTTCGAGACTGAGATATTGATAATCCTGCAATAGCGGAATCACAAAAGCCGCACCGCCATGGATACATCGCGACGACTGGCCCGAACTGGTGCGACCATAAATCACCAACACGCGGTTGCTGGGGCAGCGTTTGTATTGCTTGCTGACGAGAAGCACAAACCCGACTAGCATGACCACGCCCAGAAAGACGGCCACTCCGGTGATCAGCCCGGTACTGTTCTCATCCAAAAAACTCGCCAAAAGGTAACTATTCATCAAGGTTGCTCCCACGAAGTTGAATGCTTGGAGTTGTGATGCGCCGGCAAAACCACCATGGCACACCGCCTAGGCATGGGCCGTTTCCATGACTTCCTTGGCGGGAACAACTTCCAAAGTATTAGGGCCAACGACACCAGTTACCACCACGGTTGAACCAGTCGGCAATTTCGTTCCCGCAGCGGTCTTGGCTTCATATTCCATCAGTCGATCTTGAACTTTGAGTTGAACCTTGCCAGACGACTCGTTGTTCGCCGGAATGGGCACGTAGACGGTGGCCGACTTGCCGATCGTGTTTCGAATGCGGATGGTCCCGTCTTGGCCCAAATTCTTCAATGTCTGCATGATCCAATGTACGACGAACATAGCGGCCGCACCGCCGGCGATCGACAACACCAATTGCAAAGACAGAGTTAAGTCGGCCGATTCCGCGATCAATCCGGATAATCCGAAAAACGTGCATGCCGCGACTAATGTGCGAAACGAAATGATGCCGAACATCCAATTCGAATCGTAATGGGTATCGACGATATCGTCGGCCACCGACGCATCGAAATCGATATCCACGTCGTCGGGCATATCCATATCCAAGTCAAGTCCGTCGCCACCCAAGCCGATCAGGGTCAAGGCGAGTTGGAGAAGGAGAATTGCCCCGCCCACCGCCGCACAAATCAAAAAAATGGTAGTCATTAGGTAGATCCTCCTAAGGCCGAACGACCCGGTTTGTAACTGTGCTGGTATTCGTCGGATTCGTCCCAATCTTGGACACTTGGTTTGGCAATCCCACTTAAGGCCGGATTCCGCAACGCTTTCGAGGGGCTACCATTTCTTACCACGTGCGCAAGGGTGTTGGGTGTCGAGCGAATAACTCATCAGGATTTTCGAGCTTGATGAGATTCACGGTGAGGTGCTCCGCCTGCCAAATTGGCAAGCATCCGCCGAGACCTTGAAACAAACGCACGCCCCGGCACCAAAGCCGGAAGTGGTTATTAGACAGGGAGATTTGAATCAAGACACTCCGAAAATTCGGAAATTCCGGAATTTGGCGCGGGAAATGCAACAGGTGTCAGCAACGGATCGCAATTGATTCAAAACGCGGGTCCTCGTAAAAGTCGTTGGAACGAGGGCGGTGAAGGAAGAAAACTATGAATAACAAATGGTCTTGGAAGATCGGACAATACTCCGGCATACCCGTTTATTTACACTGGACGTTTTTCTTCGTCCCGGCGGTGGTCGCCTTTATGACGCTGAGCAATGGTGACGGATTGACCGGGGCACTCAAGTCGGTCGCCTTTGTGTTGGCGATCTTCGGCTGCGTGGTGCTGCACGAATTTGGCCATGCTTTGATGGCTCGTCGGTTCGGAGTTGGCACGCGTGATATTACGCTTTACCCAATTGGCGGCGTCGCCCGGCTGGATCGAATTCCCGAACGGCCTTCGCACGAGTTGCTGGTCGCGCTGGCCGGTCCCGCCGTGAATGTCGTGATTGCCCTGGCTTTGTTCGTGGGCATGGTGGTGGCAGGCGGATTGGGACAACCCATCCTGCAACTGACTGAGGATTCGTTCTTGGTCAAACTGATGGTCGTCAACGTGGCACTGATTGTGTTTAACATGCTGCCCGCCTTTCCCATGGACGGCGGCCGCGTGTTGAGATCGATCTTGGCGATGAACATGAATTATGTGCGAGCGACGGACATCGCCGCTCGGATTGGGCAAGTGTGCGCCGTTCTGTTAGGTATCGTCGGTCTGTTTGTGTTTCCCAACCCAATGTTGATCTTTATCGGAGCCTTCGTTTTCTTCGCGGCTCGTGCGGAAGCGTATCAAGCCCGAACTCGCCATGCTCAGAATCCGTTCCAATCTAGCCATGGTCCCACGCCGAGCACGGTGCAGCCCGCGCAATCTTTTCAGTATCAAGCTTTGCGGGCGGAATCGAGATTAGCGAATGTCGTCGATGCTCTGGTACTCAGCCCGCAACAGTCGTTTCCCGTGATGGAGGGGGCGAGCTTTGTCGGCATGCTTTGGAAAGGCGACGTCTTGAAAGCGATGGCCGGCGGCTTAGGGCACTTGCAAGTCGCCGATGTGATGCAGCCCCGTTGACCGCGACTATTTCGGTTCGTATTCAATTCCCAATTGCTGGAAGATAAAGGCCAACACGTCCACCTGTTGCGCGATTCGTTCGCTCAAGGGAGTGCCGCCGCCGTGACCGGCGTCGTCGGTCGTCCTCAGCAAAATGGGAGCGTCGCTAGAATTGGCCGCCTGCAAACGGGCGGTCATTTTGCGTGAATGCATCGGATCAACGCGGGGGTCGTTGGCACCCGTTAAGAACATCGTGGCCGGATACGCCCGGCCGTCGGCCACATTGTGGTAGGGCGAGTAGGCGTGCATCGCTCGGAACTGGCCAGCGTCTTTCACGGTACCAAATTCGGGAATGTTGAACGCGCCGTTAGGAGATAACTCGACGCGCAGCATGTCGTAAATGCCCACGTGCGAAACAACGGCCTTCATCAGGTCGGGATGCTGCGTCATCACGGCTCCCATTAACAAGCCGCCGTTGCTGCCACCTTCAATGACCAATTGATCGGAACGGGTGTAGCCCCGCCGAATCAGATGTTCCAGCACGGCGGTAAAATCGTCGAACACGTTCTGTTTGTTTTCGAGATTTCCCTGGCGATGCCACTGCCGGCCATACTCGCCGCCACCTCTTAGATTGGCCACGACATACAACATTCCCTGGTCGAGCGCGACGCGGCGGATAGGGCTGAACCGAGGTTCGATGTTGATGCCGTAACCGCCGTATCCAGTCACCAGACAAGGCCGCGGTTCGCTGGCTTTGGCACTCTTGGGAAGAATAATATTCAGTGGCACTTGTGTGCCATCCTTTGATTTGGCGAACTCGCGGACCACCTGGTAGTCATCAAACCCAATCGAGGACTTATCGGCCAAACGACTCTTCGTCGTCGTGCCCTCGTCCGGGTCAAAGGCGTACCAGGCGTTGGCCTCGATAAAGGAACCGTTTTGGAGCAGAATTTGATTGTCGCGGTAGGTGGTCAAACCGCCCACGGAACTGACGTCAAGTTGGTCGGGCCCAGGCATTGGTCGTCCATCCAGAGTGAACACTCGCACCTGCGACGGTCCGCCAAGTTGATAGGTGACGTAGAGGCGGTCCGCCGTCGGCAGCACCGTGGGAGCGGACCAGAAACTGGTCACAATCGTGTCGTCACTTTCCTCGACGATCACGTCAGCGTTGGAAACGTCCAGCGAGGAGATCGGCAGACGGAGGATCTTTCCTCGGGGCGCGCCATCGCGGGACACAAGGTACAGATCGTCTCGGGGGCCGAAAGCAGCTTGCACGTGACCGTCGTCGAACTGGGTGAATTGCCGCCACTGACCATCCGGCGCGCGGACGAAATGCGCGAACTCACCTCCGTCGCCGTTTTGCACCGTGACCAGCATTCGCTCCGCCGTTTGGTCCGCGGTCACCTTGATTTCCGCAATGCGAGGCAGTTGCTTACCCAGTTCATAGCGGTCATCCTCGGTGGCAGTGCCCAGGCGATGATAGAACAGTTGTTGAAAGAAATTCATATCCTCGGGCGGACGTTCCGTTCCGCGCGGATAGCGGGTGTAGAACACGCCCACTTCGCCCGCCGCCCATGCCAAATCGCCTCCCGCCGTGCCGCCGTTCACGCGGGGAATGCTTTCAAAAACCGGCTCGCCCGTCTTGGTATCGTAAAAGTGAACGTCGCCCGACTCCGTGCCGGCTTTCGATAAGGAAACCGCCACCCATCGTCCGCTCGGTGACGGAACAAACCAATCGATGGAGGTTGTTCCTTCAGGATCGAGCACATTGGGATCGACCAGGATTTCGTCAAGCGATGCGGTACATATAACCAAAAACGGCTGTTGCTTGGGGGGCTGCCGTTTCATGGCGAACAGCCGATTCCCCCGATAGGCGGTGGCCCAGTAGCTTTCCGCCGCGTCACTCATGATCTCGACAACTCGCTCGGTGATCGCGTCCACGTGGGGTAGCCGGTCGAGCCGGTCGCGGGCGAAACGGTTCTGTGCGTCGCTCCAATTCTTCACCTTGGGGTTCGACCAATCCTCCAGCCAGCGGTAAGACTCGGCCACGTCAACGCCGTGATGCGAATCCGTGACGACGATTTTTTCAGTTTCGGGGACTTGCGCGGCGGTCATGGAAACTCCGGCGAGGAAGAATGTCAGGCAGTTCGAAATGGACTTCATGGCGTGGCGTCTAGTGGTTAGGAATCTGGAAATCCTGGGCCCGATTAAACACAGTAGATTCAAATATTCCAATTCAAAAACTCAGATCTTACCATGCACCCGCGCATTTACATTGAAATTCAGACATTTTGTCTGTAAACTGGATCGAACCGCCTGCCACGGAGTGTGGAGGCGAAATCGCCGATTGGCCCCTTGTCAGCGTAGGGCGCGACCATGTTCTCAAATTTGCTCTTTTCAAGGTTCTCAAATTTGCTCTTTTCAAGGTTTTCAAATTCGCTCGTTTCAAGATTACTCGCCTGCATCGTGTTGGGGCAAGTCTTGCTGTCGGGCGGAATGGCAGGCGCTCAAGACAAAACCGACACCGGTTCTAGCGAAGAGCAAAAGAAACGCTGGTTGGCTTTTTATTCCGAAGAAGCGGCCGATTACCGCTTTCTGTTGCAAGGCGGCGACGAGCAAGAATTAAAGTTCATGGCGGAACCGATTTTCACGTTTACCAATCCCGTTCGGCGCGGTGAGCAGCACGGGGCCGCTTACGTGTGGACCAAGAGCGGGCGGCCGGAGGTGTTCGGTGCCATCTGGTCGTCGGTGCGGATCGAGGATCGGAACCAGCGAAACGTCTGCCACGAGTTTATTTCGTTGTCGGCCCTTCCCGTGATTTCGAAGCACGCGCCGCAAGTTGGTCGTCGCGGCCCGGTACCCGGTTGGACGGCCGGAGAAGCTGGAATTCGGATGAAACCGATTCCCGACGCGCCGAAGCCGTCCAAGGTGGCAAGTCTCAGACTGACGCAAATGAGGCGGCTGGCTCGTGAATTCAAGGCCACGATTCGCCCGGATAAGGTTGAGCAACAGGATTCGCTACGACTGCTCGCACAACCCTTGTATCGCTACAGTGCCGACGACAACGACATTTTGGATGGGGCTATCTTCACATTTGTCATGGGCACCGATCCGGAACTCATCCTGCTGATCGAAGCCGTGAAGGCGGGAGACAAGTATCAATGGCAGTTCGCCGCGGCACGCTTTACCAACCAACCGATGCAGCTTGACTACAAACGGGCGAAGGTCTGGGAGTGTGACTTTGCAAAACCCTACGTCGGCGACCAGCCCTACTTCTTGTACTGGGGCGTCTCGGTTCGCGACAGCATCATGAAGTAGCGAACCATCTTTCCCCGCGGTCCACACCTAGTGCAAAGTCGCCACGGTTGTGATAATTTCAAACGCTGTTTTTGAAATTTGCGACTGCGGAGTGACTCATGGCTCGAATTAATGACCATTTCCTAAAACTTCAGGCAGGATACCTGTTCCCCGAAATTGGGCGCCGTGTGGCGGAGTTCTCGGCGAAAACGGAGAATCAAACCCCGGAGATCATTCGGCTGGGCATCGGCGACGTCACCGAGCCCTTACCTCCGGCAATCGTCCAAGCCATGCATGAGGCGGTCGACGAACTGGCCCATCGAGACACTTTTCAGGGTTATGGGCCCGACCAGGGTTACAGTTTTCTGCGCGATCCGATCGTCCAGCATGATTACAAGGCTCGCGGTGTCGACATCTCGGCGGACGAGATCTTCATTTCGGACGGGTCGAAGTGCGATACCGGCAACATCCTGGACATTTTCGGACCGGACAACACGATCGCCATAACCGATCCGGTCTATCCCGTTTACGTGGACACCAATGTCATGGCCGGCAACACCGGATCGGCCGACGACCAAGGGCGTTACGGCGGGTTGGTCTATGTCCCAGTCACCGAGGAAAACAACTTCATCCCGGCCGTCCCGGACTCAAAGGTCGACTTGATCTATTTGTGCTATCCCAACAATCCGACCGGCACGGTTGTTTCGCGCGAGACTTTGAAGCGTTGGGTCGACTATGCCCGCGATCAGAACGCCGTCATCCTTTACGACGCAGCCTATCACGAATACATCACCGATCCCAACATCGCACATTCGATTTTTGAAATCGAAGGGGCCCGCGACGTGGCGATCGAGTTTCGCAGCTTCAGCAAAAACGCGGGGTTCACCGGTGTGCGCTGCGCTTACACGGTCGTGCCCAAGCAGTTGCTGGGCAAAACGGCCGACGGAAAGACCACCGAGATCCACTCGCTGTGGGCTCGCCGCCAAAGCACCAAGTTCAACGGCGCGTCGTATGTGGTTCAAAAGGGGGCGGCGGCTGTCTACACCGAGGCGGGAAGAAAACAAGTTCGCGGCTTGATCGACTTCTACATGAAGAACGCCGAACTGCTGCGCCAGGGGGTGGAGCAAATCGGCATCACCGTTCACGGCGGCGTTAACGCGCCGTACGTTTGGCTCAAGACTCCCGGCGGCCAAACCAGTTGGCAGTTCTTCGACGAGTTGCTCGACAAGGCACATCTGGTCGGCACGCCTGGCAGCGGTTTCGGCGCATGCGGCGAAGGTTATTTTCGGCTGAGCGCGTTCAATAGCCGGGAAAACGTCGAAGAAGCCGTTCGCCGGTTGACGACGCTTCACGGAGCATGACCCAAGACTAGCCGCGCGCGGGAAATCGGGCCACGACGCCGCCGGCGAGTTTCCTACTGTCGGCCGTGGTCAGGCTTAGCGGTTTCGCGCGCACTCCCGCCTGGCAGTGCCCAAAGACGGCGTCCGCCAAACAGGCCTCCAGTTCCGCCGGGCCGAAGCCGGGCGTGTGGCAAGTGAGCAACAGGAGTGTGCGGCGGTCGCGGGTTAGTTCCGCGCAAGCCGACAGCAGCGGCATGAGATGGTCGCTTAGCTTCCAGACTTCGCCTTTCGGACCATGTCCATAGCTGGGGGGATCGAGAATGACGCCGTCGTATTGGTTGCCACGCTTCAATTCGCGGCGAACAAATTTCGTGGCGTCTTCATTGATCCAACGAATCGGCGCGTCGCTCAAACCAGATTGTTCGACATTTCGGCGGGCCCAACTAACAACGTTCCGCGCCGCGTCGACGTGCACCACCTCCGCGCCGGCCGAAGCAGCCGCCAGCGTCGAGCCTCCCGTATAGGCGAACAGGTTGAGAATCTTCAGTTTCCGCCCCGCCCGCTGAACTTGCTTCGTCAACCATTCCCAGTTGTCGGCCTGTTCGGGGAAAACCCCAACGTGGCCAAAATCGGTGGCCCGCAATTCGAAATCACCGATGGCATGGGAAATTGCCCACGCCTTCGGCAACGCCGTTCGCAACTTCCACTTCCCGCTCGTCGCGCTGGTTCGGCTGAATTGTGCGTCCGCCTGTTTCCAAGCCGAAGGGTCTGTACGCGGAAAGTCTTCGGCGGCCGGCGAAGGGCGGTCTAGCACGAACTGGCCAAATCGTTCCAGCTTGCGGCCGTCGCCGAAATCGAGCAGTTCGTATTGATTCGAGTCAAACATGGCCGGTCAAATATCGCAAATTTGTTCCACTTTAGGGTATCATGTGCGCGGCGAATTCCACACCACCTGAATTTGCATGGGCAAGTGGGGGCGATCTGCTGTTTGGGGCCCCTCGATGTGTCTTTCACTGGCCAACCGTGGAATGCCAAGCATCGGTGGAAAGTTCATCACTCTAGCGGAGGAAATCAAAATGCCGTGGTACAACGATCTTCGCCCTAGCGACGACACAGGAAAAGAAACACACGCCCTGCTTTTTCCGGACATGAGTGCGGACGAAAAAAAGCGAACGATTAGCAGTCTGTTGGCGCTGCGCGCGGCGATTCACAATGAGATTGCCCCCAAGCTCAGTGACGAGAATCTTGTCTTCGCGACATGGAACCTCAAGGAATTCGGGCATCTCAAGGACCGGCTGCCGGAATCGTACTTCTACATTGCCGAAATCATCAATGCCTTCGACATCGTGGCCATCCAGGAAGTTAAGACGTCACTGGTCGACTTGGGAATCATCATGCGTCTGCTGGGCAGTAACTGGGCGTACATGATTGCCGATATTACGGAAGGCACCGACGGCAATTCAGAACGGTTTGCCTATCTCTATGACACGCGCCGAATTCAGCTCTCGGGGCTCGCCGGAGAAATCGTGCTGTGGGACGAAATCACCCAGGGCTCGGCCATCAAGCAGTTGAAGAGAACTCCCTTCATGACCGGATTCCGTGCCGGCTGGAAAGTCTTCGCCGTCATTAACTTGCACCTGCAACCCGGCGATGACGACGACGATAAGGCGAAGCGCAAGGAAGAAGTGCGGTTGTTATTGAAGGCGATTCGGCACAAACTCGACAAAAAACGTTTCTGGACTGAGAACCTGCTGATTGTCGGCGATACGAATCTGTACAAGGAAGACGCCGACATCGTGCAACTGTTCAGCGACGAGGGGTTCACCGAAATCGACGACCTCGCTGGCGTGAACACCAACGTCTCCGACTCGCAGATTTATGATCGGCTGTTCTTTCACGAGACGGAATACTTCAAGATTGCCGACTTTGCTGGCGTACCGACTGGCGGCGTGTTCAAGATGTTCGATCACGTTTTCCAAGATGGCGACGTGCAGCAGTATCACCAAGTCATGCTCGAGCAAAAAAACGATCCCAGCACGTTGACCAACGACGACAAGTTCCTGAAATATTTTCGGAACCATTGGCGACGAGGCCAAATGTCGGATCACAATCCTGTATGGATGCAACTGCGGATCGACTCGACCAATGACTTTCTGAACGAAAAGCTGACGAGTCTCAACGCGCAATGACCAAAACCTGGCGATGAAAGGCGCGGATAATCGGCGATAGAAGCAAACGATCAGTTTTCGTTAGTTGCTGGCGGATCGGGAGTCGTAGGTTTTCCGTTGAGCATCTGGTCCGCTTCGCGGTGGAGGATTTTGACGATGGCTGAGTTCACCCAGGTTTGGCTACCAGCCGTGTTGATTAATCGTAATCTCGACTCCAGCGGGCTCACCTCAGTATTGCCGCCACGCATCCTTTCAGTTGCCAGGTTGAACAAGCGGGTGGCTTGGTCCGAATCGCCGAGCTGTTTGCGTGCCATCGCCATCAACAATATGTCGGCGGCGGCGGTTGGGTCGGAATCGTTACCGAGCAATTGAATGACCGTGTCAAAGTCACCGCGACGGAATGCGATTAAGGTACTGAGGCCGGGTTGGCCTCCAATGCGGGAGCCTAGGAATGCGTTGATTCGAGCAGTGTTGACGCCTTCAAGACGCTCGGCGAGGTCGTCCACATATTCCTTGCCGCGCGGCACCAGCAGCAGCGTTCGCACAAAGAAATTGCTGGCAGGACTGCCAGTAAGCGAAAGAAGGTGTCGGCTGGCCTCTTCGTAGCCATCGTGATTCTTTGAAAGCAATTGGGCCAGTCCCAAGGCTTCCATAAGCGCCGGTCTGCTGGCGAAGAGTCCTGTTCCGAAGCCGCGACGCCCAGGCGGCTGGCGCGGCAGTTGCTGGATGGCCAGATCCAGGTCGATTGCCGCTTCTTCCCAACGGCCCAAATGTGCCAAAGTGTTCGCACGATCGGCATGAACGTTGGTTGCATCATTGGCTAGGGCCGCGTCAAAGTCGGCCAGCGCCTCGTCATGCCGATCTTGTTTCGCCAGCAATCGGCCGCGGCGCAAATATAGGTCGCCATCGTTTGGCTCGGCTGGGATCAATCGGTTCAAATGCCACATCGCGGCATGGCTGTCATCCGTCTTTTGAACTTGCAGCCGATGCCAAGCGGCGTGCATGGGCGAACGAATCAAGCGGTCTCGCAGATTGTCGATCGAGGCTTTCCACTCTTGTTGTAGTTGGCTCGACGAAAGCGTCTCGATATTGCCCAGTTGATTGACGCGGCGACCACTGAGGACTTGCGTCATCCGTTGCACTTGGTCGACGGGACGATCTTCGGAAGACAAGTCATGAACGATGATCTGCTGTCCGTCTTGGAGTAGGAATCGGTCGGCGGCCGCGCTCCACATTCCGCCAACGGGTCCACCACGAGTTCTTGACGACTGTCCCTTCAGCAACGCCGACAGCGGCTGTCCGGTCGCCACTTCCCAAACTCGGATAGATGCTCCCGCTTGGGTAATGACTCGGTCGCCTTCCTCGCTAAAACTAGCACGGATTAGCTGGGGGCCGTCCACATGGGGGTGCAAGGTGCGCACCAACTGTCCGCGCTGGGGGTCCCAGATTCGCACAACATTGTCCAAGCAAGTTGTCATCAGATACCGTCCCTCGGCATCAAATCTGGCATTGGTGACTCCCTGCTCGTGCTGCAACGAAAATCTCGTTCCGTTATCAAGGTGGTGAACGACAACCGTCGGCGATAGTGTGGAGGGAGAAACCGAGCGGGTTCCACTGCCAGACGTGTAAATCGCCAAGCATTGGGTTACCGGATGAACGGTACTGAGCAATCTCCTTGATTCGCCATCCATCGCAAATGACAACGGTCCCGCCTGACGCTGGCTGGTAGCTGTATCCCAAAGCGACACCTCCATGCGATCCTCGAAATGAACCACCGTCATCAAACCGCGTCCAGCATCGTAAAATTTCAACTGCGAAACGGGACCCTGATGTTCGAGGGGTGGCCCCATTGGTTCTCCCGTATCGGTATCCAGGAGAATCACCTGTCGGTTGGACGACGTCTCGTCTAGCTGAGCATATTGCCGTCCACTTGGGCTCCATTTGTCGATAGGGAAAAAACTCGCCCTAGGGCTCGCTCGCGATCTGGTCACAGTCACGTTGATGGCAGGACCCACCGATTCACTTGTTTCACAGTCCCAACGCTGCATCTGAAGGTTCCGCTTGGATTCTGAACCTGTACCAAGGCCAGGCGGTACGATGGGGTCGCCGTGGGCTGTGATTGCGTGCCGCCCGTCATCCGTGAACCGAGCTTGAATAAACTGAAGATCATTCGCGGGCTGGAAGGTCACCACCTTGCCTGATTCAAGGTCCCAGACCCGACACGATCCCATGTTGCGCGCCGACTCGCCGCGGCTATTGCCACGAATTCCACCGCGTTCCGCGAGGAGAATCCGACGGCCGTCACGGCTGAACGTTGCGGTCTGAGTCGACAGGAATAAACCCAACGGCGATGGGGTGTCCAACACCAAGGGGCCGTGCGCCAGTTGGCCGGTGGTGGACTGCCAAACGCGAACTTCGCACTGCAAGATCCCCTTCGGCTGGCCGGCCTCGGTACTGTCTTTCATGTTTTCAACGGCAACAACGGTTACGATTAGTTGACCGTTCGGACTAATTTGAGCCGTTGCGTTCGGCCGCCTGTTCCGCGCCGGCGCGGGCGGCAGTGGAATTGTCACTTGAGAGAACTCGGGCCATCCGACCGGCCACACCCAAACGTTTCCTCCGGCGGCAACCAGCAGATGACTGCCGTCACGACTGAAGGACGAGGCGGCAATCGAACCGATGTGTTTCAGCAACGGTGCCGCCGGAGTGCCCGAGAGGCTGTCCCAAACGCGAACCGAACCATCCACGCTGACCACTTTGACGTAACGGCCGTCCGGGGCGAACGCAACTTCTTGTACCACCGCCTCGTGCTCCAACGGCGGTGAAGCTGCTTCACCGGTCGATGCATACCACAACTGGGGATCACCTTGACGGTTGATCGAAAGGACTCTCGTTCCGTCCGGGCTGAATTTGCAATTCGCGGCAGTGGTGCTGACGGGAATCCTCCTTCCCACCATCGCGCCACTGGCAATGTCCAGAAGAACGATGGCCCGATCCCGGAGGCACATCAACAACCGGTTATCAGGGCTAAACTGAATCGGCGCTGGGCCTTGGCCGGGCCGACTAACAGCCCCGGTTTGAACGGTAGCGTTATCTTGGAATTGCTGAATTCGCGTACCCGTTTCAACATCGTAAACGTTGACAAATCGATCGCGAACCTGAGCCGCGACCAGGGTCCGGTCACCGCTAAAGCAACAAATCCAATTCGACTTGGCGGCACTTGGGGCGAACCCGAGTCCGGTCGGCGCTGGCGAGTCAAACAGGGTATTCGATTTTCCCGTCCGGGCGTTCCACAATTCACCGCGATAATTCCACTGTTGTGCCCGGCGGCCTATGGGAGTACCGGCGAGTTCGGACGACGCCGGATCGCCGGCCGACTCGCGTGTAATTAGCAACATGCATTGACGGCCGCTGGAGTAAGATCTGTAAATTTCGTGGGGATGTTCCAGTGGGGAACCAAGCGCTCGAGCATCCGCGACGGACCGCAATTCCAGACGATTCTCGGCCGGCTTGACCGGGTAAGTCTCGCGTTGTGCATCGTCTACATACTTGATGGATGTGAAGTAGGGCGCGACCGCGAGGGATCGGCCCGTCTTCCATTCCCACAAGTGGTGATGGGCTGGCGGATCGCCGGCGGAGCGCTGGGCTCCGGTCTCGAATGCCAATAGATGTTTGTCGCCGTGGACGAAAGTAACCTGCGTGACGGCCCCTTCGTGCTTCATGGAGGAGGCGGTGCGCACAATTGATCCGCTTTCCACGTCCCGAACGAGCACCGCCCCATCCTCGCAAGCCGTGGCGATCCACTTTCCATCCGTGCTAAAGCGGGCATCCAACACGGTCGAGTCATGAAAGAAGAGGTGCGTCGGCCGGGGGCACTGCCTCAGATCGGCGGCCAGCCGTCGCCGGTGATTGGCCTCGCGCCGAGGGTTGGCACGATCGTGCCCGAGCGCTTCGGCGTCGAGCAGCGCTGCCAACGTGATATCGCCGCGCGTTCGCTCGATGCCGGCCCGTGTCGCCAGTTGCTCGGCAACCTGAGCTTTGGCGACGTCGCGATATCGGTCGGCTTCCTGTTTGGCTTCTAAATATCGCTGAGCCTCGGCCTGCTTTTCCTCGGCCAAGATGTTCGCTCGATTCTTGGCCTGATCCGCGTCTTGAAGCGCCGTACGGGCGAAGGCTGCATCGCGCCGCGCTTGGACCATGCCGATCGTCGTTCCAACAATTCCGAGCAGAACGGCGGCCGCGATGGCGGTGCCCGCCGTCACCAGTCCTCGGTGACGACCCACGAACTTTCGCATCTGATAGACAATCGACGGCGGACATGCCTCGACCGCCTCGTCGTTCAAGAACCGTGTGATGTCGTTGGCCAAACCGTTGGCCGTCTCGTAACGCCGATTTCGCTCTTTCTCCAAGGCCTTCATCGTGATCCAGTCCAAGTCGCCACGCAGGAATTGGCCCAGCCGATTTGGTTCCGTGCCTCGCTGTTGAGCGATCTTTGCCAAGGCGTTACCCAACGTACTCAGCCGCGTTGACGGTTTGGGAGCTTCTTCCTCGCGAATTAGCCGCTGCATCTCAACATACGCCGTGCCACGCAATCGCTCCTCGTCCAGCGGCGTGCTGCCGGTGAGCAACTCGTACAGCAGCACTCCCAACGAATAGATATCGCTGCGCGTATCGATATCCATGCGGCTCATTTGCGCCTGCTCGGGGCTCATGTAGGCCGGCGTTCCCACCATTTGGCCATAGGCGGTGAACAGCGTCTTTTCGGTCAACTGATGGCTGATCGCCTTCGATACTCCAAAATCAATGATGACCGGCATCGGCCTGTTGTCGTGAAGCGTTACCATGACGTTCGTGGGTTTCAAATCGCGGTGAATGACGCCTTTCTGATGCGCGTGTTGGATCGCCCGGCAGACCAGCACAAACAGTTCGAGCCGCTCGCGGGTCGGCAGCTTGTTGCTGTCGCAGAACTCCGTAATCGAAACACCTTTGACCAATTCCATCACGAAATAGGGGCGGCCGCTTTCAGTGGCGCCGGCGTCCAGTACTTTGGCAATGTTCGGATGGTCCATCATCGCCAGGGCTTGGCGTTCGGCTTCAAAGCGAGCGATGACCTGCTTGGTGTCCATGCCCGGCTTGATGATCTTCAGCGCGACCTTTCGCCGCACGGGTTCAAGCTGTTCCGCCATGTAGACGACGCCGAAGCCGCCTTCTCCGATTTCCTGCAACAGCTTGTACGGCCCGATTTGCGTACCGGGGCGTTCGGTGATGACGAGATCGTCGGACCTCTCGGCGTTGCCGTCAAGAATCCTGTCGCTCTGCTGATGGGCATCCAGCAGCTCTCGGACGCGTTGCCGAAGCGACTCGTCCTCTCCACACGCGTCGACAATGAACCCTTCCCATTGTCGCGGTTCGTAATACTCGACCGCCGCGTTGAAAATTTCCTTCGCGGTTCTTTTTTTGCGTGGCGTACTCATCCCATTTTCCTTTTGCGTATGAGTCTATACCAAGCAATGCGAAATTCGCCGCGGCCAGTCTCAGTCAAATTGAAAAAATTAATTCGCCGTGGAACGAACCCTAACCCGCGATATGAGCCTTAAGGCAGGCTCGGACGTAAGACCAATGTCGATAAGCTGTTGCGCGGGACATGTCGAGCAACCGCCCGGCCTGTTCCACCGAGAATCCGCCAAAGACCACTAGCTTGACGAGTTCCGTACCCTCGGGCTCTTCCACCGCCAGCCGTTGTAATCCTTCGTCCAGCGCGACGATCTGATCTGGAGTGCCCGCGTTGACCAGATCCAGTTCGGAGAATTCCACTCGTGCCCAATCGCCGCCATGTTTTTGTGACTTCTGTCGGCGCGCCCGCTCGACGAGCAGTCGGCGCATTGCTTCGGCGGCGGCTGCGAAGAAGTGTCCACGGCCATCAAACCGAGCGGCACCCTCCGGCCCCAGTAAACGCAGGTACGCTTCATGGACCAGCGCGGTCGCCTGGAGAGTCTGGCCCGGTTTCTCGCGAGCGAGTTTCGTCGCGGCGAGTTTCCTTAATTCGCCGTAGACCAGCGGAAGAAGTTGGTCGGCAGAGCCACGATCACCGCGTTCGATCAGCGAGAGAATCTTCGTAACATCAGACATGAAGACCAAGATACCGCCGCGCGTGGCGTGATGCCATCTACGCAGGTTTACGCTCGATGCGGAAGCAAGCCGGGTGCCCAATATTCGCCCAGGATCGAATTCGCGGAGATAGATCCGCAAGCGAGTCCAGTGCCATCGTGGGGAAGGATGAGACTTAGACGACCATCAATTGGGTTCGTTTTGCCCGTGAAGCTTTGCCATCTTGACGCCTAAATAGGGTGCTAGCAAACACGGCAACCGACGAGATGAACTCCATCTCTGGCGGGGTACTTAAATCTGTGGATTCCGTCGTTCTGGGCAATCCGCCGAGGTCTGCCAGAGGCACTGAAACTCAAATTCCCCGTCAATTCGCAATTCTTCGGTGACGCGTTGATGGCACCCCTTCTGACCGGAACGATTGAACTAATCGCGATTTTCGTTACATACTAATTAATACACACATCAAGAATGACCGACGGACCCCCGAATTTCGGAAGGTCCGTCGGCCGATGGATAACTTCCATACACCTTGATTACCGTCCTCACTGAGTAATGACCGCCCGCCATGACCGACCCCAAACAGCTCACCAATCTTCTGCAAGACATTGACGAACGTCAAAACCAAGTCCTGGACCAACTGGACGAGCTAAGCGCCAAGGTCGAAAACCTCCTCAAGAAGTGGACGCGCAAGGGCAAAAAAGAGGGCGATCCGGCACAGGAGGGTTAGTGGTCCGTCAGTCGGATGGCGAGCTTCGGGACCGCTTCGGCCAGTTCGCCACCGCTAGGAGCAGATTTCCTTCACGACGCGAACTTTTTCAACGCCCGTCAGCCGTTCCCTGAAGCCGTGATGTTCGAAGTACAGTTCGTCGTTGTTCAATCCCAGTAGGTGCAGGATCGTGGCGTGCCAGTCGTTGACGCTGACACGGTTCTCGGCCGCCTGCCAGCCGATTTCGTCGGTCGCGCCATGGATCGTGCCGCCCTTGATACCGGCGCCGGCAAACCAGACCGAAAACCCCGTCGGGCCGTGGTCGCGACCGGCTTTGGCAGGATCGGTTCCCGGCCGCATTTGAGCAATCGGTAGGCGGCCGAATTCGCCGCCCCACACGACCAACACGTCGTCCATCAAGCCGCGTTGCTTTAGGTCGGTTAGCAATCCGCTGATCGGCTTGTCCGTCTCGGTGCAGATACTTCGTAGCGATGATCCGATGTTGCTGTGATTGTCCCACCGCTGGCCCGACGGGTAGACCTGCACGAAACGCACGCCACGTTCGACCAATCGCCGCGCCAACAAACATTGCCGGCCATAGGCATCCGTGGCCTTTTCGCCAATCCCGTATTCGCCAAGGGTTTGGGCGGTTTCGGTTGTCACATCCAGCGCGTCGCTGGCCGACAGTTGCATGCGGGCCGCCAACTCGTAGCTGGCGATGCGGGCGTCGAGCTGAAGTTGCCCGGGCCGCTTGTTGCGGTGGATGCGATCCAGCTTGCCCAGCAAGTCGCGGCTCAGCCGTTCGACTTCACTCGGCTCGGCGGTTTCCGGCTTGAGGTTCAAAATCGGCATGCCCTTGGAACGCATCCGAGTGCCTTGATAGAGCGGCGGAAGATAACCTGTTTGCCAGTTCTGCACATGATTCACCGGCAGCCGTCCCGTCGGTGAATCGAGTACGACATAGGCGGGCAGATTCTGATTGTCGGTACCCAGTCCGTAGGTGATCCACGCGCCCAACGTCGGCAAACCGGGCATCGTTTTGCCCGACTGGATTTTATAAATCGCCGGCTCGTGATTCTGATTCGTGTTAAACATCGACCGGACTAGCGCGATGTCGTCGACATGCTTGGCCAGATGCGGCAGCAGTTCCGAAACCGGCATGCCACAACGGCCATGTTGATCGAACTTGAAGGGACTGCGCATCAAACCGCCCGCGGCGTCGGGCGACGACAGGTCCTTGGCAATGTCCTTGAGGATCGACTTGCCGTGGTTGCGATCGAGTTCGGGCTTGGGATCGAACAGGTCGACTTGCGACGGCCCGCCCTGCATCATCAGTTGAATGACCGCCTTGGCGCGAGGCTTGAAGTGGGCCGGTTTTCGAGTCAGATCGAACGACTTGGGGCGATGCTCGGCCGCCAGCAGTCCGGAACCGCCGTAGAGATCGCGGCTGAACAGCCACGCCAGCGCCGCGCCTTGCAGTCCGTTGGTAACACTTCCCAAAAATGAGCGTCTTGTTGAGGCCATTTGCAATACTCTTTTTGCTCTTTGTGAGAATTACTCTTTGCGCGAACGATGGCGTGTGCCACATTAGCCACACATCGCCCCCACCATCAATCGACAAACAAGAACTCGGCGGAATTCATCATGACGTGACAAAAGTTCGCCAGGGTCTTGGTCCCAGCGGCCGGTTCCGGATTCTTGTCGGCAGCTTTTGGGTCAACACGTTCCCACAGCTTCCGCAACTGTTCGACCGTCTCCAGTGCTTGTTGCTTTTCGTCCTGGTCGGGTGGGCGGCTTATGGCGATCTCAAAGATCCGTTCGACCTGCCGGCCGCGGTCGGTGGGAATTTCCGCTTCGACCCGCTTGGCGAATTCCAACGCCAAGTCGCGAACCATGCCGTTATTCAACAGATACAGCGACTGCGTGGCGACCGTCGAATTGGGCCGCGCGACACAATTCGGAATCATCTGCGGTAAATCGAATGTCTCCAGAATCGTGGGCAGTTCCTTGCGCCGCTGGCGAACATAGATCGTTCTCCGCCAGCCTTGTTCATTTCTGTTGGACGTTACCAGGCCGTCTGGCCGCACCGTGACCAGATCCGGCTTGCCAAACCGCGTTGAATCAAGTTGTCCGGCAACCGATAACAAACTATCGCGGACCGCCTCGGCCTCCAGCCTTCGCAGTGGCATGCGGGACAGCCAGCGATTGTCCGGGTCGGCTTCTTCCGTTGCCGGTTGCACGCGCGATGCCTGGCGATAAGCGGAACTATTCATGATCTGCCGATGCAGCCACTTGAGGCTCCAATTCTCTTCGACCAAGGATGCGGCCAGCCAGTCCAGCAGTTCGGGGTGCGTCGGCGCGGTGCCCGTCTTGCCAAAGTTGCCCAGCGACTCGACGATCCCGCGGCCAAAGTGGTGATACCAAACACGATTCACCAACACGCGCGCCGTCAGCGGATGTTTGGGGTCGGTCAACCACTCGGCAAATGCCAATCGACGGCCGGTCGATCCCGGCCGCCGGGGCTCGATCTGGAAAGGCGTCTTTCCGTCACTCAACACCGACAGAACACCAGGGCCGATCAAGTCGCCGGGGTTCGTAAACTCGCCGCGCCGGAAGATCCAAGTCGGCGACGGTTCGCCGCGATCCCACAGGGCTCGAATCATTGGCTCGGGTGGAATCTTGCCTTTCAATTCCTTGGCCTGTTTGTCCGCCTGCTTCTTTAACTTGGCAAGCTCGGGATGCTTCTTGCCCAGGTCGGCGGCTGAAATTCTGAGCTGCTTTTCAAACTTCTCGGCCAGTTCCTGTTGCGCGTCGGTGCGCTTGTCGGTTGCCGTGTTGAGCATCGTTCGCACCTCGTCGCGAATGTCCTCGGGGATTTTCGCGATTTCGGCATCGACGAATTCGGTTCGCAACTCCGCTTCACGTTGGCGTAACTTGTCGTTGACGGCCGCAATCTGGTCTTGGACGACCTTTCGCTCGGCTTCCCATTGCTGGCGAATGTCGCTCGTCACATGTTTTAGGTAGCGGCGCGTCGGATCCTTTTGTTTCGATTGGCCCGCCACCGAGGTCGGCTTGAGCCAATCGTAAACGTCGTAGGCTCCCTGAAACACGGCGACCAAGCGGTAATAGTCCCGCTGCGGAATGGGATCGTATTTGTGGGTGTGGCACTGAGCACACTTGAGCGTCAACCCCAGCACCGCGGAACCAAGCACCTCGACTTCGTCGGCCACGACCTCAAACCGTTCGTCCACGGTGTCCACGATGTCCGAGCCGGTTCCGTCGGGTGCCATGCGCAGGAATCCGGTCGCCACCAAGGCGTCCATCATCTCGGGCGTGATCGCCTCGGCGGCTTCATAGTCATATAGCTCGTCGCCCGCTATTTGTTCCAGCAGGAATTGGTTGTACGGTTTGTCGTTGTTCAACGACCGGACCACATAGTCGCGATACCGCCATGCATGCGACCGAATCGGATCGGCCGAGCGCTTCCCTTCCGAATCGGCGTAGCCGCACAAGTCGAGCCAATAACGTCCCCAACGTTCGCCGTAGGCGGGAGACTGCAAATAGAATTCGACCAGCTTCTCGTACCAGTCGTCTGACGGGTCCTGAACGAATCGTTGCACATCTTCCCAGTTGGGCGGAAGTCCGGTCAGATCGAAGGCAACACGTCGGATCAGCGTGAGCCTAGGCGCGGGCTCGTTGAAAGAGAGACGTTGTTCTTCAAGTTTCCGCAGCAGAAAACCGTCGAGGGGCCGGCGAACCCGCGCCGCCGACTTCACCATCGGAACCTTCGGCTTAACGGGCGTTTGAAATGCCCAAAACTGACGGTCTTCGTCGGAAACGAGCGGATCTGTTTCGGCGGTCTGGACATCAGGTTGAATGTCTAGTTTTTTGGCTCCCTGCTCGATCCATTTCGTAATCAGATCAATTTCCGACGGCTCCAAAGGGCGGACGCCCGCTCGAATCAGTTGCTTGGGCGGCGGCATATCTTTCGCCATCACGCGCTTCAGCAGCAAGCTGTCTTCCGGTTTGCCGGGAACCACCGCCGGACCGGATTCTCCACCTTTGAGAATGGATTCGACGGTTCGCAGATCGAGCCCGCCTTCTTGATTGCGGCGGCCGTGACAAGTGACACAGCGGGTATAAAGGTAGGGCAGGACGTCGTGTTGAGTGACAACGCCGGCGGTCGCGGTTTTCGACGGCGCTCCAGCTTCCAGCCACTTTCGCAGCAAACCTTGCTCTGCCGTGGTGAGTGTCGGTTCATCCTCGGGCGGCATTTCGCCGTCCTCGACCATGGTCCACAACAGGCTTTCTTCCGGCGACGCGCCGACCAGCGCTTCCCCCGATTCGCCACCGCGCAGCAAGGTCTCCATGGTGGACAGGTCGAGGCCCCCTTTTCGTGCTTTGCCGTTATGGCACTTGCCGCACTTTTGGACGAGCATTGCCTGAACGCCGGACTCGAAATCAAGTTCGGTATCCGCAGCCTGCAAATTGACAATCGCGCAAAGAGATGCAAATGAAACGAGTAGCAAGGTGCGCGACAGCATCATGGTGTGACCGTTGCGGAGGAAAAGGCGGGGATTGACGGATCGAGGGAAAGCTCCGTCAACAACTCACAATACTGACGCCCGAGGACGAACGAGTCAAGCTATCGTCCCGTCCCGTTGGCTCGGTTTAGTTAGCTCCGGTCCGCGAGTTCATCCGCACCGAGTTCGATTCGCTGCCCCAACCCTCTTTCGACCCGCGTGCAACTTCACCAGCCTGAAACGCAATTCAACCGGAGGTACGAAGGATCAATTCACAATTCATTGGCCTGCAAAAAACCTCCGGGACCCATTTCGCCCGTCCGTGCATTTGACGTGGATCTAGTTTCATCTCGCGGCGGCTTGGACGTGGCTGATGGTTCACCCCCTATTCGGGGAGGCTCGGGGTTAGGGAATTGATGGGGCGGACGTGACTTTCCGCGATTTTCGGATGCTCTTTCTTGTTGGCTGGCAACGAGTTGCAGTTTTTTACCGCACTTACGGCTAGTGTGACGTAGTTTCTATTTAGGGTCTCTCCTAGTCGTGGAGATCCCGGAGTAGAGTGTTCACTCGGTCGGGGATGAAAAGGGCAAACTCCCATGACATCATCAGGGAATATTGAAGCTGTCATTCAGCCAAGCCGGACTTGCGCCGGTCGTGGAGTCGAGTTCGACACCACGGTCGTCGATCGCGAGCCTCCGGCAACTCCCAACGACTCCCCGCCACTGGACGCCGACGGTTTGCTGGAACGATGTTTGGGGAAGATAGAATTCGCTCAGAGCCTAATCGCCCAATTCCAATTGCAGTTTGACGGCGAGTTGGAAGCACTGGGCGAAAAAATTTCCGCCGCCGACGCTGAAGGTGTTCGCAGTCTGTCTCACCGTTTGAAGGGTACCACGGCGACGGTGTCCGCGCCGGCATTGCAAAAGACGTTGGCGGAATTAGAACGACTCGGTTCCCTGGGCCAGACCAGCGACATGCCGGACCATTTTGCGATCCTTTGTCAGCAATGGTCTCGCTTTTCAGACTACGTCGACACCTGCTTTCGCGAAGAAGGCCAAAACTCGGATTCAGGTTTCTCGGTACTCGATTCCGCAGATCGAGGGTGAAAATCATGCGCGTGCTGATCGTGGAAGATGACAACATTGCAGCCGCCATGCTGCGGGAATGCTTGATCGACTTTGGCTTCGAAGTTTCGGTTGCCAACAATGGCGAGGAGGCGTTGGACTTAATCCGCACCGGCAAGTACCGTCTTGTCGTGTCCGATTGGGAAATGCCCGAAATGGACGGGGTCGAATTGTGCCGGCGCATTCGCCAACGGCAAGCCAGCGAGTACGTGTACATCATATTGCTGACGTCGCGCGGCGGAACACGAAACATCGTGACTGGATTGGACGCTGGTGCCGACGACTTCCTGACCAAGCCCTTTCAGCCGGCCGAGCTATGCGTCCGCTTGCGCGCGGCGGAGCGGGTGATTGCCTTGGAAAGCCGCGACCTGGTAATTTTTTGCATGGCCAAGCTGGCCGAGTCGCGCGACACCGATACGGGTCATCACCTGGAACGCATTCGCAATTACTCCCGCTTGGTGGCCGATCACTTGTCCAAGACGGATAAGTACCGCGACGAAATTGACGGCGACTATGTGCAATTGATCTACGCCACAAGCCCACTGCACGACATCGGCAAAGTCGGCATACCCGACAAGGTTCTCTTGAAGCCCGGCAAGCTAACGCCCGAAGAATTCGAGATCATGAAGCAGCACACGGTGATTGGAGCGGAGACCTTGGACGCCACGGCGCGTGTGCGACCCGACGCCACTTTCCTGAAGATGGCTCGAGATATCGCCTGGTATCATCACGAAAAATTCGATGGCAGCGGGTATCCTCACGGTCTGGCCGGAGAACACATTCCCTTGTGCGCGCGGATCGTGGCCTTGCCTGATGTTTACGACGCGCTCACCACCAAAAGAGTCTACAAGCCAGCCTATACGCACGAACACGCCAGGGAAATCATTGTGGCGGGCCGAGGCCGGCACTTTGACCCGGACGCGGTCGACGCCTTTTTGGCGTTGGAAAGCGAATTCCAAGCACTGCACCGGCAACTCAGTGCCACGACGCCGACGAAAATGGAATCTGAACCCGAGGTCGATTGCGAGCTTTTGGAAGTCTAAGTCGGTCCAGAATCAGTCGGCACCAAGGGCGGCTAACTCTTGGTAATCTCCAAAAAGAGGATATTCTGATTCTCCTCCGCGAATACGGTGATGTCCTTGATGTCTGCCTGTGGAATCTCGTCTGTCAGTTGCATCATTTCCGTTCGCGTCCGGTAGATCAAGCTCCAGTCCATGTAGATTTCCATGTACCCAATATCGCGAATGTTGGGTAGGAAATTAGCCACCAAGACCCGGCCCTGGGGACGCAGCATTTCAAACATCTTTTTCACCAGCCGGGTGCCCGCCGCCTCGCCCAGATAATCAAACAACCCCAACGAGTAGACGTAATCAAAGCTGCCCAACGATAAGGAATCGGTAAGCAGTCCGCGGATACTGGCCTGGACGGTTTCGATCCCAAAGCAACCGTAGGCACGTTCCACTTCCTCGACACTCAATGGGTCCGAATCCAACGCGACGAACCTTCCCAACTGACGGCGTTTGACCGCCGCCGACAGGCTTGCTTCGCGCAGGTGGCCGGCGGCGAGCGAAAGGACATGGGGCAGGCGAGTTTTCTCGGCAAGCCAGTCCAACCGGTTGGCGATGAAACCTCGCCTCGATAGCACTCCTTCCGGCGCGGGTGCGACGGTGGTGTAGTCGAAAATTCGTTGCCCGCGCGGCGTCGCCGGTGGAGGCGACCACAGTTCTTCACGGCCATAGATATAGTCCATCATGACGGCGTCGCCCGCGTAACCCCGCGGTTTGCTGAAGGCCCGATAGGTAAACGGATCTTCGTGGAGTAAATGCGTAAGTGGATGCCGCCGGCAGCCGGCGACCGTTTCCTTCCACCTGCTCTCGCTGCAGTTCATTTTCTGATTGCGTAACGAGAGGATCAGTTGATCCATTGCGGAATGAAACTGCCGATCGTCGACGTGCTCCTGCGACAGCCTCTGATAGACGGATTCCAACAGACCCGCGACGTCATCAGGAGTGAGAGGTTGAATTCTACTATTGGAATCCGTGCGGTGGTTTTTCCAAGGCCGCCGATCGCGGGAAGAGTAATTGGAAACCGTAGACATGATGCCCTTCGGAGGTAGTGCGTGCTCCGCTCCCCTGGGGCATTTGCAAATGAAAAGGACGGATTGGCGTCATAAGCCCCGCTCTGACGTCAATCCGGGATTCCCTGATGGGTACGCACTATGCCAGAATCACTTCGCGTTGTCAAATCTTTGATCGCAGGCCACTTTCAGGACGCCCAAATCGCGCGATTAGGCTGTGTTTTCAGGCATGAAGTCGCGAGCATCTCCCCCAGGAATCCCCTCGCAATCGACACAAGCGCCAGCTCTCATGAGGGGTGGTCGCCCCACCGATGGGCGAGAAAATCCGAATATTTTGTGCACCCATTAGAACCACTACTCTTTGGATAAATAAATCCCCAATGAGGGCAGAATGCTAGAATTGGAAAGAGAATAGTAGGGCTTTCGCACTAGTATTTGCCGGGCAGTGAGAATCCGATCCGTGGCAATCCCGGATATCGCAAAGCCAACTTCGTGAGTTGACCATTACTAAATGTTCGCGGCGACTTAAGCGTTATCCATATGGGATCTTCAATCAACGATAACTTGTCAAGTGAAAGAGCGCCTCCAGATCCGGGTCTGGAGCGGGCCTTTGGCGAACGATTTGTCGCCGACCAACTTCTGGCCGAAGCCAACGGCGTGGAGACCTGGCGGTGTACGGACTTACAAACGGATACAGCGGTCGCTCTCAAGACCGCAAGCGTGAAAGGAGTTTCGCCAAGCCTTCTGACACGCGTTGAGCGTGAAGCCGATTTGCTTTGTCGCATCAAAGACACCTCTCTCGCGCCGATGATTGAATGGGGGCATGAAGGTGATCAGTTGTACGTCGCGCGCGCCTTTGTGTCGGGCACGCCCTTGGAAAAATTACTCAAGGAGTCGTCGCTGACGCTGCTGGATTCGTTGGTCCTTGGCTCGGACATTTTGAAGGCTCTCAAGATCGCACATGACCAAGGAATCCTGCATGGTGCGATCCGCCCGCATAATGTGATCGTTGGAAGATCCGCCTCGCGCGGCGCGGCGCTAATCAACACGGGCCTCTTTCAAAATCAACTGTTCGACGTCTGGAACTGGGTCCATCAGAGCGGTGCCGCGCTCTATTTGTCACCGGAACAGGCGGGCGCTTTGGATTGTGAAGTGTCGGTCGCTTCGGATCTCTACTCGACCGGCTTGTTGCTGTTTGAATGCATTGCCGGGCATCCCCCGTTCGAGAGCGACGACTTTGGCGGATTGCTTTTGGAACACATGACAGCTCAGATCCCCGATCTGCGCGGCGGCCGCTACCATGTACCGCGGGTGGTGAACGAAATTGTTCAGCGGCTGTTGCGCAAGGATCCGCGTGACCGCTACCAATCGGCCGACGCGGTGATCGTTGATCTGGAAGCGGTGGCCGGAGCACTGCGCGAGGGAGACTTGGAGCCCCGCATCGTTGTAGGATCCCACGATCGCCGAACCACGCTGACCGAACCGGCCTTCGTCAGTCGCGACGATGAACTCAAGGAACTTGAAAAGCATGTTCGCCGGGCAGGGCACGGGCGCGGCGAAATGATCCTTCTGGAATGCGATTCGGGCGGAGGCAAGTCGCGGATTCTTGACGAATTGGCCTTGCGGGCCGCGCGCGACGGTGTGCGCATTTTGCGAGGACAGGGCGTGCATCAGGTTGGCCAAACGCCGTTTCAAATCTTGGACGGTGTCAGTCGAGGTTTCGCGTCGGCGGCCAAGCGAGATTCAACCTTTGCCGAGGACGTCTGGTCGCGTTTGGGACCGCATCGGGAATCCGCCATGTCGGTGTTGCCCGCCGCGGCCGAGTCGTTGGACTGGAAATCGGAAGACACTGTCGGCCCCGAGCAGTTTGGAGAAACTCGAAGCATCATCGCATTGGTGCACTTTCTCGAGGCACTGGGATCGAAATCGCGTCCGGCGGTGGTTCTGTTGGACGATTGCCAATGGGCCGATGAACTTACCATCAAGCTGGCCGTGCATTGGAACCGGCGTCGCGCCGATCCCGATCAAGAGCCATGCTACGTCGCGCTCGTCGCGGCCTTTCGCTCGGAGGAAGTGGGAGACGATCATCTACTCCGCCAAATCGAAAGCCCGCTGCACTTGCGGCTTTCTCCCTTACGAGGAGAAGAGCTGCGCCGGATGCTGGAGTCGATGGCCGGTCCCTTGCCATCGGAAGCGGTCGACATCATCGGGCGTCTATCGGAAGGAAACCCCTTCATGGCATCGGCCATGTTGCGGGGAATGGTCGAGTCGGGCGCGCTAGTCTCGGACGCGGACGGATGGCAGATTGAACCGCGGGCGATGGCGGATGTGCGAAGTTCGAGCCATGCCGGCGCTCTATTGTCTCGGCGGATTGACCTGCTGCCCCCCGCGACGATTCAGTTGCTCGGCGCGGGAGCCGTGCTGGGCAAGGAATTCGATCTGGACTTGGCCGCGACGTTGACATCGCATTCCGTCAGCGACGCAATTTCCGCCTTGGAGGACGCGCGTCGCCAGCGGGTCGTATGGCTACGTCCTGACGGGATGCGATGTGCGTTCGTCCACGATAAGATCCGCGCGGCACTGCTTGAGCGGCTTAGTGTCGAAGACCGGCAAGATCTGCATAGAATCGCCGCGATTGAATTGAGCCGGCAGGAAAAGAAGCCCATCTACGATCTGGCCTATCACTTTGACGCCGCCGGTGAACACAAACTGGCGCTCGGCTGTGCGATCGTCGCGGCCGAGGAAGCGCGCTCGCTATACTCCCTCGAAATCGCGGAACAGTTCTATCGGATCGCCGCCAAGGGCATCAGCGAGTGCGACGATGAAACGGGCTATCGCGTGGTCGAAGGGCTTGGGGATGTCTTGCTGCTGCGTGGCCGCTACGACGAAGCCGAAGGCCTGTTTCAACAAGCAAGCGCGCTGGCGGACGGCAAATTCGCGCAGGCGGAAATCAAAGGCAAGCTCGGCGAGTTATCGTTCAAGCGGGGCGAAATGGAAGCCGCGGCGGTGACCTTCGAAGAGGCGCTGCGACTGTTGGGTCAGCATGTTCCCCGATCGCTGGTGGTCTGCACGGTGTTTCTGTTGTGGGAGGTTTTCCGCCAGGCCGCGCATACCGCGCTGCCGCGTTGTTTCGTGGGGCGAAGGAAGGCCAAACCGAACGAAACCCAGTTGCTGGTGCTGCGACTGTTGAGCCGGTTGGCACACGCCTACTGGTTTGTGCGTGGCAAGGCGCGAGTCTTTTGGTCGCATTTGGTGGGGCTCAATTTGGCGGAACTCTATGAGCCGACTCCGGAACTGGCGCAAGCCTATTCCGAACATGCGCCAGGAATGACATTGATCGGCTATTTCAGCCGAGGAATCACCTACGCAAAGAAGTCGTTGGAAATACGCAAATCGTTGGGCGATGTCTGGGGCCAAGGCCAATCGTTACATTATCACAGTGTCGTGCTTTACACGGCTTCTCGTTTTCGCGAATGCATCGACGTTGGACGCGAAGCGGTACGGCTGTTGGAACGGACCGGCGACTTCTGGGAAGTTCACATTGCCCACTATCAGATCGCGGCGTCCCAGTATCGGCTGGGTGATTTGCAGGCGGCGCGGGAAGAGGCTGAATGGATCCATCGTTCGGGAATTTTGTTAGGGGATCACCAGGCCTCGGGAATCAGCCTTGATGTTTGGGCGCGCGCCGACCCAGCCAACATTCCTCCCGCCATTTTGGAAACCGAGATTCAACGGGTGCGCCACGACGCGCAAGGCACGGGACAAGTGTTGCTGGGGGAAGGCGCGCGTTTGGTGGCCGCGGGAGAACTTGAGCGCGCCGAAGCCGTCTTTCGGCGAGCCATCGCGGTCGCCCGGCAAGCCCATGTGTGGAACACTTACATTTCCCCCAATCTAGCTTGGTTGGCGACGACGCTGCGAATCGCGGCTGAGTCGCGGGTTTCCTATGGATGGAAATACCAGCGTCTTATGTTGCGCCGCGCGAAATCGGTCGCCCGCCACGCGCTTCGCGAGACGTTTCGGTTTCCCAACGAATTGCCGCACGCCTTACGTGAATATGCGGCGATTCTCGCCATGCTCGGCCAAACCCGTCAAGCGCGCCGCCTATTTCGAAAGAGCCTTACGGCTGCCAGGCGACAAGAGGCCGCCTATGAATATCTTCTCACGTGGCAACTGCGCAATCGGGTGGGCCGGGCCCTTGGTTGGCCGGAGGCGGATCGGCCGCCCACAATCGATGAAACGAAGCTGCTAGAACAATTGGTTTTGCCGAAGCAAGACGCGACTCCGGAAGACGCAAGGCCCGTTACTTTGTCCTTGGCGGATCGCTTCGACGTCGTGCTGGACGCTGGCCGGCGAATCGCCTCCGCGCTTTCCGCGCCCGCGATCCTTTCTCAAGTGCGGGAAGCCGCCTTGCGTTTGCTGCGCGGAGAACAGTGTCTATTGCTGGAGGTCAACCCGGACGCCGAGACGGAGTTGCGACTTTTCAATGGCGAACCCAACGTGGAGTTCAGCGAAACGAAAGCCCGGCGGGCCATCACGGCGCGACGATCGGTTGCCTTTTCGAGCGATCTTTCCGGCGACGAAGACGCCGGGGACGAAACAACGCTCGCCGAAGAAAAATCCACGCTGTGCGCGCCCATCTTCGTGCGCGGGCGAATCTGGGCCTGCATTTATGTCGTGCATGGCAGCGTGGAGGGCCTGTTCGGCGCGGACGAAGAACGAGTCGCGGATTTCATCACGACCATCGCGGGCGGTGCCTTGGAAAACGCCGATGGGTTCACGCGCCTCGAGCAACTCAACGCGACCTTGGAGCAACGCGTCGCCAATCGAACCGAGGCCGCGGAATCGCGTGCCCGAGAACTGGCGCGCTCGAATCAGGAACTTGAGCGAATCGCCGTGGAACTCAAGCAAACTGAAGAAGAGCGGTGCATCGCCATGGAAGAGGCGGAAGCCGCCAACCGCGCCAAAAGCCAATTCTTAGCGGCCATGAGCCACGAAATTCGCACACCGATGAACGGAATTATCGGATTCACGGAATTAGCGTTGACGACCATGCTTTCGTCGCAGCAAAAGGGTTATCTGAATATCGTCAAGCATTCCGCCGACGAACTTCTGCGGTTGTTGAACGACATCCTGGACTTCTCCAAGATCGAAGCCGGCAAACTTGAGCTGGAGGCAATCGATTTTGATCTGCGAGAGACACTGGGCGACGCGATGCAGGCCTTCGCCGTGCCGGCGTCAGCGAAGGGGTTGGAATTGATGTTCCGGGTCGATGCAAACGTACCTTCCAACGTGAACGGCGATCCAGGTCGGCTACGCCAGATTCTGTCCAACTTGATTGGCAATGCCATAAAGTTCACCGAGCGCGGGGAAATACTTGTTGATGTCGGCTTCAAGGGATCGGACACCGAATTGATTCATTTCGCTGTGCATGATACCGGAATCGGCATCCCCCCCGACAAACAGCAGCGAATCTTTGAGTCGTTTTCCCAGGCCGATAGCTCGACGACACGCCGCTTCGGCGGAACGGGCCTGGGCCTGGCCATTTCATCGCAACTCGTAAAGATAATGCAGGGCGAAATCTGGGTGGAAAGTGAAATGGATCAAGGCAGCACTTTCCACTTCACGGCACGACTGGAAGCGTCACCGCAACACGCCGCGCCGCCGCTGGGACTTCTTGGTGAATGCGAAGAATTCACGGCGTTGGTCGTCGACGACAACGAGACGAGCCGGATGATTCTCTCCGATTTATTGGAAGATCAGGGGATCAGCGTCCAAGCCGTGGATGGGGCGCAAGCTCTGTGTCTGACGAAGGAGTGGGATGTTGCGGGCGTGGATCTTGTGTTGCTGGACGCGGGAATCACGACCGTGAACGCCATTGAATTGGCTGAGGAACTGCTCTCGGCGGACCTGACCACCAGCCAGCTCATTACACTGTTGCCGTCCGCTCAACCGGACCTCTCCACGCAATGTCAGGAGACCGGGATCCAACAATGCTTGATCAAACCGGCCAAGCACTCGGACCTGTTCGAGGCCGCGCGCGCCGCGTTACGACAGACCAAGGAGGGGAAGCAGACGAATGAGGAAAAGGAAGTCGTGAGAGTCAAAGAGTCGAAAGAGCCCAAGAAACTCGGCAACGATCAATGGTCAACCCCGGCAAGCCGTTCGCTGCGCGTGCTGTTGGCTGAAGACGGTCCCATCAATCAGCAAGTGGTTACAGGCTTGCTGCAATTGCGCGGACATCACGTGGAAGTCGTCGATACGGGCCTGCGAGCCGTCGAGGCGCATCGAGATCAAGCCTTTGACATCATCCTGATGGATGTTGAAATGCCACACATGGATGGTATGGAAGCCACGGCGAAGATTCGCCTTCGAGAGCAGGAAACCGGAAGCCATATCCCCATTGTTGGCCTTTCCGCTCATGCCATGGCGGGCTTTCGCGATCAGTGCCTGGAGGCCGGAATGGATGACTTCATCTCCAAGCCGGTTCAGCCAGACGAACTGTTCAACGCCGTGGAGTGCATTCCGCAAAGACTCGCCGAATCGTTGCCCGAAAATCTCGAGGCTTCGGCGAGTTGCATGGAGTAACCGATCACGAGCGCTTCTCGCGTGGAATCGCAAACCTGAACGCGGCCTCAATATTTCAGTGTCAGTCCCACGTTGAGGGCGTCGGCCGAAACTGTGTTCGTGACCGTTCCGCCAGCGGGAATTGGTCCGGTGACGGAGTTCTGGAAGCCGTGAATGTAGGCGGCCGTCATGCTGACGTTGCGAGTCAACAGAAATGATACGCCCGTCGACACGACATGCTCAATGATCAGCGGCGAAGCAACATTGAAAAACGATTCCGCGTTTTTGATCGGATTCTGCTGGAAGGTATACCCCAGTCGCAGGTAGAGGCATTCCGAGACTTTGTATTGGGCACCGGTTGAAACTGAAAAAATGCTGCTCCAGTCCAGCCCGTCCAATGCCCCATTGATAAACACCGCCGCGTCGCCGAAGCCGTCCGTGGCGTCGTAGTTGATATAGCGAACGTCGGTGGCGAAAATCCAGTTCTTCCGCCCCGAATAGGCGGCACCCAGCGAGACGATCATCGGATAGTCGACGTCTAGTTTCGACACTCGCGTCGCGCCGCCGGCTCCTTCGGTAAAGAAGCGAAAGTCCTCAAACCACTGCGGACTTTTGATCGATGCGCCCAAGTGCAATCCGTTGTCATTGATGTAGTAAATACCTGCCTGCACACCGCCGCCAAAATGCCAGCGAGTCCCACGTCCCGACGTAAACCCGACACCAGCAACCGGTGGAGCGGTGAACAGCGGATCGAGGGCGATGCGGGCCAACGTCATGGTGGGGGCAATTCCGATGGAAAGGTTTTCGGTGATCGCATAGGAAATCGTCGGCGCGATTTGTACGAATTCGGCCTCCGAGTAAATGCGCCCCAGCCCTCCAAAACCCACCTGCGGAAACAAGATCGGATTGTTCGTGCCCGCCGGAGAGCTACCCGGGTAGTTCACCTTGAAGCCAGCGATGCCATACATGCCCAAGCCAAGGGTCCATCGCGAACCGGGAGTCTTGTGGACCCAGCCCACCGTGGGAATGGGCGTGACGCCAGGCTCACCGCGGTCGGTTCCGCTGAACGCTCCCACCGTCGACGAAATCTCTTCCGTTGGCAACAGCAACTCCATGCCGAACGTAATTTCAGAGGAGGCCAAACCACTGATCGACGCGGGGTTCCAATGCAGCGCGCCCGCAGCGTCGATCGGCGCGGCGGTCGATGCGCCACCCATCGAGCGGTTGACGGGGCCAACGCCCGTTAACACAACTCCACCCGCGGCAAACAGGTTTTGGGCAAGAACGCAGGAAAGCAGAATTAGAGCAGTGAGACAAGATCGGTGGAGATATTTGGTGCGCATTGGGCGGTCCGTCGCCGTGAAGCGTTTAGATAAGGCAGTTAGTAAAATGGTACGTGAACACCTGTGCCGTTTTATCGACGTCCGATACTGCGGGAAATCACTATTGCAAAAGTCATTCGCGATGTAACGATTAGGCGGAGTTTGCCGATTAGGGGCGAGCTGGCGGCACACACAAAGCGCGTAAGTCCGAGAGTCCGGCTCGGTTTGCTACACTGCGGTTATTGGACCTCGCCCCGAGCCTTTCGAACGATGCGCGATTCGGTCTCTTGGTGGTAGTTAATCATGTTGCGACCCAAAACCTCACTAGAAGACGCAATGCTGAAGCTGCATAAGGCAGCTTGCCCTGATTGCAGTGCAACGACGGCACGCTATGTGAGCCAGAGGGAATCTCGCGCCGTCGGCCGCGTCTCACACGTTGTTTGCACTGAATGCAATGCCAGCTATGTCACGCGGTCTTGGTCCATCGCGAATACAGCCGTCCTGCTGCTTGCTCTGGCGACCTTGGGCTACGGTGGTTGGTGGTATGTAAACGGTGATCAACCCCGTATCGCCGTCGTGATGTTGGCCATCGGCCTAGTGCAGTTGGCGGTAGCCCGGTTCGTCTTGCTAGGGCGGAACAGATCGACTCCCGTGGAGGTCGTACCTGATGACGTTGGCGAGGCGTCGCCAAGATTGCGGAAGTGGCTAGACGAAAAAAAATCGGCGGGGCGCCAGGTTGGACGCGCGTTACTTCGCTTGGCCGGTGTTGGATTCTGGGCAGTGGGCGGACTGATGGGGTTGCTGGGCGGGGTCATTTTCTTCAGTCATTCGCCGCTGGGAAACGGTCCGATCGGTGGAGGCGGGTTCCTGCTTTTTGCTCTGGTGTCCGTCGTAGTTGGGATCGGCTTGCACGGCCTGGGACGCAGCCTCGCGGCTCCGACAGCAGCCGAGGTCTTGCGTGCCGACCGGCGGCGCCCGGTCTTGCTATTGCGATCATTCGCCGACGACCACGCCCTGCTGCCTACCGGAAACCAAATAGAGCAAATGGTGAATCCGTCCCGTTCCTTCAACACGCTGGAAGAATCGGCAGCCGACGTGTTTGCCGCCGTGGGGCCGGTCGTCGCGGTCGGTCGGCCTGGCGAGAAGCTACCGCCCAGCGGCGCGGCCCGCGTCTGGCTGAGCGACGAGCAGTGGCAGGCGTATGTTCTGGACATGCTGGAATGGTCTCAACGCGTCATCATGATACTCGGCAGCCCGCTCCAGCATCCGGGCCTTGAGTGGGAAATCAAGCAGGTGTTCCGTTTGCTGGCCCCGCAAAAATTGTTGTTGGTGATTCCACCGCATCTCGGCGAAGAAACCGTGCGTTCACGTTGGCAGCAGTACGTCTCGCTGGCTCACGGTCGCATGCCGCCCTACCAGGAAGGAGTCGTGCTGATTCGCTACGCCCATGATTTTTCGACTTTCGTTTCGCGGATCGAGGGCCTTCGCCGCAAGGACAGCCAAACCCAACATCGGCAACTAACAACCGCGCTGGCCCACGCCCGCGACTGGATCGAGTCGCCGGGGACGTTTCGCGTGCGGTGCGCCGAAGGGAGCCCTCAAGAACTGAACTTCGAGGAATTCACGCAGGCCAGTCGCGCGGCCAATAATCGGCCACGCGTGTGCCCTAATTGCAATATGGTACTCTCCGTGGAGGAAGCCCGCGGCATGCACTGTCCGGTCTGCCAACAGCAACTCAACTAGAGAACGTCGTTTAGAGAACGTCGTTTAGAGAACGTCATCTAGAGAGCGTCGTTACGGAATGACGCGGCTCATCTGCTTCGCAAGGCGATCCGCGATTGCGTTGAATCGCTTGTCTTCAATCACGTTGGTGGTTTCGTTGGGATCCGCTTGATGGTCGTACAACTCACGGGCCAGCAAGCGACCGTCTTTGGGATCGCGCCATTCCGTGTAGCGGAACCGATCGGTTCGCATCGAGTAACCCATCGCGTCCATCTTCGGCCCGTAATAGGCTGGTCGCGGATGTTGAGTGAAGGCCGCCGCCTTGACACTCGCCCGCGGGTCCTTCAACACGGGAACCAGACTCACGCCCTCAAGCTCTTTTGTTTGCGGTAATCCCGCCAACTCCGAGACGGTGGGATAAAGATCTAGCAGTTCGGCCAATGCGTTCGTCTTGGCTCCGGCCGAGGTGTTGTCGGGTGTGGCAATGATCAACGGCACGCGGGCGTCGAGTTCAAAGTTGGACGTCTTGGCCCATAACGAGTGCTCACCAAGATGAAATCCATGGTCCGACCAAAAAACAATCAGCGTGGTGTCGCTTAGTTTCTGCCGCTCAAGTTCATGCAGCACTCTGCCGACTTGCGCATCGAGATAACTGATCGCGGCCAGATAGCCGTGCCGCATCTCTAGCACGGACTGATCGGAAAGGGTTCGCGCCGGATCGCCGAGAATTTCGCGACTATTGTGCCAGGCAATCCGTGGCGCGGCGCGCGGCCAATCAGGATTGCTTGGCGACGAGATTTTCTCGCGGGGATACAGATCCCAGTATCGTTTGGGCGCGTTGAATGGTGAATGCGGCTTCCAAAAACCGACGGCCAGAAAGAACGGTTCACCGGCTCGTTTACGCTGGCGAATCGCCTCGACCGCCAACTTCGCCACGCGGCCATCGTAGTAGGCTTCGTCCGGAACATCACGACATTCGCACTTGCGATCCTCCACCAGATTGTGCGGCAGTTCGCCTTCGACTTGCGGTTTGTCGTCTCCATGCGTGGCAAAGTGCATCACCGCGGGCACGCTCCACGAGTCGGGATCGCCCTTTATCTCGGTGCGCCAATTGTGAAAGATCTTGCCGATATTTTGAGTGAAGTAGCCCTGCTGCTTGAAGTGCTGTGGCAACGTGACCACCTTGGGCATTTCGTCGCGAAAGTGCTTCCTTAAATTCCACAGTTGCAGGCTGTCGGGCCGCCGACCAGTCAGCAACGAGGCACGAGATGGGTTGCAAAGCGCTTGCTGACAATAAGCTCGCTGAAACATCACGCCGCGCGCCGCCAGGCGATCAATGTTCGGCGTCTTCACCAGGGGATGGCCGTAACATCCCAAGTCACACCGCAGGTCGTCCGCCGCGATAAACAGCACATTCATCCGCTCACCCGCACGGACTAAACCCAAACCAAGGTGGCCAAGTGCCGCGACAAATACGGCTAGAAACATTGAGAGTTGGGCCCGTCGTTTCACGATAGATCTCCTCGAAAACATCTTCAACGATAGTGGCGACGAATGCGGCAAATTCTGGGTTGTCTGCAACGGCGTTGCCTACAACTTCGGTCGGAGAGTTGTGAAAGCAGAACATATCTGCCACCCGCGCCGCTATCAAGTTATCGCTGCCAGGTCAGGACGTGCCAAGATGAGTGCGACTGAATGTCACAGGACACGTGCGAATAGGCGCGCTCCGATGAGCCACAAGAAAATGATAGACACCCTTGACGCCCCTCCGCCATTCCTAATCAGTACAAATTCCGCGCCAAACTCCGATTTTACTCGGAAGCTGTCCCACGGCACGCACTTTGCGTTTCCCTGCTGGTGATTACTTAGCCACCCAAAAAACGAAAGGGGGTGCGGCATGTTTCAGGGACTGAATAAAAATGTGTGGATCACGGAAACGCTGAATTGGTTGTTCTTGGTTACGGTCGTGGCAATGCTCTCGCTGCTGTTCAGTCGTATCGCGGAAGGAGGCATGCCGCAGGCCGACCTTCCGCCCGGGACGCTGCCGCCGATCAACGCCGCTCCCTTGCAACCGATAACCGATCCCGTCCCCTCGCCAACGCCACCGATTCGCAACGATCTTGAAATGGTGTCGGATTTGTGGAAGACGATCGAGCTTCATCGCAGCGGGGCCACCGAGGAAGCGATCACCGGTTGGCGTCAAATGACACTACCCAACAAGACCGAAATTTGGCGACAAGTCGCGTTGGCCGCCGCCCATCTAAGACTGGGCCAAACGGGTGAAGCCGGCGAACTGATTGAATGGATGGAGCAGAACCAACCAGGAAACGCGTTGGTCCACTACTACAAAGGAATCTTGCTGCTAACAGAAGCCAAGAATGCCCCCGAGTGGTACGATGCCGTCGAAACAAAAACTCGCTTTGTCTCCTACACGCCGAACCGGGCGACCAGTGTCAGTTCGCTTTACCAATTGGCGGCCATCCATGAATTGGAAGAGGCGATCGAATTGGCCGGCGGAGTGAATGGGCAACAGCGTCTGTTGCCACTCGTCATGTTCGCCAGTCTTCGAACCGTCGAGCCCGTGGGGACGGGGACGGTGTTTGTTTCCGCGGTCCAGGCTCCGCCCATTCGGCCGTTGTACGATACGCCCATGCCGTTGACTCCGCCCACCGTCGGCGACTTGCTAACGGCGATCGGAGCCGACAACTTCGCGGGCAAAGCCCACAACATGTTGGGACCGCTGTATCTGGAACGAGGATCGCTACAACAGGCGGAAGAACACATGGACGCGGCCGTGGATGCGGGCCTCAATGTTCTGAATGGCTACGAAGACTTGGCCGAAGGCTATGAATCGCGCGGGCAACACACCGATGCCTTCCGCGCGAATCTCAAGGACATGGCGCATGGAGGCGGACTCATCCAGCCAGGACGTAACGCATTCGATAGTCTGCGTAAGTGGTTGGAGGATTAGCTTGATGGCTTAGCCAAACAAGTTGTTCACTCTCCGTTGCAACGTGTTCGGCTAAGCGGCGAGCGGCGAGAACCGGATCAGCCTTCGCTTCGGTCACGAAAAGGGCCCAGCGATCAGGCAATCGCGGTTCTCGCTGCTGATGTGGCCTCTCTGGCCTCATCCGGGCAGAGATTTTTCCAAAGCCGTCTTCGCATGGCTGCACGACAGCACTGGCACACGACAGCACGGGCAAGGGTGCAGTTTCTTCAAGCAGGCGGTCGGCCTGGCAAATCGCGACCAAAAAACGAAGAAGATTGCCGTGCCGATCGCTGGTGGAAAAGGTAGAATATCTGCTGCCAAGTTTTTTGGGCGAAAACCGACCCATGGCCGATACTACTTGTTGATTCGGACTTTACCTCGGCCTCGCCGCTTTTTACAAAGAACGCTTCCTCGGAATTGAATGCCAAAAACAACGGCCTTGCACCTTAAGAACCGCCAATACGGACAATGGAGTTTTGCATGAATGATTTCCAAATGAACCGGCGACAAGCCATGATCGTGGGCGGCTTGGGCGCGATGAGCCTCGGCATGCCGGGAGCGGTGATTGGCAGTGACGAACTCGACGCCCAAGGCAACGCCATGGCCTCGGAGAAGTCTTGTATCTTCGTGCTACTTTGCGGCGGTCCAAGCCACGTGGATACGTGGGACATGAAACCCAACGCGCCGGCGTCCATTCGCGGACCGTACCAGCCGATCGCCACCAAAGTGCCGGGGATGCGCATCAATGAGATGCACACGCGGTTGGCGAAGTTGACCGACCAATTCACGCTCATCAACTCCATGACGCATCCGGGTGGCATCAGCAATCACTTCGACGCGATGCACAACCTGCTCAGTGGCCAATCGGTGAAACGCGTGCAGCAGGGCGTTCCCGATGACCAGCCTTACCTTGGTTCGTTTGTCGCCAAGCATAAGCCCAGCAAACGCAACATCGTTTCCAACGCTTGGCTCATCAAATGCGTTGGACGCCCCGTCTTTTGCGCGCCGAACATCGGCATCGGCGGTTACCTCGGCTCGGCCTACGCGCCGGTGTTCGTGGGGTCGGCCCAAAACCATCCCGCGATGGACGACTTTACACCGCCGGGCATTTACGACCTTGGGGACGAGAAAGCCTTCGCCCGGCGCAAGAGTTTGCTCGGCCGCATCGAGTCCAGCAAACTGGCCAACGACCCGCGTGGCAAGGATTGGACGGACCTGCGCGCGAAGGCCTACGAAGCGATGACGCGCCCCGAAGGTCGGCAAGCGTTTGACCTGAAGCGCGAGCCAACGAAAGTTCGCGAACGTTATGGCCGCCATCCGCTCGGGCAAAATCTGTTGCTTGCGCGGCGCATGGTGGAATCCGGCGTGCGGTTCGTCACCGTCAACGGCTGGACCGGACAGGCGACGCATGACAAGGCGGGCCCGCCTAGTAGTAGCTGGGACATGCACGGCGGAAACATGGGCATGGGCAATGCCTTCGGTGACGGCTCGTACGGCATGGGATTCTGCCTGCCGCGAATGGATCAGGCGGTCGCTGGACTGCTTTCCGATCTCAAGGAGCGCGGCATGATGGAGAACACGCTGGTCGTTGTGATGGGTGAGTTTGGTCGCACTCCAAAAATCTTGACGCAAGAACCACCCGGCCGTCAGCACTGGCCCAAGTGTTTCTCCGCCATCATGGCCGGCTGCGGCATTCGCGGTGGGGCGGTCTATGGCAAGTCCGATAAGCACGCCGCCTATGTCACGAGCAACCCAGTCCGCCCCGAGGAAATGGCCGCCACGATCTATCACGCGCTCGACATACCGCTCAACGAGCCGCAGAACAACAGCGGCATTTTGCGTCCCATCACCACGGGCAAACCGTTGATGGAATTGTTTGGGTAAACCCGATACGAGGTGCGTGCCTAGATTTCCATGTTCGTGCCGAAGCCAACCTTGTAACTCAGTTTGGTTGGAATTCGACATCCAACACCGCGCCATCACATACACCAATTCGATGGTGCCAAGAAAGTGTTCGACATCAATGTCGCCGACGCCTAGAGCTGCAATCTTGTTTCTTATCATTGGGTCCGCCCTATTTTCGTTGGGTCATGCCAAAACCGTTGTTGCGGATGCGAATCGCGATCGACCTAACATCGTGGTCATCCTCGCGGACGATCTTGGCTATGGCGATGTCTCGTGCTACGGCGCGAAGGCGCTGCGCACGCCGCACATCGACCGGCTGGCGGCCGAGGGCCAAAGATTCACCAGCGGATATTGTTCCGCTTCGACCTGCACACCGACGCGATATTCGTTTTTGACCGGAACGTATGCCTTTCGGCAAAAAGGCACGGGCATCGCGGCTCCGAACAATCCAGCCATCATCCAGCCCGGCACGGAGACCGTGGCTTCGATTCTTCAGCGCGCCGGTTACAGGACGGCCGTCGTTGGCAAATGGCATTTGGGTCTTGGCGGTGAAGGCGGACCCAACTGGAATGGCGAATTGAATCCCGGTCCGCTCGAAATTGGCTTTGACCATTGTTATTTGCTGCCGACAACTAACGATCGAGTCCCTCAGGTTTACGTGCGGAACCATCGAGTCTTGAACCTTGATCCCAAGGATCCCTTGTGGGTCGGCACGAAGAAGCCCGACGACGACCATCCCACCGGCATCACGCACCGCGATACGCTGAAGATGGACTGGTCTCACGGTCACAACGGCACCCTCCATAACGGCATCAGCCGCATCGGTTTTTACACGGGCGGGCACGCGGCTCGCTTCCGTGACGAGGACTTGGCCGACGAGTGGGTTAAGCAGTCGGTGCGCTGGATCGACCAAAACAAAGACCAGCCATTTTTCCTCTTTTTTTCGTCCCATGACCTGCATGTACCGCGGATGCCGCACGAGCGTTTCCACGGCAAAACGCCGCTCGGATTTCGGGGCGACGCCATCGTGCAACTCGACTGGTGCGTCGGCCAATTGCTCGACGCGCTGGAGCGTAACGAACTCACCAAGAACACACTGGTCGTATTTTGCTCCGACAACGGACCCGTCCTCGACGACGGCTACAAAGACGGCGCGGTGGAAAAACTTGGCGATCATAAACCGGCCGGTCCGTACAGCGGCGGAAAATACAGCGTTTTTGAAGGCGGCACGCGCACCCCCTTCATTACCCGCTGGCCCGGACGCATCCCGCCGGGAGTGTCCGATGAAGTCGTCTGCACGATCGATTTCGCGGCCAGTTTGGCGGCGTTGATCGGTGCCGACCTTCCGCCCGACTCCTGTCTCGACAGCTTCAACGTGTTGAGCGCCTTGCTGGGACAGGACAACGCCAACGGCCGTGATCACTTGATTCAACAAGACAATGGGAACCGTGGAAACTTTGGCCTGCGCGTCGGCGACTGGAAGTTGCAACGCGGATCGTCCCGCCGCGGGAAAGGCAAACAAGCCAAACAAACCAAACCGCGAGAGCGGCTGTTCAACCTGGCCGTCGATCCTGGCGAGAAGAACAATGTCGCTGAAGAACATCCCGACGTCGCGCGTCGATTGGCCGGCCAACTGGACAAGCTGATCCAAGAGGGTCGCAGCAGAAAAGGCAGCTAACCGTGTGGTTTCGAGTCCTTGAAAACAGATAACGAATCCTCGCCCAGGCGCTACTTCTGATTGTCCGCCGCCTTCCGCTGGCGACGATACTTTTCTTCATATTTTTTCCACAAGCGCTTGTGACGATCGGAAAGATCGATCTCGCGCCCGCCAACATAAGCCCGTTCAATTTGCGTCGCGGTTTCCAATGGATCGCCGTCGGCGATAAACAGCGTGGCGTCCTTGCCCGCTTCCAGCGAACCGACCCGGTCGGCCACGCCGAAGACTTGGGCCGGATACAGTGTGATCGCCTTCAATGCCTCTTCGGGCGGCAAGCCGAACGCGACGGCCGTTGCCGCGTGGTAAGGCAAGTTTCGCACGTTCGACGCGCCGAAACGTCCCGTTCCCGCAATACAAAACGGAATACCCGCCGCGCGCAACCGGTCGGGCAACGTGTAGGGGGCATCGTAGTCGTCGGCTCGTCGCCGTGGCAATCGATAAGTACCCGTCACGATCACCGGCACCGAGTGTTTCTTCAGCAGCGGAGCGCACAGCACGGCGTCGTAACCGCCGGCAATGATCAGCTTGACGTTTTGCTTACTGGCGAAGGCAATCGCGGCTTGAATTTGTTGCACTTCATTGGCCATCACGATGATCGGAAGTTCGCGATCAAGAACTGGCAACATCGCTTCCAATCGCAGGTCGACCTGTTGGCCGTTTTTCGCGCTTCTCGCTTTCTGATACGCGCGAGCATTGTCAAAGACCTTTCGCAATCGGTCGAGGGATTCGTCGCGATCCTTTCGCTGTTGGTCGGGCGACTTCTTTTCGTCCCAGTCCATCGCCGGCAGCATCCGCGGCCACTCGATGTGCAGGCCGACATCCGCCTTCAACGTCAAGTCTTCAAAAGTCCAACCGTCAAGCTGCAACACGGACGAGCGTCCTGAAATCAGGCCGCCGTTGGGCGCGGTCAGCGCCAGCAACACGCCGTTGCTGCGAGTCACGGGAATCAACTCGCTGTCGGGGTTCACCGAAACGTTGGCTTTGACGTTGGGGTTAATCCGGCCGCTCTCCTGATAATCGCGAGTCGCTCGAACGGCATTGATTTCGACGAGCCCAATATTGGAAAGCCCATCGAACAATCCTGGATAGATGTGCTTTCCTTTGGCGTCCAACTTAATGGCATCTTTGGGTACGGCCACATCATCGCTCGCGCCAACCGCCACGATCTTTCCCGCCGCGAACACCAACGTGCCCGACGCGATGGCAGGTCCGCTGACCGGATGAATCGTCCCGCCAACCAACGCCACGGGCGTTTGCTGAGTCGCACCGGGAACTTCGGGAAAAGCAAAGGCCGCTTGAACCGAAACAGCAATGAACATCGCGACCGCGAGCGGCGAAAATCTTGAAAGCATCATCATGGTTTACAAAAACTGGTTTTCATTGATTTGCGAACTGGCATATCCACGCTCACGCGAGTGTGGAGCTTGGGCGAACAATCGATTCATTCTTAGACAGTGCGAATGCCCATCCCTTCATTCTACCCGCCGCGACAGCAACGCGGCTAGCTTTCGAAAACCACGGCAATTGTGGGATTTTTGGCGACTTTTTTTCGTGCCCAACCCAATCCGCACTTCACTTTGCCATCGTGGCGCTCGAAGCGGTTGCGATTGCAAACTTGGCTGTTCAAAGCGGCGCACTTCAAAATGTGTAACATACAAGCAACCACTAAAATCTTCTGATCCCTTCGCTGTCGCCACGCCCTAACAGAAACCGGCATCACGAGTTAGTACCAACGCGTCGCTGGCTTCGCCCACTGAAACGCTGAGAAAACCGTTGCAGTTTTGCAACCATTTCAAAATGGGCAATACGGTGTTTTTCTAAAGGTGTTTGTCTAGCAGCCTGTTGAAAAAATCGAACCTAGAGAGGTTGGCTGGGGTTGAGCGTAGCGAACTCCCCGTAGATCGCGTTCTGGGGGCTCACTTTCGTTCGACCCCAGCCACCCAAATCCGTTTTTCAACAGGTTGCTCGAGGTGTTTGTCCACGGGTGATTGTCTGGGCCCCCATTTTGGGTCGCGGCGAATTGTTAATTTCCATTCAGCCACTTCTGACGATAACGGACGGCAAGCGCCCGATTCTGGAACTGCTTGACGTCCGTCAGCGCGCGGCCCCTCTTGTCCGCCGGCACTTTGGCCAAGCTTTCCGCCTGCCAGCGCTGGGCGTTGGCCGAAGTATGAAAGAGGTTGGCTTCGCGCGCGACCCGGCGGCCGTCCGGATACGAGATGGTCACGACGAAATGCGGCCGCGCTGCGAAGGGAGACTTATAGGGCAGCCGCTGGAGATGTTTCACTTGCCGGCGTTCCAACGCAACCAAGTCGTCTCCAAAATGCTTCTTGAACAGTGTCAGATTTTCTGAAACGAGCCCGGAGCCCACGGTTGCCAAGTAACCCTGCAACGGCCCCAGGCGACTCATTCGTAAAACATACGCGTTAAAGTCGGCGCGGTGGTTCTTGGCCAAAAAGTGAGTCAGCGACCAGGCCGAAGCGTAGCCGGTCGATGTTAGCCGCGCGGCCATCACCGTTTGCTGGATTGTCTTGCCGTCCAGACCGTTCGCGGATTTGCCCTGCAGATACTCCTCGAGTTCATACATCCGCAAATCGTTCACCTGCCCCGCGCCTTTCCACGTCAAGCGTTCACCGAACGAGGTGGGGGCGAAGTACTCGGCCAGCCCTTCGGCCAGCCACATCGGCCACACGGACAGCCGTTGTTGTACGCCGATGTTGTGCAGAATCTGGTGGGCCCCTTCGTGGGCAATCGTCGAGATCTTTTGCCCGACGGCAACTTCCGGGCTGACCGCCGTCAGCCGAGCTTCTTCGTACAGCACGACTTGGTTCGACAACACGTCGTAGTAAGCGACAACACCGGCGGGCATTCTTCGATGTTTTTGAAATTCCGCTTCGGTGCGAAACATGATCACGACCAACGGCACTTCGGGCGGGTGCGTTTTGATCTTCTGAGCCGAGGCGTGCAGTTCGACGCCGCGATACATGTTCCTCATGATGCGGCTGGTCGTTTTGGCGAATCCATCGGTCGTGTTGTAGACAAACAAATAACGGCCGCTGGGCATGAACATGAAGTTCTCAAAACTCTCGGACAGGCCAGATTTGATTTCGTCCTTCGAGGACGGTTTAAACGCTCGCTCGGTATCCGGGGCCGCATCTTTCGAACGCGCGACGAGACGGCCATCGGGCAACATCACGATTCGATGCTCGCCGACTTCCACGTGAATCTTGGCCACGACCGGTTTCCCATCGTTGTCGTTGGTCGTCACACGTCGCCCCGCGCCGACACGCAACGGACCGGCGGGAATGTCGAACCCTAACTGACGCGGATTGATGGCCGGGGCCGCCGGTTCCGCGCAACAAACGGAGAGGCCGGTTAGCGCGGCGCACAGGGCTACCAGCGACATCAACCGTCGACGGTTGGCGGCGCGAAGATTTAAGATACCGTCGTCGTGCGGCACGGGATTTTCCTCAACTCTGTTTCCGTTACGATTCCATTCCAACGATCGCGCTGCCTCGGCCAAGCGGGGCAGTCGCGACTGCTTGCCAACGGGCGGTGACATCCAAGATGATTCTTGTATTTTTGTCAAAGCTTGATTTTGGGAAGTGGCAGGCGAATTCATCCTTGTGACAAAGGACAAGACACGCGCCGAACGGCCATCGCTGCCGGTGGTGTCGTTATCTTTTACACAACGAACGCCACGCATTCCCGGTAAGTTCATTTTACCGGACTCCACCCGCCAATTCCAGTTATTGGAAGTCTAGGCTGTTTTGCCCAGTAATCGTAAGCGTTCGGCGGAAAAAGCCGTCCGATCGAATGGACCGAAGAGGCGACAAACGACCCGGTCGCCTGGCACCGCTTTGCTTGATCGGCGGGTTGAGTGCGTGGCTGTCGCGATCAACGGGTTTTTTTACCACCACACGCGCAGGCCGAAGAGCGGTCCTTCGAGCTTGATGGGGCCGATCTTGCGGTAGTCATAACCGCTGAAGACTTCAAACCGATTAAGAATCACACCGACCGACACGCTGCCGTGAAACATTTCCGCATCGCCCACGCGTCCGTAGTCGACCTCGCCGGATAAGATGATCGGCTGGACTGGAAAGTAGTCGACCTTGACGGTTGCGTTGAGTCCGGCGTCACTCATGGAACGGCTGTCGAACCAGTTGATACCAGCCCCGATTCGCCACAGCATGTGCTCCAGTTCGATCGCGCGAAACATCAAATTGACGTCGCCCACATGCAAGTTGTCTTGAACGCCCGGCCCGAGATTCTCGGTATAGTAGTTCCACTGCGAGTCGATTCCAAAGCCGCGCGGTCCTTCGTGCAAGATGCCCGCCGACCAGCGATCGATCGCGTCGAAGTCGCTGCCATATTCGAATTGAACGCGAGTGGAATACTGCTGGTGAGCCGCGCCTAGGTTTTCCCAGGTCAGCATGTATCCATCGATGCCATGGGCGTAGGGAAACTCGGCGAAGTAGCTGCCCGGGATGAACTCTTCGTGGACGGGCGGGGCGGGATAGGGGCCGGACGAGGGCAGTCGTTCAACGCCTGGGTACGGTTCTAAATGGTCGCAACTTGCGTCGTAGTAGTGATGTTCCACGACGGTGGTGGAGTCATCCGATCCATTGACGGCGGCATTGAAGATCCCAGAAATGACGCCGCCAAGAATTGATCCGAGGATACTGTCGTCATCGTCGTCATGATCATCGTGATGGTGATGATGCTTCTTGGATTTCTTCGGCTTCTCAGGTTTGTCTTGCCGGACCTCACTTCGAATTTCGTCGAACTGGCCCGCTTGAGTGGAAACCGCCAGCAGGATGCTCAACAAGCAGGCGAAACTGCCCGCCAGTCTCGAGTGAGAAAATACGCTGTTCATGACACACGTCCATGTGTTAAGGAAAGTCTGAACAGCCACCACGCCCTTGAAAAATTGGTTCGGTCGAAGCGAACGCTAGCGGCAGCCTGAAAGTCTGTCAATTCCGCTTTGTTGGTGGCTGGCACAATCATGTTTCTTCTACCACCACACGCGTAGCCCGAAGAGCGGTCCTTCGAGTTTTACGGGCCCTATCTTGCGGTAGTCGTAACCGCTGAAGACTTCGAAGCGGTTGAGAATCACGCCGACTGATACGCTGCCGTGAAACATTTCCGCGTCGCCCACGCGTCCGTAATCGACCTCGCCGGATAAGATGATCGGCTGGACTGGAAAGTAGTCGACCTTGACGGTGGCGTTGAGTCCGGCGTCACTCACGGAACGGCTGTCGAACCAGTTGATACCGGCCCCGATTCGCCACAGCATGTGCTCCAGTTCGATCGCGCGAAACACCAGATTGACGTCGCCCACATGCAAGTTGTCTTGCAGGCCGAGCGGCAGTTGTTCCGTGTAGTAATCCCATTGGCTATCAATCCCGAATCCGAGCGGCCCTTCGCGAAGGACGCTCGCCGACCATCGATCGATCGAGTCGAAGTCGCTACCATACTCGAACTGAATCCGCCCACCGGAGTGTTGATGAGGCGTCGCGCCAATCTGATCCCACTTCAATAGATATCCATCCATGCCATCGGCATAGGGAAATTCGGCGAAAACCGTTCTTTCAAAGACCGGCCGACTGGTCCGTTCCACCGGATAAAATTCGGTCGGCGGCAACCGATCCAGTCCCGACGAATCTGAATACGGTTGTAGGTGGGCGGTACTGCCATCGTAGTAATCACGTTCAGCAAATGTACCGGGACTCATCGAGCCGGTGAACATGCCCGAGATTAAATCTCCGATAACGATCCCGATCATCGTGCCGAAACCGTTGTCGTCATGATCATCGTCATCATGGCAGTGATCATGGTAGTTCTTTGACTCCTCGTTCTTCGTTGTTTTCTCGGCATCCGGCTGCCGAACTTCGCTTCGAATCTTGTCGAACTGGCCCGCTTGAGCGGAGGCCGCCAGCAGGATGCTCAACAAGCATCCGCAACTGCCCACCAGTCTCAAGTGAGAAAGTACGCTGTTCATGACACACGTCCATGTGTTAAGGAAAGTCTGAACAGCCACCACACCCTTGTTAAATTGGTCCGGTCGAAGCGAACGCTAGCGGCAGCCCAAAAATCCGTCAATTCCGCTTTGTCCGTGGCAGGTGCATGCCGATTCGACCGCTGCCACACTTTATTACGGGACCGTGGGCGGGAGAGTTCGTTCGTTGCGGCGGCAGTGCCAGAGTGGTGCGACTGCCCGGAGATCGTGGTTGCCGGAACGTCGTCGCTTCGCTCCTTGGTCCGGCCTACGCACTCTTCCACAGGCGGCTAGTATTTTTTCAGGACTTAGTTTTCGCGTGGGTGGTGGGTGGCTGGGGTCGAGCGAAGCGAGCCCCCAGGATTCGCACTGGGGGCTAACGTTGTTCGACCTCAGCCACCCAGCCGAAAACCAATCCGCGACGTACTAGACGCGCTGAAACACCGAACCGAACTGCCGTGGGTTGGGCAGCTCGGCGGCGGTGAACTGGCGGCCGTTGATCAATTCGGAAATATCGACGAAGGCGGAGTTCTTTTCGCTCGATTCGTAGGCGGCCATGAGTACTGCCATGGTGTCCCAAGCCATCAGTGGGCCGGATTGCGGCGCGCGGTCGGGTTGTAGCGCGCATTCGACGGCGTCGTTCATTTCGTTGACGTAGCCGTGGGCGTGGAATTGGTTGGGCCGGGGAAAGCTGGTCCCTTGGGGCGTGGGCAGCTTTTCTCGAAACAGCAAATTGCCGGCCGCTTGAGCGCTGGGCATG
>JAJDEH010000104.1 GCA_029259935.1 Planctomycetota bacterium
AGGAACGGCTCAAGAATAACTTCGGCATTTCACAGTACGGGAGCGACGTAGTTGAACCGTGGTAGATGTTTGTCTTGGAGGATTTGTTCGTTGTCTCGGAATGCGGGTGTCGCTTTGACTCCGGCTTGGTAGATGCGGCGGGCGATTTCTACGGTGACCTGTAATCCGGTCGATGTCGTGGTGCGTCGCAGCGCATCGCGGACGATTTCAACCGAACGACAGAGCACGCCTTTCAAAGAGCGTGTCAGATGACAGAACAGACGGTGGTCGATGGGATTGTACTTGGAACAATACGGCGGCAGGTGGGCGACGCGGATAGGAATTTCCAGCCGGCTGGCAACTTCGCACAGCCGCTGGCGGAACAGCGGAACACGATACCCGTTACTGCCGCCGCAGTCGGCCAGGACAAGCATCCCGCCCGGTTCGTCGTACCGCCATTGTCCCCGACGAAACCACCAGCGGCGGATCGCGTCGCAGGCCAATTCGCCTGTGTCGGCGCCTGTTGCCAACAAAACAAAGCCTTCGTTGGATGCCAGGTCGTACACGCCGTACGGAATGACTTTGCCGTCCGATGCGCTAGGGAAATCGTGGTCAAAAGCTTCAACGCAACCGTCGGTCCACACACGGCCCGAGCGAAAGAAATTGCCCAACAGCTCCTTCTTTTTCGTGTCGATGCTGATGACGGGCCATCCTTTGCGGAAGTATTCTTTCTTCAACTGGGCGATTCGCTCGAACTGGGCGTTGCGGTCGGCGTTCTCGCCCATTGCCATCGTCTTCACCACGCTACGCCGCGATAGTTTCAATTCTTCCTGGAGAAGACGTTTGACCGTATTGGCACAAACCGAAAATCCGGCAGTGGACAGTTCGTCGGCCAACTCGCTCGGCGAGCGGTTCGTCCACAGCCGGCCCGGTTCGACGGGAGAGCCTGCCGTATGGACCTCGACGATGTCCCGCAGCGCCTCGACCAGTTCAGGCTCTTTCAAGCTAGCTGTTTTTCGGCCCCCCTTTTTTTCGGATACGCTCAGCGGCTTCGTCATGAGGCAATTGCTCGACATCCTGTTTCCCTTGGCGGATCGTGTCGGCGTCACAGCAAAACAGGCCAGCGATATACGCATTGCCGCCGTGCCCCAGCTTCTCAGCCTCCACGGCTGCATACCGCCGCCGGTCCTTTTCGGACAAAGACTTGAACAGGTTGACCATGTGTCTTTCAACATCAGGCGAATATGCTTGCATCACTTCCTCCATGGTTAGGACAGAACACCTGGGGTATTCTACCAAATTGAAACGAGGAAGTTATTTTTGAGCCGATCCTTAACGGACGCGAGCTATGTTGATGGTTTTCGAGTCTATATTTGGTTCAACAACGGGCAGGACGCTGAGATCGACTTATCTCAGTCGCTTGGCGGTCCGATTTTTGAGCCCTTACAGAATATCGAGTATTTCAAGTCTTTCGTTATCGAAGGGAATACACTCGCTTGGCCAAACGGAGCCGATTTTGCGCCCGAGTACTTGTATTCTCTGGCAAATTCGAATGCACGGGATTGACGGTGGTTTGAATTCTGTGGAGATTACATAGATAATTCTCGTCGCTGCGGCGACCAACGGTCTGTTTCTCAATGCCCTAGTTGCGCCGCTTATCGGGCTTTCGGCGCGTGTGGATGAATCTTTCGAAGCTGCGGCGCCAGATTGCTTGGGACGCTGCACGGTTGATGTATGAGCGGGCGGAATCGGAATACTATCGGGCGAAGATGAAAGCCGCCCGTCGTCTTTGCCGGGGCTGGGTCAAGCCGGCCGATCTGCCGAGTAACGCGGAAATCCGCGATCAGATTCAGGCTTTCGCGCGAATGCACGAAGGCGATCGTCGCAGCGAGAACCTGCAGGCGATGCGGTTGGAAGCCATGCGGTTGATGCGGCTGCTGGCGCCGTTTCGTCCGCGATTGATTGGCAGCGTTCTGATAGGCCACGTTCGGCAAGGGTCCGATATTGATCTGCATGTCTTCTCAGACGGCATCGAATCAGTGACCGGGTTTCTCGATAGCGAGGGGCTCGTCTACGACGTCGAGCGGAAACAGGTTCGCAAGGACGGCGAAGAGCGCGTGTTCACGCATGTTCACGTGCAGGATCGTTTCGAGCTCGAGTTGACGATCTATGCCAGCCGTCTGGCACACGTGGTCACCAAGAGTTCAATTACCGGGAAACCGATCGAGCGGGCGAGCTTGGCGGAACTGACCGAGTTGATGCGGCGCGAATACCCAGGACTTGATATTCATCAGGCGCTCAATGACCTCGAAGAGGAGATTGATCGGTTTCAGGTGTACGAGTCGCTGCTATTGCCGCTGGAGAATGTGAAGCAGCATAAAAAGTATCACCCTGAGGGCGATGTGCTGTATCACAGTCTCCAGGTGTACGATCTGGCGTGCGATCAGGCGCCATACGACGAGGAATTTCTGTTGGCGGCGCTGCTACACGACGTGGGCAAGGGGATCGATCCGGCGGACCACGTGCAGGCGGGGCTCGAAGCGCTCGAGGGATATATTACCGAGAGAACCACCTGGCTGATTGAAAATCACATGCTCGCCCAGCAGATTCTCGATGGATCCCTTGGCGCCCGGGCGCGGCGACGGCTCCGCGAGTCGGAGAGCTATGAAGAGCTGTTGCTGCTCGCCCAGTGTGATCGGCAGGGGCGAGAGCCGGGCGTAGAGGCGTCTGAGTTGGACGACGCGCTGAGTTACATTCGCAGTTTGGATGGGATGTGACGCGGGACGCTTGAATTTGGTTATTAGTTTCTAT
>JAJDEH010000105.1 GCA_029259935.1 Planctomycetota bacterium
AACAGTGGGGCTGAGATTATCGACCCGCACCGCAATGTTAGTCGAGCGATCATCATCGCAATTTCGATCTGTGTGGTCGTTTACTTCCTGGTCGCCCTGGCCGTCGCCGGCAACTTGAGCTTGGGCGAAACCATCAAGGCCCGGGACTTTGTCTTGGCCGAAGCGGCAAGGCCCGCATTTGGCGATTGGGGACTGTGGTTCACGGTGGTACTGGCGATGGTCGCGACCGTCTCCGGCGTGATTGCAAGTGTGTTCGCGGTGTCGCGAGTGCTGGCCATGCTGACCAACATGGGCCTTGTTCCCCACCGCCACTTCGGCATGCCGGGCAACGTTCATACGCACACACTGGTCTACACCATCGTGATTGCGATGGTGCTGACCGTGTTCTTTGACCTGAGTCGGATCGCGTCGCTGGGAGCGATCTTCTACCTGATCATGGATATTGCAGTGCATTGGGGCGTCCTGCGATACCTTCGCAAGGACGTTGATGCCAATCCTGTCGTCTTGCTCACGGCAATCGTTCTTGATGTGGTTGTGTTGGGGGCGTTTCTTGTGGTGAAAGCCCAGAGCGATCCGCTGGTACTATACGTCTCGCTCGCCGGTCTGCTGATGATCTTCGCGGGCGAGAGGCTTTTTCTTGGGTGGAGCGACGATGGATATGGGCAGGTAGCAAGTGAAAAAGATGATTAAGCGGGATGTCCGTTTATGCGGACTCGCATTCCATTCTTGGTGGCCGATTTTCAGAAGGGAATAACGACGATGAAGACAATTCTAGTCGCCGTGATCCTCGCAGGTCTGTTCGCCGTGGCCGGGTGCTCTGAAACCACCGTGGAGCAACCAACTCCGACAGGCTCTAACGGCGCGACGACACCGGCTACGACAGGCCATAACGACGGCGATTTAGGGCCGGGGCACATGCCTACCGGCCAGGGGCACGGCCCCGGTCATCAGGGCGGGCAAGGGGAACGGTAGTTCGTGCTTACTGTACACACAATGGAACAATTCCGTGGAACAACTTGAAAGCACTCGTGAAGCGGATTTTCAGGGCAAGCTGCTCTTGCCATGCGCTACGCGTTGGTCGGCCATCTGGAGCAATCCGCGAAATAAGGAGTAATTCATGAAGATGCCACAGTCCGACGCCCTGGTCATCTTCGGAGCCACGGGCGATCTCGTTTACAAGTTGATTTTCCCGGCACTCTATGCGATGCAGCGGCGGGGACATTTACACGTTCCCGTGATCGGGGTCGCGAGGTCCGAATGGACAATTGAGAAGTTCCACGCACGTGCCCGTGAGAGCGTCAAACAACAAGACGAATTCGACGAAGCGATTTTTGCGGAGTTAGCGGAGCACCTCCGTTACATTAGCGGCGACTACGGTGATGCGGCTACGCACGCCTCGCTCCGCAAGGAACTCGACGATGCCGCGCACCCGCTGCACTATCTCGCCATCCCTCCGAGCGTGTTTCCGAGAGTGATCACGGCCCTCGGCCAGTCGGGTTGCGCAGAGGGCGCGCGAGTGATCGTTGAAAAGCCCTTCGGGCGTGACCTTTCGTCTGCGAAAAAACTTAGCGCGACGCTGCACACGGTCTTCGACGAATCAAGTATCTTCCGTATCGACCATTACCTGGGGAAGGAATCGGTGCAGAACCTGCTGGTCTTCCGCTTCGCGAACACCTTTCTCGAACCGGTCTGGAATCGCGACTATATCCAGAGCGTGCAAATCACGATGGCCGAAGACTTCGGCGTCAAGGGACGCGGCGGTTTTTATGAAGAGTCCGGCGCCATTCGCGACGTAATCGAAAACCATCTGTTCCAGGTCGTGGGATTCTTGGCGATGGAGCCGCCGCAGACGACGAACCAGGAGTCGATCCGCGAAGAGCTTGCGAAGGTGTTCCGGGTGACCCGTCCACTCGGTCCCGAGGACGTGGTGCGTGGTCAGTTCCGTGGCTATCGCGAGGAGGATGGCGTCGCGAATTGCTCGAATGTCGAAACGTTCGCGGCAGCCCGGCTCCACATCGACTCACCGCGCTGGGACGGCGTGCCATTCTTCATCCGGGCGGGCAAGTGCTTGCCCACGACGATGACCGAGGTGCTGGTGATGCTCAAACCGCCCGCGCTCAGCAATCTATGTACGGGCCAGGCGAACTATGTGCGCTTTCGGCTAAGTCCCGACGTGACGATTGCGATCGGCGCCCGTGTGAAGCGCCCCGGCGAGGAGTTGATTGGCGATCTGGCGGAACTCAAAGTGGTCGACCGCCCGCACGGAGATGAGATGGCCGCTTACGAGCGACTTCTGGGCGATGCAATGGCGGGCGACGGCACCTTGTTCGCTGGTCAGGACGGCGTGGAAGCCGCGTGGGCGATCGTTCAGCCGATTCTGGAATTGGCAACGCCCGTGCATGAATACGAACCCGGCACCTGGGGTCCGTCCGAAGCGGAGAAACTCGCGTCGGGTATCTGTGGCTGCGACAGCCCAGTCGGACTGCTATCCCACGGGAAATGATTTTGACCGATGACAAGAAACTCCGACCTATGAATGAGAAATCCGTCGCCTTTGGGGCACCAGGGATTGAGTCACGCTGGACGTCCAGCGCCAAAGACGGCGTCGGTACCGCGTATCACAGCACTTCCCGCATCTGGTTAACGCTCAGCCACGGCATCGTCAACGAAATCTATTTCCCACATGTCGATACGCCCAATACGCGCGACCTGCAGTTTCTCGTCACCGCCGCCGAACCCGAGCCCGCCGAAGAGCCATGGCGAAGCGTTGACGCTTACCGCCTTCTTAATCGCCGCTCTCCGAC
>JAJDEH010000106.1 GCA_029259935.1 Planctomycetota bacterium
GGAACCATCGTCGTAACGCGCGACGGCGTGACCGACAACATCAAGATCGACTCGCCCAACCACAACCTGACGATCGACGTCAGCCCGTCGGCGGTCGGCGGCCATGTGACCGTGCTCTCGACTTTCTCCGACACGACTACTTTGAATGGCGGAGGCGCAGCCGATTCGCTGAAGGTTCGCACGGCATCGACGCCGGTGACGATCAACGGTGGTGGTGGCAATGACGCGTTACAGGTCGAAACCAACGATGCGCCCATCACGATCAACGGTGGCGGCGACCACGACACGATCACTATCGGTGCGGGTCTGCTCGATGGCATCAATTCGGACATCACCGTCGTGGGCGACGAAGGCGACGACACGATTGTGTACGACGCGAGTAACGATCCGACCGCACGTCCGGCGATCAACGTCGGCGATACGAGCGTTACGGATATGGGCACGCCAATCGATCCAACCTTCGACGCCACTGTCGAGACCGTGCAACTGAATCTGGGCGTGGCGGCCAACAGTGTGACCGACAGCTCGCTGAACCGTGGTCTGGTAGTCGATGGCGGAAAAGATATTTCTGGCATGGACACAGTGACCGTTACCATGATCGGGGCCAGCGCTGGTGTAAATGACGGCCGCAGTCTGAGTACAACCAACGTCGAGACCGTCAACTTCACGCATGACAACCAAGGTTCAACTTCTACCAACACGTGGTTGTTGCAGGATTCGCAACTGCTGGCTTCACCGACAGCGGACCGCTCCAGCATTCAGCACGTGGTGGTCGACGCGGTCGGCGTGACCCAAACCACGCTGAACCTAGGTGACAATGTCGGCAGCGACCATCTCATCGTGCGTTCATTGACGGAACCGACCACGATCAATCTTCGCGGCGGCGACGACACGGTGACGCTTGGCGATTCGCTCACTGGGGACGAATTGACAATCGATGCAGTCCAAGCACTCTTGTCCCTGAATGGCGGTGCGGACTCTGGCGACCTTATTCAGTTTGACGACGCTGGGCGATCCCCGAGCACCATCAACATTAGTGGCGTTGCGATTTCATCCGGCGTCAGCAGCGCTATTTCGCACAGCGGATTCCCGACGATTAACTTCACCGGCCGTAACGACGCCAATGCAACCTACACGCTCAATATCGACAGCCTGGCCGCCATTGACTCGACCGTCAACGTGCCGGGAAGCGGAGAAGACTTGGTTACGGTCTCCGGTATGAACGAATCCTTGAGCGTCACTGGCGGGGCCACAGACGTCATTGAATTCGACCAGTCGGCGACCAGCGGCTTTACAGCAACGATGCAAAACGAGCCGACGGATGGTACCGGAGCGGTGGGCAATTTTGTCACCGGATCGACCACGGACGTCACCTTTAGTGGATTCGGCCTAGCACGCGTCATCGGGTCATCCTTCAAGGACACCCTTACCATCAATACCGACGTTGCCATTCCCGTACTTGTCGAGGGCGAAGGTGGTAGCGACACCGTGCATGTGACGGAGATTGGTGGGATCACGGAAGTGATCGGCGGAACGGGTGCCGATCAAGTCATCGTCAACGTGTCCGGTTCCCCTGGCGCCGCGATTCATAGCAACCTGTTCGACGACTTGCGCGTATGGGCCGAACAATTGGTGATCGACAACTCTGCGAGCAACACCGCCACAAAGTGGAAGAGCGAAGTTGGAATTGTGGCATTCGACGACGACGGCGATCAGAATGACGACTTCGCGCCGTTCGTTCGATCGATAGGCCCCGACGAAGTCAAGATTGTGGCAGGGGCGACACCCACCTCAGACACACTGGTGATTGATGAACTGATCGGTACGGTCAGTGCAACCATCAACGAAGCAAGCTATGCGGCGACGGATGGTCAACTAGGAATCCTGACGCCGACAATCGGCGCGCCGGACATCGTAACGGACTTCGACCTTCGCGCGGTGGAAACCGACGGAACGTTTTTCTATGCGGTCGATGGCGATGGCAACTTGCGCGTCTTTGACCGGGATACGCTGGCGTTGCTGTCAGCAACGGATGGCCTCGGAGTTAGCGCCACGAGCCGTCTGACGGCGGGGCTGCTGCACACCGAGTTGAGTTTGAATTCGACCCGCAGCGTACTGGTGACGACGACGACAGGATTTGTGGAGTTCGCTGTTGACGACAATGGCATTCTCTCGGATTCGCCGACGCAAGTAACAACCTCCGAGCCCGTAATCGATATTTCGATTGCCGAAGAAGGATCGAATCTGGCTACCGACCTTCCGCTTATATGGGCAGCTCAAGGCGACGACTTGGTGCTGTACGAGCGCGAACGAAACCCGGGCACGTGGTCCGTCTCACAGACGTTGACACTCCCTGATGCCGGGGACGGTCGCACGATCAAGGCGATTGAGCTGAATGAAACCGCGCAGCTTCCCAATACGTATGTCGCGGTGAGTGTGCCGGGGGCGGACAACGACCTTCTTTATTCGGTCGACCCGGTCGACACCGCAACGGGCTTTAGGTCGCCGCACGCAATCGGTGAAGGTCCTGTCTCTTTCGCCCAGGTTGGCGAATTCATCTACGTGGCAGCCCAGGATAGCGACCGGATCGACGCATTCAAACAAACGCTAAATATTGTCGTCGGAATCGATTCTCGCGGAACATTTCAAGAAACCGACGGCGGGACCATAGGTCTCGACGCGCCAACCGACATCACGGCGACGGCTCAATATTTGTTTGTGGCGTCAGCCGAAAAAGACACACTCGCCGTGTTCGCGCGAAACGGCAGCGAAGACTCGATCGAGTTCCTTCAACTGCTGGTTGACACGACCGTGACGTCGTTCGATGACGTCTATGGAATGGACCGAGTCGGGCCAAACCTTGTCGTGGCGGGCGGCGAAGGGATTCATGCCATCCCCATCGCAGCGACTCCCGCCGCACTGGCGCACGGCGTAGGATTTCAGAATATTGACGACATCACCGTCAACACCGGCGACGGCGCAGACCAAATCAACCAAACCGCCGCGCCGCTTACCGACGCGTTCACACTGAACACCGGCGCGGGCGCGGACAACTTGGCGCTCAGCCACTTCGGACCTCTGTACACCCTCAACACCGGCGCCGGCAACGACACCGTCGGTGTATCGGGATCGCTTGGCGGAGTGTTGAACGTCAACCCGGGGAGCGATTCGGACACGATCAACATCTCGGGAATCTCTAGCGGCAATAGCCTGGTCAATGTTGACGTGGAAGGTGATGGCAACGATGTAACTGTGTCGCCGGTTGGCGGAAGTGCGGGCGTGTTTCTTATTGACGGCACCGACAGTATTGGAGACGACTTTCGCGTCAGCGTGGGAACACCCAATGCTTCCGTGACCGTAAACTCCGGCATCGGTTCCGATTTACTCGAGGTGTTGTCGGTCGCCGCGGGTTCAACAGTGATTGCGAATCTTGGGCAGGGGCGTGACCACGTGTTCGTAAACATGCCGACTGTGGATCCAACAGCGACGGTCAACGTCGATGCGGGCGAAGCTTCTACCGTCTCACCGCCAAGCGATACGCTCGACCCCGGCGCGATTGGTTCAGTAGCGTTGCTCGACAACACGGACGGTTTCGCCCACAGCATCAATGATTCGACCGATCCGCAAGGCACCGCCACCGTGGCCGACGTTGGCAAGCTGATTTACGACAACTTTGAGGGCATTCCGGGATTCGTTCCCACACGCGCGACTGTGCGTGACCTAACGATATCAGAAGGCGCTTTCTCGATCGGATTCAACTCGACCATCTCCCCGGGTACGATCGATTCCCCCGCCGTCACGACCATTGTTTCCAGGGACTGGGACCTGGACGGTGATGGCTTGTTCGACGATGCCACTGGGGAAGACCCGACATTCACTTTCAGCAACGGGGAGACCCCTTGGGCCCAACTCGTCGACGTGACCGCTGATGGCGCTGTGCCGATTAACGACGATGGAGTCTATCAAATCGCATTCAAAGCGGTTGACGACCGCGGCGATGTGGCGATTGCCTATGGGACCTTGACCGTGAACGACCGGTCCGCCGACGCGACGTTGCCCAGCGAGGTCTTTGCTGTGTTTGCCGGTTCGCCCGTCACGCTCCCAATCACCGTCACCGATCCGGGGAACGATCCGGTTAGCAGCATGACGGTCACCTTTGAAGACTCGACGACGCAGACGCTCACGCGGCTGACCAGCCCTGGCAACGTCGCCAATGTCCCGCAGACATTTGAGTTCGTCCACACATTTGAGGTCGCGGCACCATTTATCGAACTCACCGCCGAGTACGTCACAGACGAAGCAACGTTCACGTCGTTCTTGGGCGTCAGCGTATTTCCGCCGGCGCCAACCCTCGGACAAAACACGGTTACGATTGGCGAGGGCGACGATCTTACGTTTACTCCCAGCACGGTCGGCGCGGACAACGTGTTGATCGAGTTCAGCGGCGACGATCTGCGAGCCACCGGTTCGGCGGACTACACCGCCGCGCCGAATCAGCCCTTTACGATCACTTGGGCGGAACTGAATTCCGTGGGGGTCAACGATGACGGAACTTATACCTTCCAGATGTTCAGCGACGCCACGTCAAGTTTTGGAGGGATCGGACCTCGTCCATTTGATTCCGATCCAGACTCCAGCGTTACCACGATCACGCTGATTGTCGAGAATGTCGGTCCTAGTGGGAGCCTGACCGGAGATTCGGTAACGGAGGGGCAGGACGCGAACGTAAATTTCACCAACATTTTCGATCCCGGTCCGCTGGATGGCGCGGGAACGATCACCTTGTCGTTGGACATCGGCAATGATGGAACCGTCGAACTGACCGACGCACTTGCCGGCGGCGGAAACTTAGCATTCACTGTCCCGGCTTCACTTTTGAGCAACGGCGCACTGGCGGTCCCTGTGCTCGGTACGCTCACGGACAAGGACGGCGGGGTCACCGAACTGTTCACGCAGATCAACGTGACCGACGTGGTGCCGACGCTGACACTCTCCGGGGCCGACAGCACGGACGAAGGTTCCACTTATTCGCTGAGTCTGTCGGCGACCGATCTGGATCTCGGCGGAGACGTCGCGCAGTGGCTGATCAACTGGGGAGACAACACAACTTCCGTGCTTGATGCCGCATCTGGGACCGTAGACCACATATACACCGATAACGACGCCGACGGAATGGCAACCATCGTCGCGGCGCTCACTGATGCAGATGGCACGTACTCAGCCGTGAAGACGATCACTGTTAACGATGTCGCACCAACGCTCGGAAGCGCGACGGACGCATCCGCCGCCCAAGAGGGCACGTTGTTGGTCTTCGATCTGACATCGTTTGATCCAGGGGACGATGCCCTACAAAGTTGGAGCGTCAACTGGGGCGACGGCAGTCCCACGCAGATCTTCGGCGGCCAAGCCACACAGGTTACACACCTCTACGTAGATGACGACACGTTTGAGATTACTGCGACAGCAACAGACGAGGAAGGCGCTCATACTGCAACGCCGCTCAGCGTCACGATTCAAAATGTCTCGCCCGAAGTCGAGTTTAGTACGAAACAGGGCACCTCACCGATCGTCCAAGAGGGCAGCGAACTTATCTTGACGATTGGCGACGTGGTGGACGCCGGGCGCGACTTTCCGTCACAACTAATCGTTCATTGGGGGGATGGTCAAAGCACAACGATCAATCCGCCGGTCGATGCGATCACGACCGAGACGGAAAACAACGACGACGGAGTGACTGGCGCACAGCAAACAGATCTCGACGTGGCCAACGATCTACGCGGTAGCTTCTCCGAAGATCTGTCGTTCGTCGGTGAAGGACAACGGTACAGCGCGTCGATTAGTGGTTCGATCGGCAGCGGCTCGGATGAGGACTACTTCCGAGTAGACGTTTCCGCCGGCGACGAATTGAACTTTCAGGTCAGCGGGACTCTTACGCAACCGGTGGTCCGGTTGCTAACCGCGAGCGAGTCGGATACCCCCACCGAACTGGCAAGCGAGTTGGTCACGGGGTCGTTAAGCTCCACCAACTTCACGGAAGACGTGGCGGTGTACATCGTGGTCGAGTCGCAGGGCTCGTCCACAGGTGACTACACGTTGGACATCCAACACGTACGTAAGACGCAGCTTGCCTTCGAGGGACAGCGAATTGCGCACCTTTCCGAGGACGGTGGCAACGTCCACACCATCATTGTCGATGTCGTCGATGAGGATGGAACGTTCACTTCTTCAACGACCTTGGACGTTGCCGTCACCAACGTTGCCCCAACGGTTCAAGTTGCTGGAGCGGCAACCGTAAACGCCGGTGAGACCTACACGCTGCAACTAAGTGAAGTGGTCGATCCAGGAGACGACACTCCAACGGGATTCGAAATCGATTGGGGCGACAATACGGTCGAAGCCGTCGGAGCGGTCTCGCAGGCAACGCATGAATATGCCGCGGCGGGTACGTTCACGATCCTTGTTTCCGTCGTTGACGAAGATGGTACGTCGACGCCCGGTTCCGGGGCCTATCGGTTGAACCTCGAGTTAACCGATGTCGATGCACCCGAGTTACTAACGACCGAAGCAGAGCCCAACGACGACGGTGTCGACGGCATCGCCGTTTCCGATTTAGCACTAGCTGCCGATCTGAGTCCGAATTTCGTCCCTATTGGCGGCCGAGACTTTGAAGCGACTTTTTCGGGCGTAGTCGACTCGTTGACCGACTTTGGTGATTTCTTCAGTTTCCACGCCTTAAACGGCGAATCGATCAACATCCTGTTGACGGGAGATGCCGATAGCGCGTTAGCTGACCCCAAGCTCGCGCTAGTCGATTCAACGGGAGCCGTGCTGGCTAACAATGACGATATCGACATCGACAATCTCGACGCTGCCTTATCGTTTGATTTCACGGCTGACGGCCAATACTTCATTGTCGCGGACACTGAGTTAGTGCCCGATCCGCTGGACAGCCAAAACATGATTCGTGGAACGGGCTCCTACACGCTGAGGGCGATCCTCAACCGACCCACCGCCGCTGACCTGCTCAGCAGTGAGGTCGAAGCCAATGACGACGGCGTCGCGGGGTCGAGCGCGGCAGATTTGCCGTTCGCTAACGATTTGACTGGCAGCTTCATTCCACTCACGGGTAAGATCCGCTCGGCGTCCATTGCCGGAACGATCTCCGCGGTTCTGGACCGCGACCTCGACTTCTATCGCTTTACCGCCGCGCCGGGAGACGAAATGACGATCGAGATGAACAGCGATCAAACCGTGGATAACGCCCTGGTCGATCCCGTCGTTCGACTGTTTGACCGCGACGGCAACGAGTTGGGATTTGACGACAACAGCGGAACGATCAACAACGCCAGACTAACGTTCGACGGATTCACGTACGAAGGCGACTATTATGTGGTTGCGGATTCGAACGCGTCGTTCGGTGTTCAGCAGGTCACTGTAAACGAAGTCGTTTCGCCCACGATTGTCTTAGTAGGCAATTCGACCGTCGTGGAGAACTCTCTATATACATTAACGCTCGGACAGATTTCCGGGCCGGGAGCGAACCTGGTCAACGAGATCCTGGTGAACTGGGGCGACGGCACGACCGACGTCTTCAACTCCAGCGGCGATGTTACGCATACCTACGGCGACGACTTTGCCTACACCATATCGGCCGATTTGATGACGACCGACAACACCCTCTTCGAAAACGCCGCTCAGCAAAGACTTGTCGTTGAAGGCGCGGCTCCCGTCGTGTTGCTTGATCCCGTTCCCGCCATTGACGAATCCGGAACGGCAACTCTCACCGGCTCGTTCAGCGACGTTGGCGACCAGGACACGTTTACACTAGAGGTCAATTGGGGCGATCCCGCATCGCCCACCAACGTCCAGACTTTTAACTTCGAGGCGGATGCGGCGTCGGGACAGGATTTCTCGCTGACTCACCAGTATCTCGACGACAACCCCCTTGGTTTCTTCACCGCGACGGTGAAGGTGATCGACGATGACGGCGCGACCGGCACGGCGACTGAAACGGTGACAGTGAATAACCTGGACCCGGTCATTTCGCAGTTTAACGTACCCTCGACAGCGCGGACGAACACCGCGACAACCTTCAGCGCCGTAGCCACGGACCCAGCCGGCGCGTTCGATCCGCTAGTTTTTACCTGGACCATTGAATTGACGACGGGGACGAATGCGGGTCAAACAACGCAACTGATCGGCGCAGATGTCTCCTTCACGCCGCTGGAAGAAGGCGACTACAGTGTGACTCTCGAAATCACTGATGGTGATGGCGGGATCGCGACAGCGATTAGCACCATCTCGGTAAGCGATTTGCCGGCTAACAACCACGCTCCCATCTTTACTTCGCCCGATAGCGTCGAAGTCCCGGAAAACACCTTCTCGGTTGTAAACCTCTCCGCCACCGATGCCGATTTACCACCGCAAGAGATCGCCTTTCGGATCGAGGGCGGTGAGGACGCGGGGTTATTCCAGATCGTCAGCGGCAACCAGTTGGAATTCGCTACCGTCCCCGACTTTGAAGATCCGGCTGATGTTGGTAAGGACAACGTCTACGAAGTACGCGTCGTGGCCGACGACGGTCAAGGATTGACCACGCCACAAACTGTACTTGTCACGGTGACAGACGATGACACGGACGATCATTCACTGCTTGAAAACTCTAACCGCGTCGCTGGTAATCTACAGACTTTTGTCAACGGTTCCAACTTCTTGATTTTTAGCGACGGATTCGACAACGGGTTTAGCATTCTGACCGATGCATTGGGTAACGTCGTCGTAGTCGGACTCGGCGGTTCCACGATCAACGGCCAGTCGAAGCCGTTTATCGCTTTCCCCGATACGGACGGAGTCGTAAATCGATCGATTCTGATTTTCGGGTCGTCAGGTGAAGACGTGGTTGGCTTACAAGACCTCGAAATTACGGGCAACTTGCTCATCTTCCTGAGATCAGCAGACGATTACGTGGGATTGTCCAATGTCGAAGTGGGCAACACCCTGCGAATCCACACGAGTCTCGGCAGGGGAATGGTACGGATTCGCGACAGTCGCGTCGCTAAAAGGGCACAGATCGTCACCTTTTTTGAGAGTGACGAAGTCACCGTCATCAACTCGGAATTCGAGAAGTCGTTGTTCCTGCATAGTCTGGGTGGCGATGATCAGATCCGCCTGGACACGACAACTGTGGGCACCGCCGGCACGATCCTTACTGGCGGCGGCCAAGATAAGTTGGATTTGACGGACGTTGAATTCGGTGCCGCCACGCGCATCAAAACGGGATTTGGCGATGATGAAGTTAATCTCTTACGCACAACCTACGACAGTTCGTTTGTTTTGGTGACGGGGTCGGGCAACGACCGGATCTCCAGCGACACCCTGGGTGTGCAAGGGTCTCTGACGGTCCATTCGGGCACCGGCGACGACGTGATCGATCTGACCGAACTCACTGCCGCGTCTTCAGTCACCATCCAGCCCGGCAGTGGTAACGACGCCGTGCGGTTGCGAAATTCTCAACTTAACGGGGCGCTCACCATCGCCCCCCACACCGGCAAGAATGTTGTCGATCTGGAATCGAACGTGTTTAACGATCGGGTCGCGGTGCAAACCCACCGTGGAAGTTTGGCCCTGCGAATTCGAGACAACGAATTCAACGACCAGGCACTCCTCGAAGGCGGTGTCTTCGGTGACGACACACTGTTGGACGACGGAACCAACACGTTTGCTCTCCCACCGTCGGTTCAGAGGTTCGACGATCTAACGAACCTACTTATCGACGAAGAATTTGCCGACCTGCTCGCTCGCGCCTTCTCACAGGATCGAACTGATAACGCTGCTCCACGCTCCAGACGCGTGATTGGACCGCAACGACCATAGAGGATTCAACCACGTCTTTTGCCGCCACGTGGCGTCGGCTCGCATTACATTGCGAGCGTTTCTGCACGCCTTAAGCCGCCTTGGTGACTATCAAGTGTTGATTTAAAAATGAGGTGTTTGCGTACGTCTTGCGCTCCACTCTCTGGTGGGTTTTCTACGTTTATGCTAGGGATCGATCGACACATCGGTCCTGTGAGAATCCTCTCTGTCGTGTTGGTGATCCCGTATCGCCATACAGGTAATGCATGAGAGGGTCGGCCCCAAACTGCCGTATCAGGCGGTGGTGATCCGACAGAGCGCCATACACCACCCAAGGCAGTCAATGCCTCGGCATCCGGAGGCGGTGTGGATCCTCACACGAGTTCAGGACCGATCCCTCAATCAGTTGACTGGCGGAAAAACGGCTCACAAAAATATGCCGTCTGGTGACGGTTTGGGACCTGCGCCGTCCGCACAAGCCGGCTTTCGAGGTGGTATTCATTTTCGATCCCAATGATGCCATCCTCGACACCTACGCCCAAGGAGGTAGGGAGGTCCACGAAGCTTTGCAGACTATTTTCTGCCGCAGCCTTCTTCGGCAAGAGCTGCCGTCCGAACTGGCGCAGCAGCATCCCTATGAGTTTAATTGTCTCAAGTCTCGCGACTTTGGTGCCCGCAGCCGACGGACGCTCGAACGCCTGGAATGAGTCCGCCTTGGCCGCGGCCCAGTTGGCCGAATCGAACTGGATTCGCGTGGCTGCCAAGGGCAATTATCGAGCATGGGCCGATGAGATGCAGTACAGAGAGGGGCAAATAGTAATGGCATCTGTATTCAAAAGGGGCGGTAAGAGCAACCGTAAGGGCAAGTGGTATATCCAATGGCAGGACCACACTGGCAAACGCCAATCAAGATGTTCTGGAACTACCGATAAGGCAACTGCGGAGCGCATAGCCAAGAAGCTGGAGGCGGACGCGGCGCTGCGTCGTGATGGTGTCATCGACCCGACGCTGGACGCCATTAGCAGGGAATCGCAGCAGTCAATTGAATCGCACTTGGTGGATTTCGAATGCAAACTGAGGGCGGCGAATCGAACCGAGAAACACGTCGTAAGCACTACGAAATTCATCCGGTGGATTGCCGAGCATGCCGGTTTTGAAACGGCCGCGGACATATCTGCTGATGGCGTAAATCGTTACGCCGGTAAACTGCGGGACGAAGGACGATCGGCAAGAACGATCCAGGCCCACTTAAATGCGATCACGGGGTTTACAAAGTGGCTGACCGAGCATTTCAAGCTATGTCGCGATCCCCTGGCATCGGTGAAGAAACCAAACCCCGAAGCCGACCGGCGGCGTGAACGCCGGATGCTGTTGCCAGGAGTGGTGGCAGCTCGAAATCGCGGCCGAGACGGGTCCGGAACGATACGAAATGCCCGGCATCGAACGGCTGTTGCTGTACCAAACGGCGATTCAAACCGGCCTGCGGGCGGGTGAACTGCGAAGCCTGACCCGAGGTCGGCTGTACCTGGATGCCAAACCGCCCCGCATCACCTGCAAAGCTGGATCGACGAAGAACCGGAAAGACGCGCGGCAATACATTCAATCTGAATTGGCGGCGGATCTGAAAGTACACATCACAACAAAGGCCCCGAAGGCTCCCGTATTCGGCCTGCCCCACGAATCAAATCTGGCCAAAATGCTTCGTGATGATCTAGCCGAGGCCCGCAAGGGCTGGTTGCAAGAGGCGAAAGACGATCCCAAGGAATACGCCCAGCGGGAGCAAAGCGACTTCCTGGCTGATGTGAACCACGAAGGCGAGTTGACCGACTTCCATTGCTTGCGGCACACGTGCGGGGCGTGGCTGGCGATGACAGGCGCACATCCCAAGGTGGTCCAAACGGTCATGCGACATCAGTCCATCACATTGACGATGGACACCTACGGCCATCTATTTCCCGGCCAGGAGGCCGACGCGGTAGGCCGGATGCATGAATTGATGTTCGATTCGTCTCAAACCCTTAAGGCAACTGGGACGGACAACACGACGGCAAACTCTTTAGATTCGCGCGCAGCACATGCGCAGCAGTCAGGACGCCAATCCATGCAAAAACGTGCGGCGACGTGCAACGAAAAAACCGAGCCAGGACCACAAAGAGAATCGTCCAAGTCTTTACAGATTGCACACTTAGGCGACAGTATGTGGGGTAATACGAAGGGAAGCGAAAGTAGCGGCGAAGGGACTCGAACCCCTGACACGCGGATTATGATTCCGCTGCTCTGACCAACTGAGCTACGCCGCCAAGTTATTTCATGTCAATGACTTGCGTCAAATCTGCAATGCTGAATAAAACCATCGTACCGTTGCACGTGGTGGCTCTTTTTCCTTCTTATGGAGCCAATCGTACACAAATTGGGACACCGCTTGTAGTCGCTCGTCGCTGATTTTTTCGCGGTATGTTGCTGCCGTGTCTCGGACGCTGGGCACGTGGCCCATGATGTGATTGACCGCAACCTAGTCGCGGGTTTCGCCGGCCACCGTTTCAAAGGTGTGTCGCGGCGCAAGAAAAGGTTCGCTTGGCGCGGTATAGCTTGGTGCCGTCAAGCAGCTTGCGGAATGAATGTGACAGCGGGTTGCTCCGATCATCGCGGTACCATGATCCGCCGTATTTGGTCCACTAGCCCCAGAACAAGCGAACCCCGAATGCTTTTGGGAGCATGAATCGACAAAAACTCGAGATCCCCCCTGTTTCTTGGTGCGAATTTTGCTTACACACCAAGGGCACTTAAAACA
>JAJDEH010000107.1 GCA_029259935.1 Planctomycetota bacterium
GGGCGGAGTGAGGATTCGAGGCCCAGGCGACGCGCGGTTTGCTTCTGCCAGCGCTCGCTTCCGTAGGGCGTCCCCCGGGCGATGCAGTCGCGGAGGGCTTTCAGTTCCGGCTCGGTTTGCGGCTGGTTCACGCACGCCAGCCAATCGTCGGGGCGACGCACGGGGCCGCCGGCCAGCGGGGGCTTGTCAATCTGCTTCGGAGGCCTGCCCAACGACGACCAGGGCCAGCGCTGGGCTTTGCGGACGGGCAGCGATTTCGCGCGTACCGGGTTGCGTTCCACATAGCGCAGGACCGTCAGGTAGTGTTCGTCTTGCTGGATCGGAAATGCCTTGAAGCGGCCCTGCCACACATGGCCGCTGGAATCGTAGTGCCGGTGGTAGCGCCGCACATGGGCGGTCAGCAGCCACTGCATCCAACGGCTCAAGTCCCCATCCTGGCGGGGCCACAACACGAGGTGGAAATGATTGGGCATCAAGCAATAGCCCAGCAATCGCATGGGCAGCCGGTCGCTGGCCTGAATGAGAAGTTTGAGAAAGGAGGCATAGTCGTCGTCCTTGTGAAAGACGACTCCCCGCGCATTACCACGATTGAGTACGTGATAACAAATGTTCCCCACGGAGGCTCGCGACGTTTTCGGCATACCCCCAAACTAGCAAACCCAGCGCCGCCCGTCAATAAAGCAGAATGTCCCCTTTTTGTTGTCCCTTTTTGTTGTCTGTCCCTTTTTGTTGTCCTTTTTGTTGTCCTGATCTGCGACCACTCGAAATTTGCGTGCTCAAGCACGATCTTCGTCGTGGCCTCCGTTCTTTCCAGCAAGTCACTGGTCATCTCTTCGAACGTATCACGAGTGAATTCAACTCTTGACCGAGACCCGCCATGCGAGCAAACGACAAATGTCCGCTGACACTCCGACACCGCGTGCTTTGCCTCCTCGCAGTCGAGCCATAGCTGCGCGGCGTTGTGAGGATCGCTTCGCGGATCAACGCCATGTTCCCTTTGGAATTGCTCGACAACCTAATTGACCAGACGCTCGTCGAAGTCCTTACCACCCAATTGAAAATCGCCATCGGTCGCGATCGCGCGAAACTACCCTTCAACAGGCTGCCAGGGTCCAAATGCCGGCGCCTAAAGTTGTTGCGAGGCTGAGGACGGCTGCTTCGGTCGCCATGTCTTCACCTGAGCCATCTAGAGTCATACAATAACTCTTACTCTTGACTAACCTCTCCGCGAAATTCGCCGACGTGTTCACGTCGCTAGTGTCGAACTGGAGCAACAGTTTTGCTGGATCGAAACCAAGTAAGCAACCGCAAGTGGATCGTTCGTCCCATTTTCCTGTCCAGCACATTTCGCGACATGCATGCTGAGCGCGATTATTTGCGGGCGCACGTTTTCCCCGAGCTTGCGCATCGATTACGTGCGCGATTTCATCATCTTGAAATCATTGATTTGCGTCAGGGAATCGAAACGGCGGACATCGACGCTCAGGCGAATCGTGACCTGGAGGTTCTTCAAGTCTGCTTACGGGAAATCGAGCGTTCACATCCATTCTTTATCGGATTGATCGGTGATCGATACGGATGGATCCCTCCCCGAGAACGAATCCAGGCGGCCATTAAAGAGGCTGGATATCGCGGAAATATAGACGGTATTAGCGTAACCGAATTGGAGTTCTTGTACGGAGCGTTGGAAGCAGAGGAGTCTGATTTGAAAGCCTGGTTCTACCTTCGTGATCCGCTTCAATACGATGCGATGCCAACTGAACTCGCCGAATCGTACCGCACTCTCGTAGAAGACGATTCGACCGCTTCGAATGAACAACTTGCTCGGCTGAAGCAAAGATTGCGGACCGACCCGCGCACCCGTGATCGTGTGCGCACATATTCCGCAACCTGGGAGCATGCCTCAAATCGCATCGCCCCGGAAAGCCTCAAAGCTTGGGGCGATCAAGTACTTGAAGACCTATGGCGAGATCTCAAAGAAGAAACGGCGGCTCATGTTCAGTCCTCTCCGGCAACCTGGCAAGAAGTCGACCGAGAGCTACTTGAATCGTTTGTGGATGACCGCCTGACCGAGTTCGTGGGTCGTGTCGATTGCACGAAAAGGCTCGTCGAGCATGCGCTGCAGGAGAAGAGCGAAGAGGCGGCTTGGGCCATCCATGTTCGCGGCGAACCAGGTTCTGGCAAGAGCAGCCTTTTCGGAAAGGTGTACGGTGAGCTGCTGCAGGAGGACGAATTGGTTGTACTCGCCCATGCGGCGGGCATTTTCGCCGAATCAGATTCAATCGAACGGATGCAGCGCCGCTGGATTTACGAACTTGGTCAGATCGAAAAAGCGTTAAACGACCAAGGACGTGCGGCCACCGAGCTGACAACGCAGGACGATGTTGACGCAGAGTTTGCCCGCCTGTTGCATGAAGTTTCGCAAGTGAGGCGAATAGTCATCATGGTCGACGCGTTGAATCAGTTTTCCGATTCTCAGAAAGCCACTTCGCTCACCTGGCTACCTCTCGTTGTTCCAGGCGGTGTCCGCGTGATCGTGACTTCGCTTTCAAAGTTTACCGGTGGCCATATCCACGAGAATGTCGAAATGATGAATCTTCCGCCATTTTCCGTGGAAGAAGGAAAGTCGTTCGCAAAGCTTGTGCACCAACGATATCACCGGCAGCCGAATGAGCAAGCACTAGCTGCCTTGTTTGCAAAAGAGCGAATAAAAGGGGAACTCGCATCCGGGAATCCGCTCTGGCTGCGGTTGGCGTTAGACTCATTGAATCTGATGGAGGGAGACGACTTTGTTCGCGCCGAAAAGGAATTTGCCCCGTTGCCCGCTCACGCTCGTATGCATGCCTTGGTGGCCCAAGAGGCGGCACAGTTTCCCGCGGTTCTAGCGCCGGCCTTCGTCTGGATGTTAGAGCGAACGGAGCGACACTTTGGGAGTCGCTGGGTGCGCGCTTTGTTGGAGTTGATTGCGATATCACGCAATGGCTGGCGGCAATCCGACCTTGAAGAACTCGTTTCGCGCGTCAGCGGCGAGCCTTGGAGTGATCTCAAGTTTGCAGGTGCTCGCCGGTTTCTTGGTTCGCACTTAGTTCAACGCGGAGTGAACGCATCTTGGACGTTTCTGCACGAGCAGCTGCGGGAGGCCGTCCTCGAAAGGAGCTCGTCCACAACAGATCGGCGTTTGACGTTGCATCGTCGCATCGCTCATCATTTGCTGTCGCTTCCCAAAGACGACGAGGTACGTCAAAGCGAAACAATGTACCACTTGCTAGGCACCAACGATCAGGTCCTTGCCGCGAAGTTCGTCGCCAGCTTGGACGACGACGACCCGGCATTGCCCTACGCCGTTGCTTCCATTGCTGATCACTGCGTCAGCGGTTCCACCGTGGAATTGTGGGCAGGCGACAGTCATCAACTGGAGGAAGATGGGCAACTTGAAGAGCTCTGCGAAGTTCTCCAGGGCGTGCCGGAACTGTTCGGCGATATCGCCAACGACCCCAGCTTCGGCTCGGCACGGGGTACGAAAATCCGTCTGGATACGAGCACCAACACACGCTTTGTAACGAGCATGCTTGACGTCGAAAGTCTGTCGCATGACGAGATTATTCAAATCGCATTCATTCTTCAAAACGAATTGCGAGTCAAGAGTGGAGGAGTTCGCCAGATTCTGCAATCATGCAAGCCAGCGATTGAACGCGTTCTCGCGGAAAACCCCAACCATTGCCGCGCCTGGGCCGAGCTGTTTCGAAACAAGTATCTCTTCGGATTGGTCCTCCTCACACAAGGAAGTACCGACGATGCGTGGGTGATGTTAAACGAAGCGCATCATGTAGTGTTGAGCATTCCAGACGATCGAATCCGCGATTCGATCGAAGAACACTTGGCCGATTGTCTGAGTACGATGGCGTCCGCCGAAATGAGGATGCGAAGAATCCCCGACGCCCTTTCACACCAGCAAGAAGCTATCGAACGCCTAGATCATCTGCGAAAGAAGGGTACGCTTTCCAAAGACGGTTTTGATTCCTTGATCGACACGACCTTTGAACATGGCGACGTCTTGGCAGAGTCGGGAAAGGTCGAGGACGCACGAAGAACGTACAAGCAGGCTGCGGCATTACTGGAAGATTATCCCGGAGGAGAAATCCAACGATCGTACAATGTCGCACTGTCTTCGGATAAACAAGGCAACCTATTCCTGCGGGATGGCGACTACGAAAACGCGTTGGTCCAGTATCAGGGTTCGCTTGATGTTAGCGAAGAGTTGCTGAGGGGAAATCCGCTAGGTCCCAATGCGATGCACCGCGTCGGCGTCAGCCAAGCAAAGGTAGCGAACGCTCTGATGGGCCTTGGAAGATACCACGACGCGGTCGAGGCTTGTCAGCGATGTGTCGCGCTTTCCGAACGCGTTATCAATTCCGATCGCGCCTCCTTTTCTTTTCGGAAACAGAACGCGGTGGACCGTGGGCGGCTGGGCCAGGCGCTTATCGGGGCAAAGAGATTCGAAGAAGCGCTGGCTCAAAACAATGAAGTGGTCGGAATACTCGACGGTTGGGTCGAGACGGACCCCAAGAACATCGGAATTCGGGAACGTCTCGTTCAGGCTCACAACCAAGGTTGCTTGATTCACCAGAAACTCGGCAACAACGATGAAGCCGCCAGGTGCTACGCTCAAGGATTATTGGCTGAGCTTCAAATTGCCGCTCTGGCGGGAATGCAGGAGAAGGACGCCAAACTGCTTGTCGAAAAAGCCTTGCCTTTGGCACGCCAACTCGTAGGCCAAGGCGACGAGAAATTGACGCTTGAGTTACTACGAACCTGCCTCTCGCTGTTCGCGGAGGACGACTTGCCTCCTTCCGAAGTCCAGTTGCAATTCAACCTCGGATTATGTCATCAAAGGATCGCAGAAGTACTCGAGGCCCAAGACTCGTGGCAGGACGCATGCGCGGCGTATGACTTGGCTCGGCAAAAACTCTTGACTGTTGCAACATTGACAGCGCAAGAGGTGCCCGTTCAGTCGTACCTGTCTGCAACAAAGAAATGGCTGGAGCTGTGCCGGCGGCAATATCTTGGCGGTGACGAGAGTCACGTCACGGCCCATCAACTTTGCTGTGACTACGTCGCTCTGGGTGACAATTGGAAGAATCAGAATGAACCGGATCAGGCGCTGCCGTGTTTCGAGTCCGCGTTGTCAATCGCCAATATGGAACTTGAGAAAGAGAACGATGTTAGGGATTTTGCTCGTTCGAGTTCGGTCGCTTTAGAACGCATGGGCGACTGTTTGATGATGAAAAACGATTTCTCCGGCGCCGCCGATTGTTACTCGCGGTGTGCTACGCTTCGCAAGAAGATCGATCAGGAGTTTAGCGATCCCGAGAGCAAGACAATGCTCGGGCTGGCGCTGGACCGATGGGGTTCGACGGCGGCCGCCCGCAATGCGGATGAACAAGCTTTATCGCTCCATGACACTGCCATCGCCCTCTTTCAGAGGGTAATTTCTGAAGCTGGTTATCAGTATGACGATATGAACGTGCTGCACTATCTCGGCACGGCATATCTCAACATCGCTGCACGGAACCGAAAGCTAAATCCAACCGAGATGATCGACAACATGCTGGTATGTTTCGTGATCATGGAGTTTCTGGAAGCAGAGGGCTATCCGATCAGCGCCGAGGTTAAGGCTCGACTTAGCTATGTGCAAAAGGCGATCGACCAGGGTGTCTTGAAGCCAGAATTTCTGCAGAATAGCCGAACACTCGTTTACGCGCAGCTTGGAATCCCCCAGGAAAATCGCAATCGCGCGCGTTTCCAAAATTAGAGTGGCTCACAGGGTCAAATGATCTTTTTCGGTGACAAATCACCGGGTCGCGCTGGGGCCAAGGGTTGGAGAACAAACTGATTCAGCCGAGTGACGAAGTCGGCCTCGCCGCAATGCGGCCTGAGTGAGATTGCGTGTTCAAGTGATTGAAGCAGCGACTCATCGATTGGATTGGCCGCGCACTACAACGTGAGACCGGGCGTTTTCACCAGGAAACAATACGTCTAAAGGAAGAAGTGGAGCGACAATCCTCCAAACACCCGTCGCTCCGCTTCGGCCACCAGCGGGGTGTGGGCAGCTAGATCGTTAACACGCAGCGGTGAGGTCAACCTCGTTCAGTTCAAGACTCTCGTTCGGCGCGGCGGTTGAAAAACTCGGTGTGAGTTACCAATCAGGCGCAACTTCAGAGGGATGCCTGCGGCGAGCACACCGCATGCAGTTCTCCGAAATCCCAATCCGCGCTGGTCGATGCAACTCGCGAGTTGGCCATGCGCCAAATTGAGCGAAGTGTGTCAACCGCCGTTACTTAGAAGCGTGCCAGGAGCCTTTTTTCTACTCGCTCGTGCTAAGGATCGTTCGCGAAACAAGTGTCGCGTTTTGATCAGCCGTTGGGCGTTAGCCCCGGTTTTTCAGAACCGGACGCTAACGCATTCCGGCTAATGGGACACTAATTGCCCGAACGATCCTAAATGGCCGTCCGCCGAGCCCTGCCCATGCCGCACGGATGATTTGGCCACAATAAACGCGAAGAGACACAAAAAACCAAAGTCGGTGATTCCGCTTTTCGTGCCTCTTGGTGTTTTTCGTGGCTACCCTTCACCAGGCTGCCAAGGTCCAAGTGCCGACGCCTAGAGTTTTTGCGCGGCTGATGACGAACCGACTCGACGTACCGAACGGGAATGCCTGGCGGACGTGTATGCAGAGATTGAAAAAGTTTTGTAAAATGGACTTTGGAGGGCAGCGCGGCGCGACCTTGATGTAGTGCGGTTTTAAACCGTGCTGTCTTCAAGCCAAGGTCTGCCAATGATGCAAAGTGAGACCTGCGGTCGAGCCGGTGGCTAGGTCGAGAGATCTGGCCACAACAATCTTGGCGAATACCGGCTTGGCCTTTACGAATCTTGCCTTTTTTGCGGGACGAATGCGCGCGGACGATTGAGAATAATTGCAAAACGATTGCACGGATGAGCGGCCTAACAGCCGCTCGTCGGGCCGGTTTAGCGAGGAGACAGAACATGCCATGCCCGAAACGCACAACGCAAACGCTTTCATTGCACGCTGTTAGCAACGCGTGTTGGGAGCGAGGGCCTGGCAGGCGGAAGCGAGGAAGCTTTGAAAAACTCGTCGCGGGCGTATGTTACAAAGCCGTGAGTGCGCCGCTTGGTTCTCCCCCTTGCCAAGGGGGAGTTAGAGAGGGTCGAAAACGCGGCTGGAATATCGAACAGGGAATATCGAAGGACGAAGGGAGAGAAGAACAAGACAGTGGGGCCCGGCGACGGCTTGGGAGAGTTCTCCTACTTGGCTTTCCAAGCATGGATTAGCCGGGCTTACCCGTTGGGCACGGGGCGCAAGTTGCGGATGCGGCCGCGAGGGCGGAGGCCGTCGATGTTGATCGGGGCGGAAGGTTGATGAATGCCGATGTTGCCCGCTTCGTCGCGGGCTTCGATCCGCAGGTAAATGTCGCCCGACGCCGCCGCGGTGATCCGCCAGTTGAAAGTGCCCGTGTTGGGCAGGTCGCTGGCAATCGGAGTCCAGGGGCCGTCCTGGCTGTTACCGAATGAAAGGGTGATCGGGCGCTCGGCCAAGTGTTGGTCGTAGGCGCTCCAATTGATGATGAGATTTCCTTTATCACGATCCTTATCGAGCGGGACGGAAATGATTTTCGCCGTGGGGGTCGTCAAATCAACTCCGACCCACAAGTCGGCCAGTTCGCCCGGTTGGGGCGGAGGACTGGAGAATCCTATGCCACTGGTAATCGCGATTCTAAAACCGTACACGCCTTCGCGGTCGACCTCGACCGGCAACGGGCTGCGGTTGTCCGGATCGCTGCCCCACTTTTCCCAACTGCGGCCGCCGTCGCGCGTGGTCCACAAGTCGACTTGCGAAACGCCGGACGGGCCGACGGCGTCGACGTCGAAGTCGAGCATCAAACGCCGCTTGTTCGTCATCCGCAGTTGCTCGCCAGCCGGCAGCATGTCTTGCCAGCGCGTCGGGCCAACTGGAGCCTCTTTCGTGTTCGTGCTTACAGAGTTTTGCATGGCTGGCGAGGCGGGATCCGTTTGGATCGGAAATTGAGTCGTGGTTTGAACCGGATCAGAAGGAGATGATTTTGAATAATTGGAAAACTGAGACGGGCCGTTGGATGGTGCCGTGGGCGCGCCGGCCGCGTCCGCTCGACGAAAGTTGTTTGCCTGAGGTCGAGCGGAAGTCGAGTAAGCATCAGCCGGCGGTGTTGTTGGAGGCACCGTTGTTGGAGGCACCGTTGTTGGAGGTTGTGTTGTTGGAGGTTGTGTTGTGGGCGGTGGTGTCGTGGATGAAGGCGGCGTTGTTGTCGGTGGTGTTGTTGCGGGAAGCGCCGCGGTTTGCTGGCGGCGTGTAAATGGATCTTGTGCGGGTAGCGAATTCGCGCCGAGCGGCGCGGGAGGTGATTGAGTGACTCTTCTTGGCAATGACAAACGGCGCGAGACTTTGGCGAAGTTGCCTGCCCGATCGCGGACGGTCGCGCGGACTTCGACTTCGGTCGTGTGGGTACCGGGCCACCAGGTTGTGTTGCCCGCCATCACGTCGCGGGCCGCCACTCCGCCGAGCGACTGGACGGCGACTTGCTGCCACGGGGCCACGGGAATGCCCAGAGCAACCACCGGACGAAACTCGATCCGCAACGAGTCCTTGACGATGTGCGGGTCCGCGCAGCTCCAGTTGGCGGCGATTTCGCCAGATGCGCCGACCGCCGCCTCGAAGCGAAGTTGCGGTTGCTTGGTATCGATGATGACAATTAAAGCGGGCGCTAGATCAGCGGCCGGGTACGCATTGCCCAAGGCGTCCAAGGTCTTGACGGCAAACCAGTATTCGCCGTCCTGTTTCGCGCGGAAACCGAACTGCCGTGCCGTGGGGACCTCGCGAGCATGAAAGTTCCAGATTTGGCCGCGGTCGGTGGAGATGAACAGTTGAACCTCTGTTGGAGCGGCACCTTGTTCGTTAATCGAAAAAGGAATGGCAAAGGCGGTCTGCCGAGTGATGTTCGCCTGAGGAAGGGCGGGGCGGGCGGCCGACGGCGGCGGGACGGCTTGACCGCTGGCGTGTGGGGCCAAAATCCCACAAGTCAATATCGCCAACGTGAAAATCGCCGCTCGCTTCATGAAACCGTTCCTTGGCGTTGGAAGACCGCGCGTACATTACACTGCACCATCTATCGTATCGGGTGAGGAACATGGACGACTTGAAACGGGGAATTCGTGGGTCGGATGTTGCGGAACGATCCGGGGGTAGGATTCCCGGTCTCTCCACTGTTAAGAAGAGGGAGGACTGGTGGGCGTGCGGACGGCACCCTCAAACTCCCCCTTGGAAAGGGGGAGGAAAGATTCCGCTAGCGGAATTACTCCAAGCTGTCAGGAGTGATGGCTTCGCCGCCGTTGATGGTGGTCAGCGCTTCCACATATTCCGGTGGGGTAAGCTCGGGAAGAAAGTAGGTCTTGCCGTCGGCGGTGGCGTACACCGCGCCGCCTGGATGAAAGCTGCCCATCTCTTGGCCGTAGGGTCCCGAGTTCACCTCGAAAGAAATCTGCCTGGCGTCCAAGTCGCGCGGTTCCGCCCAGTGAATGCCCGACTCGGGCACCTCCACAATCATCATCGTGTACTCGAGGCGATCGCTGACGTCCGCTTGGCTTGTTGGCGTGGATCCCGGAAACAGCGTGTTCGCGCCGATCACCACCATGTAGCTGGTCTCGTCGTTCATGTAGGCGGTTTCGTCAGCGGGGCAGCCGAAGACACTGGGCATGGATTGGGTGACTTGTGCGTTTTGCGGACTGTTCCACGGTTGGTTGAAGTCATAGCGATCGTGCATCCAGCCATGTTCCAGATAGGGCAACAACAAGACGCGCCAACTGTGCATGGGCTCGCCCGCTTCATTCGCGATGTAGGCCGGCGGGTAGCTGCCGTGGTCGTCATGGTACCGCTGCATCGCCAACGCCAACTGGGTCATGTTTCCTTCACAATTGCTCTGCTGGGTCGCGTTGCCGATGGTGGCCAAGATGGGACGTGCGAAGAACAGGCCGACTACCAGCAGCCCCAAACCCACCAGCGTGCCGCCCACGATCATGGCCATGACGAGCCCCGACATTACTCCCTTTGCCCTCGGCGACCGGCCGTGCGAAGCATCATCATTCTCTTGCTGTTCGTCTGCGGGGACCGTCACCGTCTTGCCGCAACAATAGCAGGGGCCGCTTTGGCCACGGTATTGCGGGAACACTTCGGTCTGCGCGCCGCAATGCGGGCACTTGAAGAGAATCGGATTGGGCGACGTTGTACTCATCGTCACGAATTATACCAGTTTGGCCAGAAAGCTCATGTGCTTTGTCGCATGTTTGCCCGCGTCGTGCGGACGATTTCCACATATTTCCGGGCCAACGTCTCGATGTGGTTCATGTCTCCCGCTTCGACCACCTTGGCTTCGACCAGCGAACTGCCAATTCCCAGCGCACAGGCACCGCACTTGAGAAAATCGGCGGCGGTTTCCAAATTGACTCCGCCGGTGGGCATCAGATGGACTTGGGGCAGCGGGCCGTGCAGCGCCTTGAGGTATGTCGGCCCGTTAATGTCAGAAGGAAACACTTTGACAATGTCGGCGCCCGCTTGCCAAGCCGTTACGACTTCGGTCGGCGTCAAGGCACCCGGCATCACTAGCTTGCTGTATCGCTGGCACATTTGGATGACGTCGACGTTGGTCGAAGGCGAAACCACGAACTGGGCCCCCGAAAGCAGGGCGATGCGAGCGGTTTCCGTGTCCAGCACGGTTCCGGCACCTAACAGAACGCGGTCGCCGATTTTCTCGGCCACGCGCTCGAGAACGCGAGTTGCACCCGGGACCGTAAAGGTGACTTCCATGATTTCAATGCCGCCGGCCAACAACGCCTCGGCCACGTCGACCAACCGGTCGCCCGATTTGGCTCGAATGACGGCCACAATTCCATGGTTGAGAACTCGCTGTAAATCTTCGGATTTTGACATAAACTTTCTTTCTGAATGAACCGGTATCCCGGGTGGGTCGTACTTATGATTGAACGCTTCAAGGCGGCAGGAAACACCAGCATATCATGTGCGCCGCCCGCTGAATTCATCCCAGGGAGCAGGTCGAAACCCTTCCGGCAGTTGATCTTGTCACGACAAGTCCCCAGCCGCCTCGGGTCTTTCGCCATTCGGGCCAACCCCACTTCTAGGCCGCTGGACCGGTTAGTAACAACTTTTCCCAAGACTCCCGCGTCGGCGTTGTCGTCGTAAGTTGTCTTTGCGGATTAGTTTAATTACCGTGGCCTATTATTTCTGGACTCCCTTTCGCTTATGTGCATAATATCCTATGTGTGCGGAAAAAGAGGCGCTGGCGAGCGGCCTCCTTCTGATCCGAGGCGGACCATTCATGCTGGATTTTCTTGTCAGTTCGACGGGACAAGCGATCCTCATGACGAGCCTCCTAGTGATTATCATCATTCTCGGTGTGCTGGTCGTGGCAAGGTTTCGCAATTTCAACGACGACGACCAGCCAACGGCCAGTGAACTGCTGACGAATTTCCAAGAACTGCACGACGAGGGTGACATCAGCGAGGCGGAATTCCGAAAACTAAAGACTGTGCTAAGCGACAAGCTGCGGCACGAATTAAACGATACCGGTGAAACGGGTTAGCCCGTTAAACGCTCATCAACCGAGCGTATGCCCAAAACGAGTTATACCGGTTTTACCGACAGTGACGACACCGTTGGCCTGGGAGGCCCCTTAGTACCAATCCCCACCGCAACTACTGAACGACAACACACGAAGCTCGACCATGGCGGACAGGGATGCTTCCCCAAGGCCGCGTGGACGACAGACCCGCAACGGCCGGCTCGAGCAGCAATGAGTTGATACTCAATTGACCTTGAAAGGAGTGAACATGCCGGCTGGAAAAAATGGCGGAGGCGGAAGCCGACGCGGAGGAACGACCAAAAAGAACGCTTTTTGTTCGTTTTGCCGAAAGAGCTACCGTGACGTGGGTCCCTTGGTCGAGGGTCCCGGCGACGTCTATATCTGCGGCGAGTGCATCGACTTGTGCCAGTCAATTTTGGAACAAGAACAACGTCGGCGCGGCAGCACGAAAAAGCTGTTCAACAAGATTCCCACGCCCCGGGAAATCGTAGCCTTGTTGGACGAATACGTGATTGCCCAAGGAGCGGCGAAGAAAGTGCTCGCGGTCGCCGTCCACAATCATTACAAGCGATTGTCACTGGATTGGGAGGGATCGGACGTCGAGATCGAAAAATCCAACATCATGCTGATCGGCCCCACGGGTTCCGGCAAGACGTTGCTCGCTCGAACCATGGCCCGCATCCTGAATGTACCCTTCGCGATCGGCGATGCCACCACGCTTACCGAAGCGGGCTACGTCGGCGAAGATGTCGAGAACTTGCTTTTGAAATTGCTCCATGCCGCGGACTTCGATATCGAAGCGGCCCAGCGCGGCGTGCTTTACCTCGACGAGATCGACAAGATTGGCAAGACGAGCCAAAACGTGTCGATCACACGCGACGTGTCGGGAGAAGGCGTCCAGCAGGCGCTTTTGAAGATGCTGGAAGGCACCGTGGCCAACGTTCCTCCGCAGGGCGGCCGCAAGCATCCCGAGCAGCAGTACATTCAGATGGATACGACCAACATCTTGTTCATCTGCGGTGGTACGTTCGTCGGGCTGGAAGACATCATCCAAAAGCGGCTTGGTCAACGGCGAATCGGTTTCGGCCAATCGCAAGAGGCCGAAGTCGAACACTCGCCGACCGACCTGCTGCTGCAGGCCAACAGTGATGATATCTTGGAGTTCGGCTTGATTCCGGAACTGGTCGGCCGCCTGCCGGTTGTTTCGGCACTGACACCGCTGAACGAAGATGGGCTGATTCGCGTTTTGTCCGAACCGAAGAATGCCTTGATCAAGCAATACGAGAGCCTGTTTGAAATGGAGAACAGCGAACTCAACTTTACGGAAGAGGCGCTCAAGGCGATCGCCGGCCAGGCCTTGAAGAAAGGCACCGGTGCTCGTGGGCTGCGGTCAATCATCGAAAACGTGATGCTCGACATCATGTACGAACTTCCCGACCAGCCGAAAGGCACCAAGTACGTGGTCGATGAAGACGTCGTCGAAGGCCGCTCGTCGCTGTTCCAAATGCCGGAAACGAAGAGTGCCTAGGCGAAGTCCAGTCTGAAAGAAAAATCTCGAACCGCGGTTGAATTCTCAACCGCGGTTTTCTTTTGGCATGATCCAATTGAGTTACGAAACACGCCTCTTTTCCAACCTTGTCTTCCACGCCGGACGAACGCTTGACTTTGCTTGTTCCGGTGCGATTCGAGGTTTAAAATCAGATGTCGTTGTATGTTCGTTCTTACCTGCTCGTTAGATTCGGCGGAAATCCAAATGTCGCAAAACCCCTACCAGCCTCCCAAGGTTGCCGATACCGTCGCGCCGCTTCCGCAAGTGCCGATGGCGGTCCCAGTGGACAGTTACCCCGGCCCCTGGCGTCACGGAAAGTTACTCGTGACTTACAAGTACGCGGAATTGCCCGACATCTGCGTGGTTTCTAATCAGTCCGCCAACGGAACGCGGCTCAAACGCAACATGAGTTGGCATCATCCCGCCTTGGTTTTGACCGTCTTTGCTGGCGTGCTGATCTATGTCATTGTGGCAATCGTGCTATCGAAGAGGGCCAAGCTTGAGATTCCGATGGTCCGCGAATGGATCCTCCGTCGTCGCAAAAGAATTGCCATCGCCTGGTTGATTGTCTTGTCTTCCATCGCCGCGTTCATCGGTGGCGTCGCGCTACTTGGACAGCAGCTTGATGCGGGCGGCTGGTTGATGCTGGCCAGTCTGTTCCTGTTTTTGGGCGGACTGATTTACGCTCTCATCGCCTGTCCGCTTATTCGGCCCGCCCGGATCTCGGACAACTACGTGTGGCTGAAGGGTGTCCACGCCGACTATTTGGCGAATCTGCCGGTTTGGTCGCATGGATTCGATGCATGATGTTTGAACGACGCGGTGACCAAGCGTGGCGAGTTTGATTCCGTTGATCCATGCCCCCGTTACTTATTCAATCTTTCATTCAAGGTAACCTTGACGAATGAGCTGCTCCTTCGTGATCGGCTCACCGCCGGCGATGGTTGTGAGTGCCCTGAGCGACTCGGCGGGCATGTCATCGCCAACGCCGTACGTCTTGATGCTGTTGCCAAAGACTACGTAGGGGCGCCGCCAATGAACGGCTGAGATGCCGCGCGCGGTTGGATCATTGATTTTGAAATTGTACCGCCGCACGTCGAGATCGTCCGGCTTGAGCCATGGGATGCGCGAATTCGCGATTTCTGTAAGCAGTATCGTGTTGTTCGTGCCGTCGATAAAATCCGCGAAACAAGTCGTGCCGCTTTCAGGAAACGCCGTTCCCGGTCCGGTGATCGCGACGATGTTGGTAAACGTCGTCGAGTCCGGTTCCGTTGGTGAATGGAAACTGGTGGGCATCTGATCGGCCAGCTTCGAGTTGTTCGGTCCGTTCCAGGGCTCATCAAAATCATAGGCGTCGTAGAGCGCCTGTTGCTCGATGTAGGGCAAGATCAGCACGCGCCAACTATGCATGGGTGTTCCGTCTTGATCCGCGATGTAGGCCGGCGGGAGCTGTCCGTATGTCTCATGGTAGCCATGCAGTGCCAAACAGAGTTGGTTTAAAGGACACCGCGCTTGGCTGGCCAACGCCGCACGGCGCGCCTCTCGAATTGGCTTGGACAGAAAGGCAACGACCGACAGAGGGATGGAAATGCAAAGCACCCACAAAAACATTCGGCGCAACGAAAACCGAAATGGCTCTGGCGCGATCTCGCGAACATCAGATTGGGTTTCACTATTCACGGTATGGTGTTGCTACAGGCTGCTTCTCCTGCTTGATTCCCGACTGCAAGCGGCCATTTCGTTGCGAGAGTAAAAAGACGAGCTCGTACTCTTGCCCCGCGAAGTGAAAGACATTAGCGCGAATCGAACTCATGAGTTTACTCGGCCGCCTAGCGACCATCCTGATCCGGCGGCGCCTGTTTCGAATCCGCCGGCGCGGGCTTGTACTCCATCCATTCCTCGGCCGTCCAACGGGCAGCCTCTTTGCCATGGAAACGCTCGACCAGATGCAGCGCGCCGTCGATCCCCGCAGTCACTCCGCCGGTGGTCACGATCTTTCCCGAGTCCACGAAGCGTCGGCCAGACACGACCTTGCATGTCGGCGCCGCTCGCTTGAGGCCGTCGATGCCCCATGAGTGAGTCGTAATCTCGATCTTGTCCACCAGCTTGGCTTCGGCCAATAAGAACGCTCCCATGCAAACGGACATGACGACGCGCGCGTCTTTCGCCGCTGTCTTGATCCAATCGATGCCTGCCTGCGTGACATTGCTCATCCCGCCTCCGGGAATGACGAGAATGTCGAATTTGGGAGCATCTTTATAGGTGAACTCAGGTGTGACCTGTATGGCACCCATCGTGCGGACCGGTTTCTTCGACTGAGCAACGGTATGAACGCGAAACAGTTGCCCGTGACCAGCAACAGTGAACACCTCCGCCGGACCCGTGAAATCCAATAGCTCGACGCCCTCAAAAATCAGAATGCCGACTTGCAGCGGGCCGTCTTTCGACTTCGCACTTTGAGGTTTTTCCTGGGCGAATGCGATCGTTCCAGCGATACTGCCGAGACACATCGCCAACATGGCCAGCGGAAAAAACATTCGGCGCATGTGTTGGCTCCAATCAATTTGAAACGTGAAGTTGACGGCCTCGTTATCCGCCACCAACTGGTGGAAACACGGTCAATTCGTCATCGCCGGCAAGCACGCGGTCTTTGTTGCGTTCTAGTTGGCCGTTGACCTGAAATACTTGAACACTGTCGACTTCGATTTGCATGGCAACCAAAACATCTTTGATGGTGCCGTTGTCGGCGAGTTCCAGAACGCCATCCTCGGGCGTCTTATCCTTGAGCATGCCCATCAATTTGAGTCGAATCTTCATCGCCGCTTTCTTTGCTGCAAAACGAAACGCTTGGAGCGGATTCAAATGATACACGTCGGCGCTGACCTAGTGCAAAATGCAAATTGCAAAATGCAAAATGACAAACGAAAAATCGTCCAGCAGGACATGACTCGCTTCATTTTGCAATTTGCATTTTTCACTTTGCAATTTGCACTGATTTGCCGCCGGTCATTCTGTCTTCGTGCTCACAAATGCGTTGTGGGACGGGTTGGCGGCGACGGCCGGTTTGGCACCGTTGAACTGATATTGTCGCCCGCGAGTGGCTTGGCCCAGCAGCGTCGTTTTGCGCAGCTTTTCCGCGACTCCGTTGGCGATATAAGCCCGCCGAATGTCGAACGGATTTTGGCGCAAGAAATCCTTCCACGGGCCTAGCGCGGTTTGTGTTTGCAGAATTCCCTTGACCATGCCGACGTCGGTCAGCATGCCCATGTCGTCGGGACGGCCCGTGAAAATCGCGCCCACGAGTTGGTCGCCGCGCCACAGCAACTTGCGGTAGACCAAACCGGCTTCGTTTGAAATCGTCATCTCTTCAGCACCGCTGTCATTCCACGCGCCAAAGCTGGCCGATTGCAAACCGCACACATCGACGACGTTCATCAACAGGCTGCCTGGATAGCGGATGTCTTGCCCCGCCATGTTGGCTCCGGCGACCCGACCGTGATCCACGGCGGTTGGTTGGATGGCGTGGACTTCTTTTTTATCGCCGAACAGGATCGGTCCCTGAGCGATATCGCCGGCGGCATAAATGTGCGGCAAGTTTGTTTGCATGCGGTTGTTGACGGCAATGGCCTGATCGGTTTCGATGCCGCTGCCGTCAATGAGCCCGGTGTTGGGCTGAATTCCCGTGGCGATGATCACGAGATCGGCGGTGATCTTGTTACCGTTTTCAAGCACGACGGTCTTTTCGTTACCGTCGCCCTGTTGAATCTCGGTTACGGAAGTTCCCGTATGTACATCGACTTTTTGCGAGGCCAGCCATTGTTCGACGATGCTCGCAGCGCCGGCGTCCAGCATGCGCGGCAGGACTTGTGGCTGTTGTTCGACGACGGTCAAGTTCCATCCGCGCTTGAACATCGCGTTGAGTACGATGAAGCCGATGAAACCGGCACCGACCAGGACGACGCGAGGCTTGCTCATGCCGTCGGTCGCGTCCAACAACTGCTGCGTGTGAGCCAGTGACCACATCGGCTGCACCCCGGGAAGATCGACTCCGGGAATGTTCAGTTTTAGCGGCGACGAGCCGGTCGCGATTAGCAAGTCGTCGAAGTCCAGGGTCGATCCGTCGGAGAGCGAAAGCGAATTGTTTTGAGCGTCCAGCTTGTCGGCGCGCACGCCGATGCGGGTGTCGGCGTTGAGCTTCTTGAAGTAGGCGTCGTCGCCGGTGTAGGTATGCTCACGAGGAATATTGCCCGCCAGCCAATAGGGCAAGGCCATCCGGGAATGGGCCGGTTCGTCGCAGACCAACGTGACGTCGGAATCGCTTTCGTAGAGTCGAATCGTTTCCAAACAATTCGTCGCGGCGGGGCCGCCGCCGATGATTACATGCTTCGGCATTGGATATTTCTCACTTGCTTGTTCATCAAAGCGTGGCCAAACCGAGTTCGGTCAGCTTTTCTTTGCTAGGAACCCCTTCTTCGGTCCAACCGCGTTCCTCGTAGTAGATGGGCAGCATCGCATCGAGGTTGACGGTGACGCCGGCCGAAGGGCCTTCCTTGTGCGGTTCCTTCAGCAGTCGCTTGGGCAACGAATCATCGGCTTTGGTCAGACCGGCCTTGAGGTTGAACAGCCGCTCGATGTTCCAAGTTCGTTCACCGATCTTGACCACGTCTTCGTAGGTGTAAGGATGGCCCGTCGCGGCGGCCAAGCAGGGAACGAACGTATCGAGGGCTCCGTTCGCCGCGCCGACGAACAGGCAGACGCCCGTGTTGTCGTGCGCCGTGGTGCGGTCTTGTTCGTGGGCCACCCACTCGCCCTTGCCAACCGGTGTATGCGGGTCCATATTGGTAGTCTCCGGAGCCGGTGTCCACGCGCGCAAATGACAAGCGCCTCGATTGCAAGTCGCGTAGGCGACTCCCATGCCCTGAAAACCGCGCGGATCATAAGCGGGAAACTCCTGGCCTTTCGATCCCATGAACACATCGGGGTTGCCAAGTTTTTCGCCCATTCGTTTGGAACCTTCGGCCAGCTCGTCGCCAAAGCCTTCGCGATAGCCGGTCGCTTCGGTCATGCGAATCAGCGCTTCGCTGGAACCGAACTTGAGCGGCATTTCGACTTGATCGTCGGTGATTTCGCCGTTCTCGTACATTTCCATCGCCGCGGCCAACGTGGCTCCCATCGAGATCGGATCCAAACCCAGATCGTTACACAGCCAGTTCGCTTTTAGTACCGCGTCGAGATCACCGATGCCGCAATCCGCGCCTAACGACCAGGCGTTTTCATATTCCGGCCCCTCGCCGGCGATCTTCCAGTTGCGAGGGTGCATGTTGACCATGTACTTGTCGGAATGTTCGCCGAGCCGGCACACTCGGCCGCAGGCAATCGTGCAAGCGAAGCAAGCTTTGTTGGTGACCATCCGCGTATCGCGGATTGTATTTCCGTTGAGCGCCTCGGCGTCTTCGAATTGACCTTGCTGGAAGTTGCGAGTTGGCAGCCCGCCCATGGCGTTGGTCATATCGATCGTGGCGGCCGTTCCCAGTTCCGAAAACGCCTTGCGGCCGGGACTGTCTTGCATGACGGCTCGCATTTCCCAGACCGACTTCATGAATGCTTCGGGATTGGCAATGTCGACGCCGCCCGTGCCGCGAACGGCGATCGCTTTTAGATTCTTGGAGCCCATCACCGCGCCCACGCCGCTGCGGCCGGCGGCTCGATGCTTGTCGTTCATGATGCAGGCGAAGCGAACGAGCTTTTCGCCAGCCGGTCCAATGCAGGCGATGCGCAGGCCGGGCAATCCCGTTTCCTCGCGCAGGCCGTCCTCGGTATCGCTAACGCCCTTGCCCCAGTAGTGGCTGGCGTCGCGAACTTCGACTCGGTCGTCATAAATGAAAATGTAACTTGGCTTGGGCGCGCGGCCTTCGCAGATGATCAAATCGTAGCCGGCGAATCGCACCTCGGGTCCCCAATGCCCGCCCGAGTTCGACGTGGTAATCGCGCCGGTCAACGCGCCCTTGGTGACCACCATGTAACGGGCACCACACGGAACCGGAGTTCCAGTCAGTGGGCCCATGGCGAAGATCAGCTTGTTCTCGGGCGACAGCGGATCGGCCGTCGCATCCATTTCTTCATACAAATATCGATCCGCCAAGCCGCGGCCGCCGATATATTCGCGCAGCCACTCTTCGGGGATCGATTCAATGTTCGATTTGCCAGTCGTTAAATCAACGCGAAGTAATTTTCCTGTCCAGCCACCCATGGTTCATCCCCCGTTGTTGCTGGCGGTTGCTTCTAAGTAATTCGTATTGACCTTGTCGGCCCACGGCGCGAGCCAATCGCCCGATTGATCCAAGTCCGTGAACTCGATGGCGTCGGTCGGGCAAGCGACGGCACACGCCGGATTGCCTCCGCACAAATTGCACTTCGACGCCTTATCGGACGTGGGCAACGTGTATACCGTACCAAACGGGCAAGCGATCGTGCAAAGATGGCAGCCCACGCAAAGCTGATCCATGACCACCTTCGCGCCGGTCGATTCATCGACGCCGATGGCATTGACGGGACAAGCCGTCATGCACCAAGCTTCGTCGCACTGCAGGCAAGTGTAAGGAGCATAACTGGCTTCCTCGTCGAAGACGTTCACGCGAATGACGCTGCGCGAGGGCTGAAAGGTGCCGGTCTGCACCCACGAGCAGGCCAGTTCACACTGCATGCAACCGGTGCATTTCTCTGGCAAGATCTTGAGCATCTTGGTCATCGCCACTTCCTATTCGGCCATATGGAGGAGTTGGTGGTGCGGAGGAATCCCGTTTCCGATCTCAGAATCTACCAGACCACGGACCAACAAACCAGCACATCCCAAAGTGTCCGGTCCGAGCGCGTGGCGGCGCTTGAGAGAAGATCGCGCGTGGTTTTTTTGTCCCCCTTGCCAAGGGGGACCACGGGGGGTTCTTCTTTCCGACCGCTCTTTTGACCGTGGCATTTGGCCAATCGAATTCTTCGTCGTGTCGCCGCGTTATTGCACCTTTGCATTTTCCTTCTTCCTTCATCATTCCGTGTTCGAAATTCGATATTCGTCCCCCCGTCCGGGCAGCCGCCCGAAGCGGGGCACTCACGGCTTTGTAACATACGCCCGTAACGAATCTTTCAAGGCTCGATCGATTCGGCCGGCCAGGCACTCGCCCCCAGCACGCGTTGCTAACAGCAGGCGGTGAATGAGTTTGCGTTGTGTGTTTTGGCCATTGCATGTTCTGTCTCCTCGCTAAACCGGCCCGACGAGCGACTGCCAGGCCGCTCATCCTTGCAAGTGTTTTGCAATCATCTGCAATCGTCGGCGCGCATTCGTCCCGCAAAAAAGGCAAGACTTATTACTGCCCATAATGGCCAGGTCTCCCTCTGCATCATTGGCAGACCTGGGCTTGAAGGCAGCACGGTTGAATACCGCACGACAGCGCCGTGCCGCTCTGCCCTCCAAATCCATTTTACACAACTCCGCGAATCTCTGCCTGCACGGCCGCCGAGCGTTCCGGCTCGGTTCCTTGAAGGGTTAGCCACGAAAAACACCAAGAGGCACGAAAAGCGAAAGCGTCGACTTTGGTTTTTGTGTCTTCGGCTGCCGCGACCTTGGAGGGTCGTGTGCGGCAAGTTGGCACCGCGAAAACCTAGATAGCTGACGAGTCCCCATTTCGAAACTTCCCATGCTTCCGCGCGTGGTCGCCGAATCTGCGGCTCAGAAATAGTCGCTCACAGGACGCTCCGCCACTAGCGCCTGGACGATCGATTTCGGGCTGATCGTCAAGTTTTCCCAGCGATGAAGGATAAAACCGAGACTGAGCAAGACGGATAGGTCCAGTGCGTCGATCGTGAATTGGTCGTTCCGCGTCGCACGGGCCGTATAGTAGGCGTCCTGTAACTGCGTGGAGAAATTTAGATCGATCCCAACGCTGCACAGCAGATCCACGGGACTGCCTGTCGAAAGCACGGTGAGTTGCGCTGGCTGGCCGTGAATCGCTGACAGCTCTTCATCAACGCGATCGTTGATCGACGAATAACGGCTTCCAATTCCGGCCGCGATCGCTTCGGCAAACAAACAGGAGAACGTCAGTCCGGTCGCATCGGTGTGGAGTACTTCTGGCAGGAACTGGCAAACATCGAAAAACCTTTGTGGATCAATGCCTGGCCAACCTGCGAAGGGTGGTGTCAGGTGATCGAACTGAGAAAGAATCCAAGGCAGTTCCGTGGTTTCCCAGTGGGACAAAGTCTTCGGTCTGGTCCACTCCCAGTAACGTTCGGCCAGGCGCAGGCGATTTTCGTTGGATTCTTCCGGCGGTTGATTTTCAGAGCGGATCGTGGCGACCAGCTTCTTCAGATTCTCGACCAGTTCCTGCCGGCAGGCATCCGTGTCGTGCAACTGACAGACCCCCACTTCGACCGGTCGCTCCCGGAACGGCCGCCATGAATGCCCGCCCAGCGACTCAGTCAAAGACGGATCCACGCCAGGCAACAAGAGTACCAAAACGGTGGGCTGTATTTGGTCGTTCCACAATCCCCAGACCTTTCGCGTGAAGGTCGAGAATTCCTGCTGCACCCAAGCCGACGCCATGGAATGATCCGAGACGAACAAGCACAGCAATCGCGACTCGAGAATTCCGTGCGTCATGAAGATCGGCAAGGAGGCGGGACCGCCCGGCCGTTCTGCTACGTCGAACCAAACTTCCAGTCCAGCGTGCCGTAGGAAATCGGCATACCGCTGCACGATTTCGGCGTCTTGCCGCGAGTAGCTAACAAAGATGTCCCACTGACTCACAATACAATCCCGCGCTCAGCGCTGGTCGTGCTCGCTGCTTGTTACACACTCGTGTTTTCGATCTTTAACACTGTAACGCGAAACCGGCAGGCGCGGAAATGCGATCGATTTCATCGACGATTGAAAAACGGCTAGGCTTTGTCCCAAAACTCATTGGTTAGTTAAGTACAGGGTGGCCGGGATCGCCGAGCAGCGGAGCCCGCAGCGCAGTTTCCTGGGGGCTCCCGTTGGTCGACCCCAGCCACCCAAACCTGTCCGGCGACCATGTCATCCGGCCGTCGGGAGCATCGTATCGGCACCCTCTACTGGCTCAAATGCAACGACTTTCATCCCACAAGAAACTTAACGGCTTGGTTGCAGGTCCGTCCTTAAGTGCTAAAGTGCGGTAATTGTTTTGCGGCTACTTTCCCCACCGCTATTTGAGCCTTCCCAATAAGGGTTTCCCGTATGTCGAACGATGCGGACTTTGAGCCTGACTTGTGGGGGCCGCTTGCCACGCGCTACGAAAAGAAGCAGCCGCGAAAGCTGCTGTCCTTGGACGGCGGCGGAATTCGGGGGCTGATCAGCTTGAAAGTGCTGATGCGGATCGAAGAACTGGTGCGCCAGCGAACCGGGGCCGAGCGGCTATGCGACTATTTCGATTACATCGGCGGCACAAGCACGGGGGCGATCATTGCCGCCGGCTTGGCCATTGGGATGACGGTGACCGAGATCCTCGCCTTTTACCGGGACTTTGCCAAGCGCGTGTTTACCAAGAGCAAACCCTGGGAACGGCTGCTGTATGCCAAGTTCACCCCGGTGTTGTTGGAGAAAAAACTCTTGGAGGCCTTCGGCCAGCGGGATCTGCGGCCCGAGAATCTCCACTGTTTGTTGCTGATCGTGACCCGCAATGCCAGTACGGATTCCGTTTGGCCGTTGAGCAGCAATCCGCAAGCCAAATACAACCGGGAAGTTGCTTCGCCGGAAAACAATTTGCGCATGTTGGTCAGCGAACTACTGCGTGCCTCGACCGCCGCGCCGCTGTTTTTCCCGCCGCGCGTCGTGCATGTGGGAAAGCACCCGTATGCCTTCGTCGACGGTGCCACCACCGCGTACAACAACCCGGCTTTCTTGTTATACCGGATGGCTACTTCCAAGCCGTTTAATTTGAGTTGGCCAGCGGGCGTGGATAACCTGATGCTCGTTTCCGTCGGCACCGGCCTTTCCCCCGCTCCTAGACAAGACGCGAAAAAACCAAAATGGAACAAGCTGCGCAACGCACGGGCAACCGTGAAGGCGCTGCTGAACCAGGCCAGCATCGACCAAGACACGATTTGTCGCACGATGGGTGACTGTGTGTATGGGCACCAACTCGATAGCGAAGTGGGCGACCTTTTGAATCACGGAAATGCGTTCCGCTACGTTCGCTACAACGTCGAACTCACCAAACGCGGCCTGTCTGACTTGAATGACGAGATCGAGGAAGACCCCGATTTGCCCGATAGCGTGGCGCATCAAGTCGAGTTGGACGAGCGCCGAATTTCTAAGATCCAGGAGTTGGATTCCATCGGTGAACTCGAGACCTTTGAAGCGGTCGGCGATGCACTGGCGACGCGCGTGAAACTACACCACTTCGACAGATTTCTTTCGTAGTTTGTTAAGCGTCGTTCGATTCCTCGCGATTCATGGACGCGATTCATGGACGCGGGAAACTGCCGCGGGAAACTGCCGCGGCAAAATCGTGAATTCCCTGAGTGGACTCGGCCCACGATTCGGCTTAACTTATCGGGTGCGAAACCGTTCGATTATCGGACAGGAGGAATTTCAGAATCAATTGGAGCTGATATGAGATGTGAATCGTGTGGCAGATCGGCCCCCACAAAACAAGTGAAATTCTATCAACAGATAGGGTTGGTGATTATGCGACTGGAAGGTGAGGTCGACGGCGATTTTTGCAAGAGTTGCATTCATAGAGTGTTCTTTCAAACGACAATGATTTGCATGGTCGCCGGTTGGTGGGGGGTTATTTCCTTCTTTATGAATATTTTCTATCTGTTTCATAACTTTTTGGAATGGATATTTTGTTTGGGAATGCGGTCGCGACACGCCGAGGCGGCCGGCCCCGAATCGACGCCGCAACTGAATGACACCGCGGAGTCCGTCCTCATGCGATTTGCGAAGGAGATTCAAACGCGACTGCGACGTGGCGACACAGTGGCGGCCACATCACTCGCCATTGCGCAAAGCGCCAACGTGCCAAGAGAGCAGGTGTTGCACTTCATTCGCAAACACTACGCGAAGCTCAAATAACGGGGTCGCCGATCCCCTAGTGCTTTGTCACAGCTTAATGTTAGGGTGCCATGGGCATCTTGTCCGTGCTCGTAGCGTCCACTGGCGAGACGCCAGTGGCACCCTGGCGCCAACGTGCCAAGAGAGCAGGTGTTGCACTTCATTCGCAAACACTACGCGAAGCTCAAATAGCGGGGCCGCCGATCCCCTAGGTATTGTCAAACCTAAGCGAATATAGATCCGCGTCTTTCATCTCGAACCGCAGCCGAACCGTCTGGCCGGCAAGCGACGCGACGTTGGCACCTTGCTTCCACTTGACAACGTGGTCCGTCCGGTCGCCGATCAGTTCGGGGCAGTCGCTCAGCGAAAATCCCTCGATTGGCTTGCCGGCGGCTGATTGAAGCTCGACACGCATACCGCCAGCCGCCGACGTTGAGTAGTTCAACGTCAGTTGATTGCCGGCAAATGTGAGTGGCTTGGTGACCAAACTGCCGCCCTTAAATGGAGCGGACACCGAGGCAAAACCGTCAAGACGCAGCGAGTATCGTCGCACATGAATCGTGGGATAACCCGAGTTGTGTTTCACGTACAGCGAAAGTTCTCCGTCGCCCGTTTGGACGATGCCTCGAGCGGCATAGTTGGCCCGCGACGTCCAGTTTCGCAGGTCGAGTCCCGGGCGGACGAAGGCCTCCATGAACGTGCGGCTAAAGTCCGCTCCGCCGCGACACGACGTCAACACGATGTCGGTGCAATCGCTGGCGTAGTTCCATTTGGTGGGCGTGCCGATTCGACGCGCTTCTTCTTCGGTTACGACTCGGCGGCCAGGAAAGAATCGCGTGGGCAAGCCAAGATAGATGTGCGGCGCTCGATCGTAGGGATCGATTTGATTGGTGTAGAGGTGTTGCCGAGGTTGGCCATCCAGTTCCAGATCGACGGGTTCCGACCAATGAACAAAGTCGCTGGAGGTCGTGCGGGCGATCCAGCGGACGCCTTCGCGGAAGACGCGGAAATAGCAGACGTATTGTCCTTCGCTCTCCGACCAAAAGGCATTATTCTGCGAATCGAAGGCGCCCTTAGTGATGACCGGATCGGCTTGCAGTTGCTTCCAGCGATGGCCGTCGGCGGAAACGAACGCCAGCAGACCGGGCTTGCCGGTGCCGCCGAGCGCTTTGTATCGCTGATCGGCGGGCGCATCGGGATTGGCATCGATGAACGGTGCCAGGTTGTGGCAACCGCGATTGCGGGCCAGTACGACGTTGTTCTCTTTCGTGCCATGAACGTCGTACAACCCGAGCTTGGGCTTCGTCCAGTGGACGCCGTCGTTGCTTTCGGCAACGCAGGTGACTTCGGTATCCAGATCGTGACGGGCAGCGGGCATTCCGCGATAGTAAAACCGAAATGTATCGCCGTCCTTGAACACCGTTTCGTAGCCGCTGTACAGCCCTTCCCACGGCTTGTCGAATTTGAAGGCAACTTCACGCGGTTGCGGCGCGTGCAGTGCCAATCGGGTCCCATCCAGGCGATCGATCAAGAAATCGTCAACAAACAACTCGCGTCGCGTGCCAATGTCGACCGTGGGCGAATCCGTGTCAGCGGCGGTGGCCTGACGTGAGGAAAAGATCGGGGTCGACGAAGCCAAGCCGATCGCGGCCGCGGATTGCAGCCAGTGGCGGCGTGTTAACGCGTAGTGGTTCATGGAATCGCTCATGGGATCCGAGGGGACATGGGGGGAGACGATCTGGTTTCTCAAGGAAGATGCGGTTTCTCAGAGAAGCCGGGCGGCAGTTTCTCACAACGAACTCAAGTTTGATATGATAGACGGATCGTCGTTGCCATGCCGCAAAATTCCCAGCGAGTTGCCGAGAAAATGCTCCGAAGAATTGCCCCGTTGCTAATTGTCTGTTTTGCCACGGTCTCGCTAGGCGAAGACTTCATTCCTCGCCGGCAGAACAAGCCGCCGGGGCCGCCGCTGTCGCCCGAGCAAGCAATCAAACGCATGACCGTCCCCGAAGGTTTCTCGGTGGAACTGGTGGCCAGCGAACCTGATATCGTCAACCCGGTGGCCATGACCATCGACGAGCGCGGCCGTTTTTGGATTACCGAAAGTCTGGAGTATCCCCGCCGAGCTCCCGGCAAAGGCCGCGATCGCGTGAAGGTGTTGGAAGACACGACGGGCGACGGCAAGGCCGACAAGGTGACGATCTTTGCCGAAGGACTGAATATCCCGTCGGGCATCGCGGTGGGCCATGGCGGCGTGTGGGTCGCCAACTCGCCGGATATCCTGTTCATGCGCGATACCGATGGCGACGGCAAGGCCGACGAATCGAAAGTCGTGGTCAGCGGTTTCGGACGCACCGATACGCATGAACTTCCCAACTCGCTTATTTGGGGACCCGATGGCTGGTTGTATGGACTGAACGGTGTCTTTAATTACAGCCACGTAAAGCACCGTGGCCAGGAGCATCGATTCACCTGCACGATGTTTCGCATCAATCCACGCGCCGACGAAGATGGACCATGGAAAGGGACTCACGATTTCGAACTCTTCTGCGAAGGCACCAGTAACCCCTGGGGCATTACGTTTGATAAAGAAGGCTCGGCGTTCATTAGCGCCTGCGTCATCGATCACTTGTGGCACTTGACCGAGAGCGGTTATTACCATCGCCAGGGCGGTCCGTATCCTCCCTTCACTTGGAAGATCGAGTCGATCGTTAAGCATCGCCATCAAATGGCCGCCTACTGTGGCATTCATTACTTCGACAGTGATGCGTATCCGCCCGAGTATCGGGAACGGTTGTATATGGGCAACATTCACGGCGGATGCATCAATGTCGACGAGCTAACTCGGGCCGGTTCGACCTACTTCGGCAAAGGAAAACCCGATTTCCTCACCGCCAACGATGTTTGGTTCATGCCGGTGGTGCAGAAGACGGGACCGGACGGATGCTTGTATGTGCTGGATTGGTACGATCGCTATCACTGTTATCAAGACGCCAATCGCGATCCCAAAGGCATCGACCGGTTAAACGGGCGCCTGTATCGCGTACGATATAAGGACACGCCTCGCGCGCCTCGTTTCGATTTAGCCAAGGAAACTGATGCACAGCTTGTCGAGCGTTTGCACAGCCCCAATGTTTACTACAGGGACATCGCGCAGCGGATTCTCGCTGAGCGTGCCGACGATAAGACTCGGAAATCACTCCAGCAGTTGGTTCTAAATGACGCCGAACCGCGGAAGACACGGCTGCATGCGTTGTGGGCACTGACAGGTGGCGGACCCTTGGATTCCGATTTTCATTTGGAATTACTAGGTCACGAAGATCCTACATTTCGCGCGTGGGGCGTGCGCGTGGCGGGCAACATGCGAGAAGTAGCCAGCCGCGTTCGCGACCAAGTCGTTGATCTGGTCGGCGATCCGTCGCTAGATGTCGTGCTGCAAGTCGCCATCGCGGCCAAGAAGATTGACGGCATCGATTCGGTTCCGCTACTGCTGTCCGCTCTAGCCCGCGCGGGCGAAGATCCGCTGCTGCCTCGCATTGTGTGGCAAAATTTGCATCCGATGTTGGATAGCCGGGCCGACGATTTCTTCGCGACTCTTGAAACGAAGAAGTTACATGACAACAGCGCCGTGGCCGCGCTGCTGCCGCGAGTCATCGATCGCCTGCTGGCTTCGAAGAATGCGGACCCGGCCTCGCTCGTTCAGTTGTTCGTTACGTTGCAGCAAAGCGGCAACGACAAAGCGGCCCGATTGTGCTTGGAGCGCGTCGCCCAATCGATGCAAACGCGGCAGATCGCTCCTCAGCAAATCGCCAAGCTGCGTCCGAAGCTGGAGGCCGGATTGAAGCCGATCTTGACCGGATCGCAAGATCATCCGCTGTTTCTGGACGCCGCGCTGTTGGCCACCACTTGGAACGATGCCGCGGCCAGTCGGGTCGCCTTGCAAGTGTTGCAGTCCGGAAAGCAATCCAACGCGCGCCGCATCCAGGCTCTTGAAGCATTGGTGGCGGCGAAAAATGAAAACGTGCTAGGGGCGCTGGGCAAGTTGCTAACAAGCAAGGACAACAACCCTCAAACGACAAACTTGCGACGTCTGGCCATTGCCGGGCTGGGCCGGCTGGACGATCCCGAAGTAGCCACCCTGTTGTTGTCGCATTACGCGCAACTGGAACCGACCGTGCGCCCGGTGGTCGCGGAAGTGCTGACTCAGCGCGTGTCGTGGGCCAAGCCGTTGTTGGCCGCGATCCGCCGCGACGAGATTCCTCGCGATGCGCTAAACCTCACCCAAATTCGCAAATTGATTGCCGCACAAGATCGCGACGTACTCCAGCAAGTGGAGAAGATCTGGGGAAGCATTCGAACCGACCGGGATCCCAAACGGGCTTTGGTCATCGATCGGGTTCGCAAGTTGGTGCGAGAAAATCTGCAGGAGGCGAATCTCGTCCACGGACAGGAGTTATATACGAAGAAATGCGCGGTGTGCCATACGTTTCAAGGTAAGGGCGAGAAAATTGGTCCCGACATCACCGTCAATGGACGGTCGTCATTTGAGCAACTGTTATCCAACGTACTCGATCCGAATCTGGTGATCGGGCCCGACTATCAAGCCCGCATTGTGATCACGACCGACGGACGCACTTTGACAGGACTGCTGGCGGAGGAAAACGATCAGCGCGTCGTCTTGAAAATGCAAGGCGGTAAGATCGAGACCATTGCCCGCCGAGATGTGGAAGAACTGGCGGTGAGTAAGGTCTCACTGATGCCGGAGAATCTAGAGCAAGACTTGTCGGACAAGGATCTGCTCGACCTGATGGCCTACGTGGCTCGCGATGTGTCGGGCGGCGATCAGGCCGTTCGCTGGATTCGGGGTACTCGCCGCTTGGCCGCTCGCGACATTGTTGATGCGTCGCGTTATCACGAAATCCTGGACCAATTCGCACCCGGCTTTTCAACGGCCAGGGTTGGCGAGAAAGGGCTGGGCATCGTCGGCAATCACTTTGGCCGCGCGGGCGTGTTGCGGACTCACCCGGTTGATCGCAAGACGCCATGCGTCTTGACCTCCAAAGTGGACGTGCCCAAAGGCAAGCGGACCTATCTGGTGCTAAGCGTGTCGCACGAAGCGGGCGATGGCGTTCGCGATTGGCAGTTGGTGGTCAAAGCCAACGGCAAGGTGCTGCACCAATCGGTGATTGGCGCGAAATCGGGCGTCGATCACTGGACCGAAGTGGCGATCGACCTGTCTCAGTTCGCGGGCCAGCGGGTGCAACTGGATCTGGCCAACAAGGCCACCGACTGGTCGTGGGAATTCGCCTATTGGGATCGCATTGAAGTTGTTTCGCAGTGACGGCGGCGGGCCGCTTGCTCAATCCAACAAATCGCCCAACTCTTGCCGCAACCGCTGCAGCACGCGCGATTTGGCGACGCGCACTCCGCCGGGTTGCATCGAGAGTTCCTCGGCCACGTCTTTCGGCGATTGGCCGTCCACCACCACGCGCCAAAAGGCCTGCCAAGTTCGCTCCTGAAAATCCTCTTGAATCAGTTCGAGCGCTTGCAAGAACAAACGGTGATGTACCTGTTGCTCGGCGGCTTCGTCTTCATCATCTTGTGGCTCGACGTCCGGCACTTGCGAAAACTGCAAATGAGCCACGGAACCACCGGCGGCTTGAGGTTGGCGGTTTTGGCGGCGGTAAAAATCGACCACCTTGCTGCGGGTAATCGTCCGCAGCCAACCACGAAAAGTGTCCCGGGGGCGGTCTTTGCGAAATCGTTCGATGTTGGTGGCCACCGAGCGAAACACTTCTTGCACGACATCGGGAATCTCTTGATCCGACAGCCGCTGTTGGCGGCACCAATAGTAAACCAGCGGCGAATAGAGACGCACCAGCCGATCCCAAGCCTGGGCATCGTCTTTGCGCAAGCGCGAAAGGAGGCTCTGCGACGTGGAAGTGACACTTCCCGTCGAGGACGCGTTTCGTGAACGTTTTTCGTCGCGATCGGTTTTCATCAAGGTTTCACGCGCGTGGCCGCGACCGAGTTCCGACTAACAACCCTAGACTGGCGCCGATCAGCAACAGCGACATCAGGCCCATCAACACGAAGACTCCTTCAAGGCCCGATCTCGTTCGCGCGACGTCGCGGTCGAGCGGCCGAGTGACGGTCAACACGCCCGCCAAATTGCCCTTGTCCCAATCTCTTTTTGGACTCTTCTCATTCTTGTTGTGGCATTCCACGCAACTCTTTTGCATTAATTGGCCCTTGGCAAAGCGAACCACGGGCCGGCCGTCGATCTCCGTAAACGTGTGATGAGATAGGTCTTCCGAATCGCCTTGCCTGACCCGTTCGTTCAAGATGGCCAACGACTCGAGTTGGAATTGGTCTTTGGGCTCGGCGTCCGATCGCCAGGGGTGGTCGCTGCAAAGTTGCACATGCATTCCGCTATTGCGGCTGATGCGCGCCCCCGCGTCGATCGTAAACGTCGCCGGCAGCGGCAGCTTTCCGGTGGGGATTTTTTTTCGGTCCAATTCGGTAAGTAGATCGCTGTAATAGGCGTTGATCTCCTCCAGCATGTCCGCTTCCATGCGGGCGCTATCCAGTGCCGTTTGCTGAACGAGATCGGTGGTCAAATAAGACAAACGAAAAAAGCCGGCAGCCGATCCCAGAGTAATCGCCAACAACAGGCTCGCGGCCAGAGGGTACCGCAGGCACCATCGCCACAGCCGTTCAGTGTATCCCATGGGCCGAGCCAGAATCGGCTCGCCTTTCAAATAGCGATTCAAATCGTTGGCCAATTCCTCGGCGGATTGATAACGCCGAGCGGGCGACTTCGAGATCGCCTTCAGGCAGATCGTCTCCAAGTCCTTGGGAATCCCATCGTGCAGTTGCCGCAGCGGGCGCGGGTCGTCTTCCAAAACCTGCAGCAACAGCATCCGCTTGTTGCCCTGAAACGGCCGTTCTCCGGTTAGCATTTCATAGAGAATCACGCCCAAGCTATAGATATCGCCGCGGGCGTCGACGGTGTTCGATTCGCCACGCGCCTGTTCGGGAGACATGTAGGCCGGCGTTCCCATGACATGGCCATCCGAGGTGACGGAAAGTTCTCCGCCAGTGCGTTTGGCCAACCCAAAGTCGGCCAGGTGCGGCCGGCCGTTGCCGTCAAGCAACACGTTCGACGGTTTGATATCGCGGTGAATCACGCCGTGTTCGTGAGCATATTGCAAAGCACTGGCCAACTCGGCAATCAGCTCGGCGGCCTGCCGCGGATCGAACAGACCTCCTCTTAAACGCGTTTCTAACGTTTCGCCGTCGACAAATTCGGTGACCAAGAAGCAGACGCCGTCGTCGGTCTGCCCCGTTTCATATAACGAAACGATGCCCGCGTGCTGAAGTTGAGCGGCACTGCGAGCCTCTCGCAAAAACCGCGCGATCTCTTCATCGCCCGCGAAGCAGCCGGCCCGCGAGATCTTGACGGCAACCGTGCGGTCGAGTTCGAGGTCGCGTGCTCGAAAGACATAGCCAAAGGATCCGTCGCCAAGTTCCGCCTCAAGTTCGAATCGTCCGAGCCGGCAGGGCCCCTCGGCAAGCCGCCGAGCATAACGCCGTCCTGGATCTAGCGAGATCTCCGCCGAACAGACCGAGCGACTCGCTTGTAGCGCCACATCAACCACATTGGGCGGCACGGCAACCGCCGCCGACCCGGAATTAGTCTGCAGCGTCTTCAACTCACTGAGCAAGGCGTCGTCGTGCAAGTCGAAGTCTTGCAGCGCCGCGTCGCACGATGGACACTCGTCTAGATGATGGGCAATCTGTTCAAAAACCGCACCGGAGAGGTCTCCTACCGCAAATGCTTCCAGTTGCTGCGAACCGGGACAATCTATCTTCATTGCGCAATTCCCAAGTAATTCACATCGAATCAGCACCTAGTATTCTAACGTCGAGGTGTTACATTCCGCGTCCTAAATGTCGGCCAGCAAGCGAGATGGACGCGGCCGCCCCGCTATTCGTGGAAGAATTAGCCAAGAAACGGTCGAGATTTCGCAATAAAAAGGCCGAGCCACGGGGTCGTTATTGCGTTAGCACGTTCGGAGAGATGATGGACAAGTTGGCAGTCAGATTGGCGCGTGGCGACGAAACCGCCTTCGCCGAATTGTACGACGCTTGTGCCGATTCGCTTTATCAATATCTCATGTTCCGCCTGCGTTGCCCGGAAGACGCTCGCGAGGTACTCCAGGAAACATTTCTGCGGTTGGTCCGCGCGAGAAAGTCCGTGGCCAAGGTGGACGATCTTCGCGGGTATGTCTTCACTATCGCCAGAAACGAAGCCCTGCGATTGGCGTCACGCAATGGAAAACGAAAAGAAACGGTCGGAAATGAGGAGTGGTTGCTTGCGGACGACGATCTGCAGCGCCGCGACGCAAAGGAATCAATTGCGAATTCGCTAGCGCGTTTGGATCCAACGGAAGCGGAAGTAGTCGAGTTGAAAATCCATGCCGGGCTGACATTTCGCGAGATCGCGGAGGTAACGGGCCTTCCGCAAGGAACCGTGGCCACGCGTTACCGGACAGCCATTGGCCGTTTGCGAAAGTGGCTGGCGAAGGAGTTTCCATGAACGACGACGATGTCCAGCCGGAACACAGCTTCACGCCCGCCCCGATAGAAGAACTGTTGCGCGGCATTCGGCCGCCTGCCGCTCCACCGGCTTTGCGAGAAGAAATTCTGGCGGCCGTTGGCGAGCAACTGCGCAAGCAGCCCGCGCGGTGGGACCTGCGATTGGCCGCCGCCGCCGCCGCACTGCTGATCGTAGCGGTCGTTTCGAGTCAACTTGTGCGGCGTGCCGAGCAGCAAAGGCTTGCCAATCTCTATGGACCGCGACCGACGCCGCAATCAGTTATCAACGTCGCGGACGCGATTCGCTCTGTTTCCGACGACGAAACGGCCCTGTGGTTTCAACGGCGCCTGGCAACTATTTCGCGACAGCGCAAAAGACGCCCCTCTCCGCTCTCCGGTGATTGGAAGAGGGTCCTCGACGAGTTCACCATTACAAGAAGGGTTCTGCAAGATGACCAAACTGAAGAAGATTCTGAAGTGGGGAATGATCGGCAGCGCGGCAATTATCGCGATCCTGCTGGTCATTCACACCGTACTCGCCTGGGTCGCGGGGTCCCGGCTTGAACAGCGTTTGGCGGCAATTCGAGAAGCCGAAGATCCGCTGACCGTGGCGGATCTAGCACCCGAGCCGGTACCCAGTGACGAGAACGCCGCGACTTACCTGCGCCGTGCTCGGGCCAATCTTCGTTCCTTCGAGAGCGAACTAGAGGATGTGTACGTCCAGGAGCGATTTCGCAAGGGAGATTTATCCGAGGATGACACGGCAACAATTCGGTCGCTGCTGGAGGCCTATCCAGACGTGATTCCCCTCATCCAACGAGCGGCGGCATCTGGCAGATTAGCCGCGGATCTAGACTACACCTTGGATTCCACCGCATTCATGGAACAAATCATGTCCGACGTGCAGGATTTTCGCGCAGCGCCACGGGTCGTGTGGGCGAATTCGCTGGTCCTCGTGGCCGACGGGCAATACGACTTGGCCATGGAGCGTTGCATTGAACTGTTTCGCTTAACCCGGCTGTACGACGAACAGCCGACGACCATCTGTTACTTGGTGTCGCTGGCGTGTCGTGGAATCGCCGTTGTCATGGCAAGCAACGTGTTGAACCGGGGCACGATCTCGGCCGAAATGAGGGAGAAGCTGCGTCAGGAACTTGAGCAACACGACGCGATGGACGGATTTGTTTGGTCAGTGAAAAGTGAACGGGCCTTTGGCAACACTGTCTGCCGCGAATGGTACGACCAATGGAGTTGGACACCCATATCGCCGTATTACCAGAAACAAAACCACGCCGGCTACCTGGATAGGCTCGACCACGAATTGTCGTTGGGGTCCGCCAGCTATCACCAGGAGATCGGCCAGCGGCTCACGGCAAGCGAGATTAAGCAACTTGGCTGGCAAGCCGTAAGTATTTCGTCGGCGCTGACCGCGTCGCGTGACGCGATGAACCGAACGCGGGCCATGATTCGTTGTTTGAGCGTGCAAAACGGCTTGCATGCTCACATCGAATCACAAGGAAGTTCGGATGCGCTGGTGCTAGAAGACGCCGGATTGCCCACGGAAGTAACCACCGACCCATTCACGGGAAAACCGCTGCTGGTCAAACGCACGAAGGCCGGATGGGCAATTTACTCGGTGGGCCAGAATCTCACCGACGACGGCGGCAGCCTGGAGCAAAGGGAAGACATCGGGCTAGTGATGGACGTGGACTGACCGCGGCCACGTCAACATCGCGGCGTGCGACCCGCGGCGTGCGACCGCTGTTCTTGGCCTGGCCACGGAATCTAGGCGGCCGCTTTCAGCATGGCTCTTTCCTCCTCTTTCCTCCGAGGAAGCTTTTTTTCTATATTGGTGGGTGCAGCTTCTACAACTTTGGACGGAGTCGTTTTCCATGAGCCATTGGGTCGAGATTACTTTTGACTGCCTTCCCCTGCGCACCGTCGGCCGACTAGATATTCCGCTGGACGCGTCGCCCAAGTACCGCGAGCGATGCGAACGCATTAAGGACGCCATCGATCGTCACGGCTCGCACAACACCTATTACCTGTACAACGCCCAGTGCATGTACCGGCTGACGAACGACGAAGAAGTGGGCATGTTGCAATTCACGTTCGAGGGAACCGTATTCACGGACGCGAAGGACGAGTGCTGCGAGCGAGCCGAGTTAACCTCGTGCCTCAAGCGGGAAACCTGCCATTGGCTTACCGAGCCGATCGTGAATTGGTTTGAGGAAACGCTGCTGCAAAGCGTGGTGGTCGAATTTAATCGCTACATCCAGGCCGGCGACCTTCAGAAGGCCAAGGATCGGATCGAAAAAATCCAAGCAACCAGCGACGAAGCGGGCGGCTTTGTGGGGATGTATTTGTAGCCGTTGCCGATAAGCATCGCCAGGCACGGGATCAGTTCACCGGAGTGTTGACCGTCGAGCCCGCGCCCGCGCGATCAGAGCGAACGCGAAGTAGGTAGCAGGCGACTCAAGCTCTCGATTCAAGCACCGGTGGAACTCAGATATCGCTTGTCCACTTTCGTGGCAACCGTGCCGATGTCGTAATATCCGACGGAAACTTGGCCCACGTGGGTCAACAGGTCGTAGGCCCGCCAGCGGTTCCAGCCGAACTGCTGTTCCATCCACAAGATCAGCCACGCGTAGCCTTGGGCAATAGCGCGCTCCATCGGACGTCCGGTGGCGATGGTCATGATTTCCTCGGGCGATTCAATTCGCGGTCCGGGAATGGTGTGGTCTTTGAGCAGGTTGACAGTGATCGTGGTTTCCGACGGCATCTCTAGTCCGCTGGCCGAGAGTTCGCCGTGCCCCATGGCAGCGTGAGCATCCCCTAGATACAAATACCCGCCCGAGACGAAGATCGGCAGATAGACCGTGTTGCCGGGACACGTCTCAATGATGTCCATGTTGCCGCCATGGACTCCGGCCGGCCCCGTCGTCGGAACCCCGGCGGCCGGAGCCGTGCCGATGCAACCTAGCATCGGGCGATAGGGAATCGTAATCTCGTCACTCCAATGGAGTTGTCCATCCCGTAGGGGGCAGACGTGGGTTCCGTGGGGGCAGTCCGTGCCCAGCCATTCGCCGAGCATCTTCGGATCGCTGGTGCGCGTGGCGCACATGCCCATGCTCGGATTGATCTCTTCGATTTTGACGGCTACCGTGTCACCCGGTTCCGCTCCTTCAATCCAAATCGGACCGGTCTGTGGATTGCCTAGCGGAACTTTTGATTTGTCGCGTCGATCATCGTTCGAGCGGATCTGTCCGGAAAAGGCATCCTCGGCTTCGATGACGATGGTTTCGCCGGGATCAATATGCAATCGCGGTTCGTTGTGTCGGCTAAATTCGTAGTACAGAGGGCCCGGGGTCAATCGCTTCATGAGCTCACTTCGTCTTGGTGCGGTGGGGCAGTTACAGCGGTAACAATAAAGTCGTCGAGACAACTTTTATATGCGACCCAGCCGCGCTTGTCGACGAAGAGGTTACGATTCCCACGGCGACCAGGGTACGTCGCTGCGCGTGTGGAGCCGAGAGGCCGCTTGAGCGTAGTCGATTCGATCGTCGATCAGGCGGGCGGCTATCTGCGCGATCGAGATATTGCCGGCTTCGTAGCAAAAGACTAAATCGCACACGTTGTTGAAGCTGATGGAAATTTTTTCTTCCATTCCGCCTTCGATCACCTTTTTGAGCAACCCATGGCTCGATGATTCTGGAACGATCATGAGCAGCCGCTTGGTCCCGCCGCAATCCATCAGGTGAGGCTCCGACGCTTGCAGGCATCCCTCAAGCGTGCGGACGGCCTGTTCGGGACTGGCTTCGGCTCCCAACATCAGCGCGACAATGTCTTCCTGCTGGTGGGAGGCCAACGCAAGTTTCCGCGCCGCGTTACGCAGGTTGTTGACCACCTGCGCAGGCTGCCGGCTTTCGCCGAGAAGCAGTTCTTTTAGCCCTCCATGCTGTTCCAGGAAATCATGGCACAGATCGCTTTCCAACTGGGCGATCAAGCCGGTAAGGCGGCCCCCGAGCTTTTCCAGAATTCGCAGATTTAGCGCGGATTCCACATCGGCTTCCCCATCCCGCGCGTGGCTGGCACTCATGGAATGCGGCATCGCATCGAACGTTGACGCCAGTCGGGCCAGTTCACGATGACCATCGGATAAATTCTCGGCGGCGATTTTCACCCGGCTCTGCAAGCCCAAGACCAATCGGCGGACGCCGTTAAGCGACAGCTTGCCGATTCTCAGTTGAAGATACTGCAGGACCAGGTCTCCTGGCGGCATGGCCGTTTTGGGCTCTTGGACCTTGCGGCGATTCTTTCGCGCCGCCTGCGCCGCGTCGACCGCGGCAAGCGAGCGGCTGATTTCGCCGATTTCGGCATCAAGATTCCGTTCCGCCTCGACCGTCTGATCGCGCAGCGATGTAAGATACTGGTCGAACCAATTGGCGGCATGCCGAGACGCCGCGAAATGACGTTCCGACTGATCCACCAATTTGATGATCCAGTCCACCGCCGACTGGCTGACGTCTTCAAATTGATCGTCGATCTGCTTAATAACCTCTGGGGGCAAGGCGGTGATCGGCGCATTGCGTGGCTGATCGTCGTCGTCGACAACGCCCAACATTCGATCGATGGTTTGCAACAGACCTTGCCAAGGTACCGCATCGGCGGCCGTGCGGTCTTGCTGGAGAAGCGGCTGCAACTCTTGTGTCACTTCCGCGCCAACGCAGTCCCCCAGTAACTGGTGGATGTGCGCCCCGAGCGTTTCCACATTGAGACCTAATTCCCCGCAGCGCCGTAGTGCCCGTTTGTCGACATCGTCGAACGTCTGCAAGAAAGCGCTCGTTTCAGAATTTCGAGACGTACTTGTTCTCGAACCAGATATCGACGCGCTGCGGCCTTCCTTGGTCGGCTCGCCGAGCCACATCCGAATCACGTGGTTGCAGAGAGTCTCGACGGTCGTGGAGAGTATGTGCTCTTGGAAGGCCCCTACCTGCGTCAGTCCGAAGCTGCGAATGGTTGTCGCTGCCGACCCTGGCGTTGGATTGTCAGCTTGACGGCAACACTCCAGAAGGCTGCTGGCACTCGTGGTTGACGATAGATAGAGATAGGCGGCGAGGCGGTCAATTTGCGAGGCGAATTGCTGGTCATTCAGTTCGTCGCCCATATGGACCAGATGTGTGCTCTCGAACGGGCTCTTCTCGCAATCAAAGTTTGGCAGATGGCACCCGGGATCGGCCGGATAGCAGTGCTGAGGGCTCGAATAATGTTGCAGTTCGCTCAGGAATGTATAGGCGTTGACGATCGCCAATTCGTTGGTGGCCGGATTCCGCCCCGTTGAGTGGGCCAGAACTCCGTGTATTTCGTCCGCTGGCAGATTCAAGTCGTCCAACACCTTGCGGATCATAAAAGCAACATCCAGCGTCATGCCGCTGCCCGTTCCGCCGGAAATGGAAGAGACGACGACCACTCGCGGTCGCTGCCGAGTGAACTCGATGCCCGTCGACTCTTGCGAGGTCGCGATGCCCCGGCTGTCCATGATCTCACGGAGGTCATGCTCTAGTTTCGCCAGCACGGCCGATGAATGATCGGCCAGGGCCAGTCGCCCCAATGGCCGCAGCCCCTCGGTTTGTTGCGATTTGGGAATGTTGTAAAGCCAGCGCCGACTAATGGATTTCGTCAGTTGCTTGGCATTGTTGCGGTAGTCTTGTGGACGCCGCAAAGGAGTCGCGACCAGCGCTTGTGGGTCGAGCGTCAACCCGTCCTCGCCGTGCGACATTTGCATCAGCGCTTTGGAATCCGTGTCGACCAAGACCATCCGTAGGGCCGGCAACGCCGAAGCTCCGCCGAAGCGGTCTCTGAGGCGGCGTTGCAGTTGTCGGAAGACAAGACCGGCCGTCCCGCCGATGCCAACGAATAACGTGGGATACAGCTTCACTTCGCTCGGATCCAGCGCGACGGGCGCTCCCTTCTTAACGACCGGCGACGGATTGGCCGGCGGCAGCTTGATTTCCGGAACGCGGCTATTCCTTAACGGGCGTTTCGTTTCGGTCACCACGTCGGCCGCCGAGGTCGGTGCTGGCTGCTGCGGCGACTGGCTGGTCGGGGCGGGTGCCGAGTGGACTTCAATCGTGGGAGGACGGCACAAATGCTCGACCATCTCGACGCATGACGAGAAGCGTTTGGCGGGGTCTTTCGACAAGGCCCGGGCGATGATTTGTTGATCCGCGTCCGGCAAGGCCAACAATCGCGGTTTGCTGTGCAAATGCTGAGTCGCCAACTGGGCGGCGGTCGTTCCCGGAAACGGCAAGACACCCGTCAGCATCTCTTGGTAGACAATCGCCAGGCTGTATTGATCGCTCTGCAGACACGGACGGCCGTCGAACAACTCGGGCGGCGCGTACAGCGGTGTGAGGCCGCCTGTCATCGAAGCGGCCACGTCCTGAATATCCTTCACGAGTCCAAAGTCGGCGACCTTCACGCGTTGGCCGACCATCAGCAAGTTTTCAGGTTTGACATCCAAATGCTGAAGCGAGAATTGTTCGCTCATATAATCCAACGCGTCGGCGGCGTCGCGAAGGTAGACCAGCAATTCCGCGCGAGGAATTCCCTCCTTGCCCGCTTTGGCATGCGCGGCGAATACATCTTTCAAGCTTCCGTCGGCCAGTTCGGTGACGATGACCAATTGTCCGTCGACAACTTCGATTCGCTCCAGCGACAACAGAAACGGATGCCGCACCTGCTTGATGCGGTTCATGGCTTTCATTTCACGCGCGCCACGTTCCTCGTCGAGGTATCCGTAAACGAATTTCAGGGCCTTGGTCAGTCCGCCTGGCGCATCGGCCAGCCAGACTTCGCCGTAGCCGCCAGAGCCAATCCGTTTTTTCAGGGAGTATCCCGGAATTGGTTCGGTCGATTTGTTGGCCTGCATCGGCACGGCGATTTCTCCCTGGGACGCTAGGCCGCCGATTGTCTGGGTTGATAGAGCGGGCCTTGTGCCAGTTCGCAGCCTGATTCGGCGTAGGCTTGTGCTTGCTCGGCGCTTTGAATACCTGTCGCGACGACCGTGCAGTTCAGTTCCCGGCAAAGGCGAATCACATGTTCCAGTTGCCGCCGCCGTCCGCCCAGGTCTCGCCCTTCGGGCAAGAATCCGCTGGCGAGCCGCAGGTAGTCGGGCGCGATATCCTGTAATTCACTGACTTGTGATTCGCCGCCGGCAAAGTCGTCGTACGACACGCCGACGCCGGCCTGGTGCAGAGCATCTCGGAACTGACGAAAGCTGCGATTATCCAACACCGCGCGGGCCGGCATCGCGGCGACCATTTGGCAGGATGATCCAGACAGTTTTCTTAAACGCTCGAATTCGTTCAGCAGGGCGGCGTTGCCAATTTCGCTGGCAGCGACTTCCAAAAACACCGAAACTTCGGTGTCAAAGGGAGCGGCCTGTTCCGCCGCGACACGCCGCCGCAGCCGAAGCAATCGCAACGCGAGTTCGCTTTCCGGAGGCAGCGAAAACGACGGCGGATCGAGCATGCTGGGGTTCAATCGCGAACGCCGGCCACCACCGTCGTATCCAACGGCGACGCTGGTCGCCAAACAAATGATCGGCTGCAGGTTCCGATCGACTCCGCCTTGGACGATTTCTTCATGCGTGCGACGAATGGCTCGAATCACGGCCCGCGCCGCTTCTTCGTTTTCGTGCGACGGCGGCATCACCTGAGTTGCCGATTGCTTTTTGGTATCCCGAGCCCCCGTGTAGAATCCGATTTCCGTATCGGCGAACATCAGCAAGTCGCCATCTTGGAGAATCGCTTCTTCGATTCGATGCCCGTTTACAAAGGTACCGTTGGTACTCTTGAGATCCTTGAGCACATAATGCCAGCCTTTGGATTCGATGACGGCATGTTCACGCGAAACGCGCTGCGAGTCGATTGTAAAGTCGCAAGACTCGACGCGCCCAATGGTGAACGGCGTCGTTTCGAGCTTGATTCGATCCGCGGTACTACTTCCAACTTGATAGAAATCTAACCACGGCGTCGTTTCACTGACGGATTCGACGTGAGTCTGCATGATCGTTCATCCATTTTTCAATTGTCGTTCGGCAAGGGGTTTTGCCGGTCTTGACAATTGCGCCTCATTTGAGCCACAAAAACACCGCGAATGAGGGTGTTCCCGCAGCCTCGTTTGGACGGCTTCTATGCGGTTTGACGCACGATGGCATCCAAAAAACATAGCATGTACTCGGCGACGCGGCGGAAAATAAGCCAACAACAAAGTCCGGGGGCGCTCCATAACGTATGCTATAAGGGCAGTCTCTTTTCCCCGGCGAATTCGCAATGACTTCAAGACCTCTTCGTGTGCTGATGGTGTCGGAGGATCGACATCAGCTTCGCCATTTGTCCAGGTTCATCAATGCTTTTGGATTTGAATCCATTGAAGCAGCGGATGTTCCATCGGCCACGGCCGCCATCGAATCCGCTGATCCCGATTTTTTGATCCTCGGCGAAGAACTTAGAATCCGCGGAGGCTTGGAACTGTGCCATTTGCTAGACGAACGGGCCGGGACCCAGCACACCTATAAGTTCTTGCTCGTCAATTTGGCCGATCTGGGAGACGTCTCCGAAGCTTTGGCTGCGGGAGTCGACGACTTCTTGGCAAAGCCGGTGGTCCACGGCGAACTCCTGGCACGCCTTCGCGCGGGGGCCCGAGTTCTTGAATTCCAGCGCCGCGAGCAAGAGCAGGCGGGGACCGACAGTCGCACGGGATTCATGAACCGAACCGAATTCTTAAGGCACGTCGCGGACAAACAACATCAACCGGACACTTCCAACAACAGTTTGGCCTGCATTATTGTCGACCTGGACTATTTCAGCCGCGTTCGCCACTTGTTGTCGGAACTGGCGCGGGACTCGATGCTGCGTTCGATTAGTCAACTACTGGCGAAGCAGGTCGACGCGCCGGGAATCGTGGCCTCGTTGGGCCTGGACCGCTTCGGTATCTTGCTTCCGGGCGCCAATATGGAAGATGCCACGCGGCGGGCCGAGTCGGCGCGGGGCCAAATTTCGGCCATCGAACATTCCGTCGGTGATGAAACACTGACCATCACCGCCAGTTGTGGAATATCCATTCTGGAGGGGCCGGATGATACGGTCGACCTGGTGGAACTTGCCGAGCACGCTCTGACGCAGGCCAAGCGATCGGGCAGAAATTGCATTGTCTGTCACGGTCAACTGGATCATGAAGAAGCAATTTGGGAAAAGCTTGCGGCCCCGGGACGCCTGCTTGAGAAGACTCGGGCTCGCGACGTGATGACTCATTGCACCGTGGCGGTCCATGTGGATGACGCCCTTGAACCGGCCGGACTGTTGCTTGCCCAAATGGAACTGCTGGCATTGCCGGTGATCGATGCCGAGGGATTGCTGGTCGGAATTCTTCGTGCCGAGGCGATCCCACGGATTGACGGAGGTTCGGAAACGCTGGATCGATCGTCGGCTCAAGTCGGCAGCGTGATGGATGCGGAAGTTAGGACAGTCGCCGAGAACTCCAGCCTTGACGAAATCGTCGAGTACTTCAACACGACGACCTGCGATATTTTGTATGTCACGCATGAAAATTATCCCGCCGGATTCGTTACGCGGGAAACACTGGCGTCGCTCAGCCAGCCGATCAACTCGGGATCCTTCATTTCCCAGAGGCCCTACGACCAATCTAGTCGCTATCTTCTGGTCGGCCCGGAATCCAGCTTGTAAGGTTTACCCCCGTTTCTAGGGACGTTTGCCAGACCGTCGCAACCAAGCGGCCCCTGTGCGGATTCGTAATCTAAACTTCTCAGAAGCGTGGGCACGAATCTGTAATTCGAATGGAATTCATGGCGGGCGTGGACAAGATGAAGTGCGATACCATTGGGAATCGGCCAAGCGGGAGTGGCCCGTGGCAGTCGGTTCGCCGCCTTACCGTTGGGCAGCAGGGCTCGACTTTCGTGGAATGCGCGGTCGTCGTGGCACTGGTTTCGGTCAGCGTACTGGTGGCGGTGCTTGGCATCGGATCGGCGACGACGCAATCGCTTGATTCAACCGCGGGAACTCTGTTCGGAACGAGCTCGGCTGCCACCGCCGGTAACCTTCCCCAGCAAGAGGCGTCATCGAGCGGACATGTTGTCCACTCGCACTGGCCTTCCTTCGTCGCGTTAATCCTGGCCACGGTGTCCCTAGCGATTTGTGGACGAAAGATCTTTAGCCGCGCGCCGCGAACCGAAAACAAAAGCGATGAAGACGCGGAAGAGAAACAGCTAGAGGACGATCTCGATACGTTCTTGACCAATAGAAAGAATGCCGTCTTTCAGAAACGCCAGGAGTTACTGCGTATCTTGTCGTCTGATGCGGGCGCGATCTTTGAGAACAGGCTCGAAATTAGCCAGCTCATGTCACGCAAAATGAAAGTGGTGTTGCCCAATGCCTCGCGGCAAGACGTCGTGGAGCGAATGGAAGAGGGGCGGATGCGTCACCTGTTGGTGTGCGACATCGAACGCAATCTGCTGGGAATCATCAGCGACCGAGACTTAATGCAAAGCGACGGTCAGTCCGCCCAGGAACTGATGACGCCCAAGCCTGTTTCGGTCGAGCCCAATTGCATGGTCAATCCGGCCATCACCCAGTTAATCCGCCGACAAATATCCTGCTTGCCCGTGGTCGAGGACGGAAAGCTGTGCGGAGTGGTCACCACCACGGATTTGATGATGGCCCTGCAATGCACGCTCACGACGCTTGCCAAGCTGGCGACCGAGATCAAGGAAGTCGAATGAGGCGCGGCGTCACGCCAATTGGGACTACCGCCCGAGGAAACAACGGGCTGCATGGGCCACATAGCATCGACTTGAGATCAACGAATACTCACCCACAAATAGACAAACTGACCGTTTGAGGTACGAGGGAAAATATGAATTCCAAGAGGCGTTCCACCGTTCAACTATTGCAGGAATTCTCGGTCCCGCTGATTGCTGGAGTCGTGGTTGCCCTGGCGGTCGCCAATGTAAACCCTGGCTGGTACGACGCGCTGGTTCACACTCCTATCACGCAGGTTTTTGCCACGGGCGAACCCAGCAATGACCACCATGCTGCCGCGGACGGGCACGATGAGGAACATCATGGACCAACAACGGATTCTCACGATGCGGACGGTCAGCACGGCCACGGGCAAGACGGTCACGAACAGGACAGCGGTGAGACTCACGCGGCGGTCACGCATGAACATCACGCCAGCGGCCATGGCCACTCCGACTGGCAGCATTTCTTTACGTTGCACTTCCTGGTGAACGACATCTTCATGGTCCTGTTCTTTGGTGTCGCGGCCAAGGAGATTACCGAAGCGTGCCTGCCGGGTGGAGCGTTGAATCCCGTTTCCAAAGCGATCAATCCGTTGCTGGGAACCCTAGGCGGCGTAGTCGGACCGGTTGGCGTTTATTTTCTTGCCAACGCGTTGATCGGCGGTCCGCAATGGACCAATGGTTGGGGAATTCCCACGGCGACCGACATCGCCTTGGCGTGGCTTGTCGCTCGTTTCGTCTTTGGCAAGGGACATCCCGCCGTAAGTTTCTTGCTGTTGTTGGCAGTGGCCGACGACGCGATCGGACTGGGAATCATTGCGATTGCTTATCCCAATCCCGCGCATCCCACCGCATGGCTCAACGCTTTGTGGATCCTGCCGGGTATG
>JAJDEH010000108.1 GCA_029259935.1 Planctomycetota bacterium
GACATTACGCCGAAATAGCTGGGAAGACAAATTATCAAAGGTGTCGCCCGCAACGCCCCCCGCCGACAATTGCACCAGCCTGCTCACCTACTTGGCGACTCTCGCCGGATAGCGTTCCATTAGTGCAAAACTGGAACTAAGCTAAGCATCGATAACGGCGGAGCCAACGTAAAGCTGCAGCACTTGGCTTTGAACTTTGATGGCTCGAATGAGGATCCAAATCTGTTCAGGGCTGAACTTTTGCGGATCGGAGCGCGCCAAGTTTTCGAGTTCTTCCGTCATCGCCGCATGTTGATCCGTGGCCGCTTGCAACTTCAATCCTGTCTCTTGCCACGCATCCATCAGCGCGCCCTGGTCGTCCAGTTCCGTGAAGTCTCCCACCGAGTTGCTCAGTAGCAAGCACAGGCGAGCGACATCGCGAGTGTCGGCTTCTGGTTGTATTTGTTCGATGCGACTGGCAAGTTCTTGGCAGTTCATGGAGTCCCTCGTTCCAGCAAGGTTGCTTTTCGGCGCGCACCAAAAATGTGAAGCTAAGGCGGCGCAATTTAAATCAAAGATGCGATTAAGCCGCGAATGCGGCATTTGACGTTAATGAGGACTAGCGAAGCGAATTGACTCCGTGAGCATGCAATCGGCTTCAAACAAACTTTAGCTCAAGTTTTGGAAAGTGGAAATTTTTCCTGCCGACCCGCGAAGGCCGTGCCTTTTGCACTCCAAACCAGCCTAGCTCGAACAGGCTCGAAGAGTCGTCGCATACTGCTGCGCCAGCGCGCTTCCCGCCAGTTTGGCATCAAATCGGCTTTCCATTTCCTGCCGGGCCGCGGCACCCAAGCCGCGGGACCGCACTGGGTCGTCAAGCAACTGAATCATTCCTTCGGCCAACCGCAACGCATCGTCCGGCGGAACGATGATCGCCGCATCTTGTTGAAGTGGAAAAATTTCTCGCGTCCCACCAACGTCCGTGGCCACGATCGGCAATCCGCAGGCAGCTGCTTCCAACAGCACGCGTCCCAGCGGCTCTTGCCGTGCGGAGTGGGCGAGCGCCGAAAGTTCACCCAGCAGCCGGCTTACATCATTTCGCCAGCCGAGAAAGTGAACCCGTCCACGCAGCGCCCCCTCTCCCGCCTGGCGATGCAAGTCCGCCTCAAAGTCTCGCGATTCTTGCTTTTCCGAGAACCGCCGGCCGACGATCAAAAGATGGACGTCGTTCACCGCAACCGCCACTTGCTGGGCCGCGCTGATCAATGTGTCCAAGCCCTTGCGAAGTCCGATTTGACCAATCGTACCGATCAGGCGGGCACGCCTAGGCAGATGCAGTTCGGCGTGAAGGTAACCACTCGGTTCATGGCGCTGAAACTCCTCAAGGTCGACGCCGTTGTGAAGGACCACCGTTTTTTCGCCGTCGACTCCTTGGTCAACATGCCACTGACGAGTCGCGTTGGAAACCGCCAGCAATCGGGTGTGACAATTTAGATCAGCAACGGCTGCGGCGCTCAGCCGCACAATATCTCGCAGATGTCCAATACTTGGGATACCCATTCGCTGGGCTACCGGGCCGGCCAAGCGACTCATTGCAAGACTGTTACAATGCACCAGATCCGGTTGACACTCGCGCAACACTTCGCTGATCCGCATGCGAAACTCTTTCGGCGAGCGAGAAGTATCAACACCACGGTCCAACGCGATCAGAGGAATTCCTCGCCGCGCCAGTTCGTTTGCCAGATCGCCTTTTGGCGGACCGGCGGCGACAAGCGTCAGGCCCGCTTCAACCACACTGCCGACGACGGTCAGCAGCGACCGCTCACCGCCGTTCATTGTCGGATACTCAAACAATATCAAAACCCGAGACATAACTCACCCGTGCGATCACTCTCCATAGTCCACGCGAAATTCGGCAATGATGTCTTCGTCGAGTTCAATCCCCAACCCCGGTCCCTGCGGAACGCACGCGCGGCCATTCACCAGCGGCGGCAAGTTCTTGACCAACTTGCGCATCAAAGGCGAAGGCCGCAAACAGTATTCGACCAAATCGCCATTAGGAACGGACGCCATCCAGTGCAGCGACGCGGCCAAGTTAATCCCCGTGCTAAAGCAGTGCGGCACGGCCCGTCGTCCATGTTGCCGGCAAAGATCAGAGACCTTGCGGCACACCGTTAGGCCGCCACAAAAAGCCACATCCGGCTGCACGACATGCAATCCGCGCTCGACCAAGTCCTCAAAGTCCCAGTGCGTCACATCACCTTCCCCGCCGGCGATTGGCACCGGCGAGACGGCGCACAGTTCGGCATAGCCCTTGCGATCATCTTGCGACAACGGCTCTTCCAGCCAACCAATCTTCAGCGGCGCAAGCAGTTCGGCCCGCTGTTTGGCGGTTTCAACATCCCAAGCATGTCCCGCGTCGACCATCAAGTCGCGCTCGTCTCCTAGCACCTCACGAGCGGCCCGAACATGAGCCACGTCGACCTCGGGATCTTTTCCAAACGGCCCCCAACCAAACTTGACGGCGGTCAACCCAAGATCGACAAACTCGCGCGCCAGAGCCACCGTATCGTCGGGCGTGGCCCCAAACAGAACACTGGCATAAGCTCGCACGGAATCGCGATGCACTTTGCCCAACAGTTGGCAGACCGGTTTGCCATGGTGCTTGCCCAGAATGTCCCACAGCGCGATGTCGGCGGCGCTGATGGCATGAATCGCCGCCCCGCGCCGGCCATAGCGATTCGTTTCGTAATACATCTTCTGCCACAACGCTTCCACATCCAGCGGATTTTCGCCCAGCAGAATGGAAGTCAACCCATGCCGCCGCGCGGCCGAGCGCGGGGCATCAAAGCACGCTTTGCAAACATAAGACTGGCTGGTCGCCTCGCCGATTCCGGTAATACCTTCGTCGGTATGGATTCGCACGACGAGTACATCCAACGTGCCATCGGGAATCGCTTCCACGACGGGAACTCGCAAGTGAATTGGTTCAACGGCTGTGATCTTCATCTGATTTCCTGACTTCCACCAGCAACCGCGTTAAAGTAGCGGCAACGCTTTTCGCGGAAGGAGTTTTAAAGGAGGGCTCGCGTTGCGAGTTCTGCAAAGCGGGGCAGTTGTGACTGTGTACCAATGTGATCGTGTACCAACATCGCTGCCCCGTGACGCCCCGTACTAACTTCATTTTACGTGGTTTACCCCAAGCCATCTAGTGCGCGGAAAGTGACGGTGGAGTTAGCGGTTGGCTCTTGGTCGGAAAAAAATCCAAGCCACCAGCGGCTGCCCGGCTTCCACGCAAAGCGGGGCACTCACGAAGTTGTAACATACGCCGCATCGGTAAACTCTCCATCGGACCCTCCTCTTGGCGTGTCCTAACGGAAGCCATCAAAACAAGTTACTGCAATACGAAAATCAATCGTGCGTGCCAATCCCGGTGGAAACGATTGCGACGTCGCAACCATTTCAACATAGGCAAGGGACCAATCCATACGATGCGCGCGGACCGCGACCGGCATTCGCACTGGGATCGAATATCGAATTCGCGCCATCGGGCGCTTCCCCCGGTGCTCGCACCGAGTTCAGCAATCACCTGACACTTCCGAAGCGAAAGCAACTGCTTCCGCAACCCCTGTCTTCATTTTACAGCATTTCTTCGAACCGCCTAGCTTCGACAACAAAGCGCGGATTGTATGGCCAGACATTATGGCGAGCCTAACAACTGCCACCGGGATTACCTCTGTCGCGACGAAGTCGTATCAAATCAAACTTCCCCTGCCGAGGTGGCTCGGTTACCGTCACGACGCTCCCCGGAAAGCGAGGGGTTTCTCTACATCACCAGTTTTTGTCGCAGTTGACGGTCTCGAAGCCACCGGCAAACTTTCGCCGGTCCCATCGGATCGCTACAATTCCCAATAGCCAGCCGCCAACGGCTACGCGGCTCAGTTCAACAGCATTCATCGCTCATGGCTGCGCCACGAGACGATAAAACACTAAACGTTCAACCGGCGCGGCGGAGCCACGCTGTTTCCGTATTCCACGTGAACCCCCGCCCCCCGGTTAACGCAGGCGCTGTGCAGGCATTCAAATGACAGAGTGGATCGACATTCGCGATGATGGAAAGCTACTATATGATCCCAGCCTATTCTCATCGGACGAGGCCAATGGCATCCTTGTGTATTTGCTCAATGATATTCCGTGGAAACAGGAAATTGTCCAGGGCTTCCCACTTCCACGACTCAATGCTTGGTATTCTGACCCGGGACTCAAATACGAATACTCCGGTGTTACGCAAGAGGGTGGTACGTGGACTGATCAATTGCTCCAAATGAAAGATCGGATTGGATCATTTGCCGATGCAACATTCAACAGTATGCTGCTGAACCGATACCGCGATGGTAACGACTCAATTGGTTTTCACACAGACGCAGAACCAGAGCTTGGTATCAATCCAGTCGTTGCCACTGTGTCGTTTGGCAGTCCACGTGAATTCGTGCTAAAACATCGAAAGAAGAAAAAAGAAAGAATGTCGTATACACTCCCGCACGGGAGTTGTTTGGTAATGGCGGGCGCAAGTCAGCATCATTGGCTGCACGGGCTGCCTAAATCAGAAGAACCGGTTGGTGAACGAGTCAGCTTGACGTTTCGCAGAATCATCTTGCAGTCCGAAAAGCCTATATAAAACGAGCCGTTGCACCGGAGCGGCGGTCAGCGTGGGTTTTGAAATTCGAAAGTCGCTCGCCGCCCCCCGGTGAACTTGCGATCAGGCCAAGTCGAAATATGATTGACGTCGATGCGTTTGCTGACCCAGTACGGATGTTGAATGGGAGCGAGGAACACGGGATCGCGCGCACATATTGCGTGTCAGGTCTTCCGTGTCACCGGTTATATCCCATTGGCGAGATCGCATTTCACTTGGTTTCCAATCCTGTCTCGACGATTCCCGTCTATTGGTTGTCGACTCAGCGGTTTCCCAGACCTGAGCTGCAGCTCCTCCACCGTCGACTGCCAGAGAGTCCGCAAATCGTACGCGGGTTTCGCGAGGCGTTTGAGAAAGGCGAGCGAAATCACACCCTCGGCTACTCCAGGGAACAGGTTTTGGAAACAATCGAAAACGAGATGCGTGGCCCATTCTTGAGAGGCGGATTCCTGCCGTTTACGGTTGTCGAGAAGATACTCATCAACCCGACTGCTGAGGTAACTAGCTTTGAATGTAGGTGTACCCTAAAGCAGGACTTGTACTGGTATGGGATGGACGTCGTACTTGTGCGAGACGAATGGAAATATCTGCCTGGAGGCGACGGGCAAGATTTGTTTCTCTGGTGGCGTGAGCCGGCGTGCAGCGCACCCGTGAAACCAGTGTCCCGAAATCAGAGCGACGTCTAATCCGGTCCAGTGGCGCAGTGAGAATTAGCGGCGAACCATTGCATGCACCGGAGCCGCCGATCCGGGCGTTTTCCACACGGAGCATCAAACTCGGCGGCCCGGTGATTGTGGTCGTTGAACTATTCCGTCGCGATACGCCACGAGTCGAAAAGGAAACCAATGGGATCTCCCGGTTCTCGCGTTTGAAGTTTCCAGACATGCTTTGGTTCTACGACTCCGCCGTGCCGCTTGATGACTTGCCATGACGCCATCAAACGTGTTGTCTTCCCCATGACATTACAAGGTCGACACACGAAAGTGAGGATTTCGGAGCTCCATATGCCCAGCCTGTCTGTACCTCTCGCCGATGCTACACCCAAGACGTTACCGTCTCCAGCGTACGGATTGAGGCCAAAGTGAGGGGCTAACTGTTCTTTGTAGGACTCTTTCATTCCCAACTTCAAACCGGTTTATCCCGGCGCTTTCAATGTCCCCGTTTGCTGTCCTGTCAATATCCAACTAGAACCGGGCGACGCTTTCTTTCTGTACACCGACGGCGTCAGCGAGGCGACCAACTCCAAACTGGATTTGTTCGGTACCGAGCGGATTTCAAAGTTGATGGCCGAACCCAACGACGCCGAGACGACCTTACAGCGGATGCGTGACGAATTGCGAAAATTTACCGACGACGCCCCGCAAAAAGACGATATCTGCATGGTCGCCGTTTCGCGTGAGGATTGAGACGGTGACCGCTACCGCGTCCATCGCGGGCCGTCCTTCATCGTCGGAAATACAGTGCCGCGCCTAGTGAAAGGCTAACCACGCCAGCGGCGCAGAGATAGTAGACAGCAAATGGAACCTCGCACAACTCCGCGTGCAGCTTCTGGGATCCTCTTTCGCAAGCTTCCAGCAGACCATACAACCAGACGCCAGTTGGGAAGCAAACGGCTAAAGCCACTCCAACAGTCATTACTGCCATGGTCCGAAACTGAATTTGCCATGGAATCTCCATTTCTCGACGCCCGCGGGGTCGATCTCGCCTTTGAGCCAGTTCCGCTGCCCGATCCAAGTCTCGATACTGGACGGCGACTTGAGTCTCGCGAGTGCCTTTCGAAAGACGAACCGGAATATCTCGCCGGCGCAACCGCTTCAAGAAGGTGGCCAACGACAGTGCCGCGCAGTCAGCGAAAGATTCAACCACGACCCAGTCACGTTTTCCGAGACCATTTTTCAAAGGCCCGGCCTCGCCCGGCTCTACAGCTTTATGGACCGACTTGAGAACCGCGCGAATTTTCCCCGTCGACTTGGGAAGCGTGCTTCCCGCTGGATAGCGAGCAACAGAGTTGTCCGGCCAAGTGCCGTGGTTCATGTTATTGAAATCGGTCGCGCTGCATTGCGCGACATTCAAACGGACGTTACGTCCGCGGACCCGCGGACAAAACCTCTTCGCGGACTCCTTCAGCATACGCCGCAAAATTATCTCGGAACAGACCAGCCAATGACCGCGCCGCGTCGTCGTAGGCGGCCTGGTCTTGCCAGGTATTGCGGGGAATCAGCATCTCGGAAGGCACGTCGGGACAAGAGGTCACCATGTTCAACCCGAAGAATTGATCGGTCTCGGTGGAAGCGTCCAGCAGTTCGCCCGAATGGATCGCATCCACGATGGCTCGAGTATGAGCCAGCTTGATCCGTGACCCCGTGCCCGCTCCTCCGCCCGTCCAACCGGTGTTGATCAACCACACGTTGGCCTTGTGTTCTTTGATTCGCGCCGACAACAGTTCGGCATACTTGCCCGGGTGCCACACCAAAAACGGACCGCCGAAGCAGGGCGAAAACGTGGCCTGCGGTTCGGTCACACCAACTTCGGTGCCGGCGACCTTGGCCGTATAGCCGCTGATAAAGTGATACTCGGCCTGCGCTGGCGTCAGCCGGCTGACCGGCGGCAGTACGCCGAACGCATCGCAGGTGAGGAAAATAACATCGGTCGGATGTCGCGAAACGCATGGAATCTTCGCGCCCTCGATAAATTGAATCGGGTACGAGCCGCGAGTATTTTCAGTGACACTGGAATCCGCGAAGTCGACGTTATGACTGGACTTGTCGTAAACGACATTTTCCAACACCGCGCCGAATCGCAGAGCGTCGAAGATTTGCGGCTCGGCATTGCGCGTCAAGTAAATCGCTTTGGCGTAACAGCCGCCTTCGATGTTGAAGATCCCGGCATCGGTCCAGCAGTGTTCGTCGTCGCCAATCAAGAATCGTTTCGGATCGGCGGACAAAGTCGTCTTGCCGGTTCCGGACAACCCGAACAGCACCGACGACTTACCGTCGTCCATACTCTCCGTGGCCGAACAGTGCATCGACAGCACGTCTTGCTTAGGCATCAAGTAGTTCATCAACGTGAACACGGCCTTCTTCATTTCGCCCGCGTATTCCGTGCCCAAAATCACAACTTCGCGCGACTGAATCGAAAGGTCGACGCTGGTCTTGGAAGTCATTCCCGTCGTGTGTCGGTTGGCGGGAAACGCGCCGGAATTGAGGATCACACAGTCCGGCTCGCCGAAGTCCGCCAGTTCTTCCGGGTCCGGCTGAATCAACATGTTGCGCATGAACAAGGCGTGGTACGGCCGGGCGCAGATGACGCGAACCTTGAGGCGATAGTCGGGGGCCCATCCGGCGAAGGCGTCGATCACGTACAACAACTGGCGAGTGTTCAAGTAGTCGATCGCCCGCTCGCGGTTGATCTCGAATGCTCTCGCATCCAGCGGAATATTGACATTGCCCCACCACACGTCGGCTTCGGAATCCGGATGCTTAACAACGCGCTTGTCCGCCGGCGAACGACCGGTTTTCGTGCCCGAGTACGCAATGAGGGCCCCTCGATCCGAGATGGTCGTGGCAACGTCGCGACGAATCGCTTCTTCATATAGGCGAGACGTCGATGGGTTCCGCACTATTTGCTTGACATCAATTCCGTAGGCTTTCAAATCGAAGTTTTCCATGACTCCATCCAACTCCCTGAGATGCGGCGTTCGAGATTGCTTCGCCGGTGGCTAATCTAGTGCTACTTTATTTTGGTTCGCCCGCGAACCCGATACCCTGACCGCGAAGCGATCACCGGCCATTCGATTCATGAACAGGACGACTACCACCATTCTCATTCTTGTTCGTCATTCTGGCAACGGCCCAAAGCAATCGCCCACGCCCACTTGATGGCCGCGCAGGAAGTCATCGATTGCCATTGCCCGTTTGCCGGCCGGCTGCACCCGGTCGAGCGACAGGACACCATCGCCCGTCGAAATCCAAAGCTGCTTGCCATCGCAATGCACAACCGATCCCGGCGGGCCAGTCACGGCATCCGGCGCATCTGCATCCAGTACGTCGGCATCCCGCACCACGGAAACAGCGTCCAAGATTAGTCGCATCGGTTCGCCGCCAGGGCGCTGCCAATTCGAAAAGGTGTTCGGCCAAGGTTTGAAGGCACGGACCTGATTGCTGATTTGCGTCGCGGTGCGCGTCCAATCGACGTGCCCATTGTCACGCCGCAAACGGGGGGCTTGAGTCACCTGTTCTTTATCTTGAATCGTGCCAATGGGCGATGATCCGTCCCAGGCATCGAGCATCGCCAGCGACTCATGAACCGCGTCGACGCCCAACAGCGACAGCCGCTTTTCTAGTTCAATGTGTGTTTCGTCTTCGCCGATTTTCGTTTCCCGCCTGACCAAGCAAGGCCCGGCGTCAAGCTTCACGGACATGTAAATAACCGTCACGCCCGTGATCGCATCTCCGTGATAAATGGCCCAGTTAACGGGTGCCGCGCCGCGGTATTTCGGAAGCAGCGAACCATGCAAGTTGATTCCGCCTAGGCGGGACAGAGCCAGTGTCGGTTCCGCCAGAATCTGCCCGTAATCGCACACCACGAACAGATCGGCCCGCAGGTCGGCCAGTTGCGCGTGGGCGACCGTATCATTCACGCTGTCGGGTTCGAGAACCGGCAGTTCGCGACCGACGGCAACTTCGCGCATCGGATTGACGGGTGCCTTTCGGCGTCCGCTCGACGGTTTCGACGGGCGCGTCACCAAAGCGATGACCTCGTGATCCGAATCGAGCAAAGCCTCAAAAGTCGGCACCGCGAACGGTCCCGTGCCCATCATCAATAGACGCATCCGTTTATCCTATCTGGCCCGTGCAATTCGATCCGCGATGAATTCAACAATATCTCTGTTCCAACTGCCTCAAACGATCGGCGATTTGCTGGTCGTCGGCGATCTCGCCCTTTTCACGTTGGAACGCGAATTCTCGTTCGAACGCCTCTAATTCTTCCTTGACCTGCAACTGCCCCGTTTCGCTCATCCGATCGATGAACAGCACCCCGTCAAGATGGTCGGTTTCGTGCTGGACAACGCGGGCCAGCAGGCCGCTTACTTCCGCTTGGAATTCCTGTCCACTGAGGTTGTAGGCATTCAACTTGACGGTCTCCGGCCTTTTCACCTGGCCATACAACTCGGGAATGCTCAAGCAGCCCTCTTCCGCTTCATCCAATCCTTTCGGCTTCGTGATGATGGGGTTGATGAACACTAATTCTTCGCCCTTGCCCGCTTCCGCCTCGAGATTGACAACAAACAGACGCAATGGCAGATCGACTTGGTTGGCGGCCAAACCCACGCCCCGCGCTTCATACATCAACTCGAACATCTGCGAAATCGTCTTTCTCAATTCCGCGTCGACGCGCAAGATGTCCTTGGATTTGTGCCGCAATGTGGGATGCGGATAATGGATAATATGCAACGAAATACTCCTTCGAATAACCAGCCGTCGATTATACGCGCCACCTCCTTGGCAACGAAAGGCGGGAGTCACCACTCGCCGCGCGGGCGAAATGATGACGGAATTTTCAATCTATTTCGGCAAGGACAACGGATACCCAAATCGTGCCATCCGGTCCCCGCAAATCGTTTCTATCCTTTGTAAATGCTCGTCACCGAAAAACTCATTTAAGTCCACTGCTGAATTGCCGCGTGGTTGAAACTGCACGTCCAGCCATGGCGAGATATCATAATCGCACGGCAGCGATAGACGCTCAGCAAGTCGCTTCACGGTCTCTTGCTTGGCCGCCGCGAAGTCCTCGTATTTGACGAGTTCAAATTCTTGAGGGCGAGCGAAATAAACGTCCGCCGCGAGATTCCAGCGCTGCGCAAGTTGCTCGATCAGGCTGCTCTCGCGGATCCCCAGCCACGAGTTATCGACCACGAACTGCCAGCCAGGATTATGTCGGCGAGCGAATCCGCTGGGTGACGTTCTCTGGGTGCCTGGCAGATCCAGCCGGTTCAGAATGCTTCGGATATTTTGCCGAGGATCACGCACGACGAGTACGCAGCGGCACTCGGGAAATTCGGCAAGCAGCGACGGAACCAGAAAAGTGAGATGGTTGTCTTTCACGATGTCGCGCGAAAAATCGACTTTGTTTTGATCGACGAAGTCACGAAACGAAAGTTCGTTGTTCAGCACCCGTGCATACCGGGGATCTTGAATCTGTCTGCGCAGTTCGACCGCGATACTGGCTCCGGAGATCTTGGCCAGCAAACTGGCAATAGCGGTCGTACCCGCTTTGTGATTTCCCAACACGAAGATGGCCCGCGGGTTGACTTGCACGTCGCGCGCAAGACGGACGCAGCCGTCCTGAACTCGGTACAGCAATCGCTTCACGGGCCGCGGCACGAAATTAGCGATCTTCTGAAGGTGATGTCGACCGAACATGATTGGCGTCGCCCCAGCCGAAACTTGCTGGTGGTGTAAAGTCTTGATTCAGTTTCAACTCGTCAAACGTAACAAAGCAAACCGGAATGGGCAGGTTGCTCATGGCGAGAAAACCTCGCGTCCATTCCCAGCGATAGATCCAACGTACAATGCCCGTCAGCGGCCGGCCGTTCCAACGATTGGCCAATCGGCTGGCGACGCTCTCCTCGCGCGGACGATAGACGTAAATCACCCGCGCATCGGGAATCAGTTGAATCCATCGTTTCAATACGTAACTGGCTTTCGGATACTTCAACAGAATCTTGTCGCCGGCTTCGGAAAAGCTCTCGACAAACTCGCGCGCCTTCCGTGAATTCCAACGGCGCGAAATCTCTTTGAAAGTTTTGCTTTCGTGTGTCGTGTAATCCAGATACTCATCGCAGATCGCGTCCGGAGGACGGAAGCCCTGGCGAGTCAAGATCTCGGCCAGCAGCGACGTACCGGTCCGATTGCTGCCGGCGACGAGCGCAATTTGACGCCGAGGGCGGCTGCCGATTTCAGGCTGTTGATCTTCCTCAGCCCGGTTCTTCGTTTCCACGATGGTCCTCGTTGTCATACAGATTTCGCGTCAGCACCCAGGTGCCGATCGGTGCCAGCAAGACGGTGCGGAGTATCGCGACGGTGCGGCACAAAAGAGCAATCGCAATTCCCTGGGGGATCGTGAGACCAATGATGTCGCTGACAAAACCGACCAGAGCCTCGTGAATGCCGAGATTGCCAGGAGTAATTCGCAGCACACCGATCGTCGCCGTGGCGCTCGTTAGCGCGACCGCGCCGAGTGGCGGGACGTCAAATCCCGCCCCCCGCGCTGCCAGCCAAAAAGTGAAGGCGTCAAAAACTCTCAACAACAAACCAAGGGCGCAAACTTGCAATACGACCGACTTCCGGCGACGCAAGGCGTGCCATCCTTGGATGACGGTGACAATCTTATTGTAAACCCAATTTTTTCCAGTACCAAGATCCGGCAGCAAGCTGGCCGCGATCCCGCCCACCAGCGTCGTCAAAGCCAGAACCAGAATCAGCACCCGCCCATGCCCTTGCCCCAACGGTGCCATCAGTGCGAGACAACCCAGCGCGGTCAAACTGGCCACCAGCACCAACAAGAACTGGGCACCCAGCAACGTGGACAAAAAGTGAGTGTACGCGAATTGATGTTTCTGCTTGAGATAGTAACCACGCAATGCAGCGCTACTCATCGGCAGCAGTAGGTTACTGGCATTGGCCACGATCGCCAGCCAATAGCACTCCCACAGGCTGACACGGCTGCCCAACGCCCGCAGCATAGCGCGATTGACCGCGCCCAAGACGATGGGCCGAATCAAGTAGATACCAAACGCGGCCAACAAATATCTCGCGTCCAGCGATTCGATTTTCAGGTCGTCGATGTGCGCTCGCAGATAAAACCCGAAAGCCGCCAGGATGGCAATCGCGACCGCGAGCGACAAGCAAGACGCCCTCGAAACCTTCGCCGCTTTGAAAAACTCTTTAGTCACTTGAATCTACCGCCAGGCAAACCGCGGCCGAGTCGCGGCATGTGAATAACTCATCCGTTTGCTGCCCGCCCCAAGCGGCGCAGCTCAAAGAATGTAACATACAGTCGATTGCAAAATTCACCTTGTTCGTTGTTCATCGTATTGCCCTAACAGAAAATGTGGCAACGAGTTAACGGCAACGCCTGTCCGCCTCACTCCCACTAAATCGTTGCGAAAATGCTTGCCGTTTTGCAACCATTTCACAACGGGCAGGCAGTTGAGGGCGCACACTTCCATCCCGCCCCGTCCGTGACGAGTTCATGCTGCCCTCCATCATTCCGCCAACGCTGCCCGCTCAGTCGCCGTTCGCCACGCTATCGTGGCCTTACCGACGTCTACCCTCGTTCCCTTCATTCTACCCGGTCCGATCAATTACTTCCACTATTACCTGCGCCGAGCCACGAGACAGACTTACAAGACTTCCGCGCTGGAACCTCCCGCGCGTATACTGAAGGGCGTAACCACGCTCATTGATGATTTACGTTGACGATCCACTGTGCTGCGCATTCGCTTGGACTGTCTGAAAAGCAACGCTAATGCGAACGACGTAAGGCAACGGCTCGTCAACTTTTCGAATTGCGAATGGCTGGACCGGGACTCGCTGATCGCAGCGCTTGAGAGTAAAAAAAGAGAAGGCGTGAGACGACGAATGCAACGAAAGAAGCGAATTCGTCAGCGGATTATCGATGAGTTAGCCGTTTTGCGTGCAACTATGGGAAGAGGTGAGATTTTTGGCCGGAGTAAAGCGAATGCGGCGCCAGAAAAAGTGGACCAAGCAACAGGTCGAAATTGGAAAGCAACTCTTTCGGGGAATCGAGGATGGTGACGTTCACAAGGTTCGTCAACTGTGTTCAGAGTGTGCGTGGTTGGTAGACGACTACCGATGGGATTGCGAATCTACATGGATGAACATCGCGGCGAAGAAAGGGAGGGTCGAGATGATGGAGACGCTGCTTGACCTCGGCTTCAGCATTGACGCGCTTCGCCTACCCGAAGAGTCATCCGCTTTGGTCACGGCCATCGAGTTTGGACACGTTGAACTCGTTCGGTTCTTATTGTCCCGCGGTGCGAACCCTGACTACAGTCGAACTTTGTTTGCGGCAGTCAATCGCAAGGATGCTGAGCAAGGCCTCGCTTATGTCAAGTTGCTAGTGGAACATGATGTAGACGTCAACCAAGTATTTTCCCTATATGGCGACGAGAGCCGGGGGTTCAGCGCGTTGGACTGGGCCAAAGGACACCCAGAGATCGCCGAGTACTTGCGTTCCCACGGAGCCAAAACGGCAGCGCAACTTTCGGCTGGACAAAAAGGGGGACTTCCGGCGACCGGTGGAATGCTGGCTCAACTCGACAGCGTAGTTACCTACTTCAATGAACAATTCGGCTTAGTGCAGGAAAAATCGCAGATCGAAATTGTTCCCACGGGCCACCCCGTCGCCATCCACGCGATTGAACCAGAGGGGGAAAGGAAACACCTAACACTTTTTACTACGGGATTGTCGTCACAGCCGATGGTTGTGCCGCCGGGTCAGGAAGAATACGCCTTCGCGGAGATATTTATTCAACTGCCGGGGGATTGGCAATATAGAAAGTTGGGCAAACCGGAATACGCCTGGCCGACGTATTGGTTACGTAAGATCGCCCAGTACCCACATGACCATAAGACTTGGCTGGGAGGTCCAGTGACGCTTATCGCCAACGAAGAGCCACCGCAGCCCCTTGGACCTAACACAAACTTCACAACTTGGTTGCTATTGGCAGAAAAGTCCTTCGTCCGTGACGATGGCGAGACCGTGCAACTTTATCGCATGACCCCACTTTTCACAGAAGAACGAGAACTTGAAATACGAGAGGGAGTTCCGTCGCTCATGAGAGCATTTGACCGAACTGGCATCCCGTTCGTTGTGGATCTTGACAGAGAAAATGTTGCATTGAATTCCTAGCCTGGCAACTCCTTGCGCGTTTTGTCGCCGTTTTCACGGCTTTTTCTCACGTTGCGGATGTCAAACACTGGCCCGCCAGAAAAAGTTGCCGCACTCGTTCGCTGAGTATGCGTGCTGTTCTCCAGCCAGCTTGTTGCAAGCGCCACCCGTTTTGTGCGCGGCCCTCGCCTGTTAAGGGGCTGTGGATGGTTCCGCATTGAGTGGAACCTTGGCGGGCGCGGGAGTACCAGGATCGATCGTGTCGGAAATCGACTCGTGCAGGATCTTGCAGTTCGGCAGGGCTTTCTGAAGGGCTTGCGCACCTGCGGCGGTGACTTTCGTGCCGGCGAGTTCAAGATTAACAAGTCGTGCCTTCATCCCCTTGATAATTTCGAGACCGGCATCACTCACTTGGGTTCCTGCAAGCCCGAGTCGCAGAAGCGTCCTCATCTCCTTCAGATGCACAAGATCCATCGACGATTAGCCACTACTGTACCAAGCTCCAATAACGAACCATACAGGTTTGTCGCTAACAAGAGAAACGGGAGCCGCGCGAAAGACACATCACGGATTCCGAGAAATTCCCCAAAATCCCGCCAACCGATAATCCATCGATGCGATGATCAATGCTGTTCAGGTGTTATGTCGCGGACTTCCTCTACGATCCAGAATCAACGCCGAATTATTCCGCACCATCCGTGGAACCGTTCTAATTGACCGCACGTTGACGCGGCCTCGCCTCGACCTATATTTTTGTGCGACGACGCCTTGGGGAGAAGGCGTTGAGCGTGATGTGGCGAGGATCTTGAGGGGACCTTGCCACATTTTTTTCTACCCTTCCGCGAACCAGGCCCATGGCACGTCGACGCAGCGGCTACACGTTGATAGAGGCAATCGTCGCGATCGCGATTACCGCGATGACGGCGGCGGTCATCTTGCTGGCCGTCGATAGTTCGTTTGGTACCAGCAAGATTGGCGTGGACCAAACCATCGCGGATGGCATCGCCCAGCAATTGATGGACGAAATCCTTGGCAAGCGGTACATTTCCGCCGCCGGCGATCCTTACAACTGGCCACTGGGCGCATCCAGTTGGGAACTGGATGGGCAAGGACGCGAACGCTTCAACGACATCGACGACTTTAACGGCTTTGCCACAACCGGTGCCGAGGATACTTGGGGCCAGGCACTCGGCACGGGAAACGGCCAAGGGGCGGCCCGGCATCCAAGTTTCCAAGTTCCCGCCGGTTATTTTGCGAAATGGAATCAGAAAGTCGAGGTCTACTATGTGGACGAGAACGACTATGCACGGCGCCTGCCGGATGGCCAGACCAGCAATGTGCGGGGCGTTGAGGTCACTGTTTCGCGAATCCATCCGGACGGCTTATCTCAAGTTCTGGCAAAGCAACGGCGAATCCATGCCTACCTTCCCCACAATTAAGCGGCGGTCGCGGCGGAACGACGCACGTTGGCGTTTTCGCCGCCAAGGCTTGACGCTGGCCGAACTGCTGGTCGCCACGGTCGTGATGGTGATGGTGGCGGGTGCGATTGCCACGACGGCCATGACGGTCGAACAGGCCCAGGAATTGAGCGTTGGTCAGGCGTCTGCTTCTCAGCACGGCCGTGTCGTCATTAACAGAATTCAAGAATCGCTTCACCGCGCTCATGCCAACCAATACTTTCCGGGCTGTCTGGTGGTCAGCGAGACCGAATCCACGTGGACCTTTCCCGACACACTCGTAGTTTGGAATCCCGTCGGCGATCCCATCGATCCTGACGGCTTGCCGCGGTGGAGCGAAGTGACGGTCTACGCACCTGATCCGGACGCGCCGAACCGGCTGATGGAGTTCACGAACAACTCGCAAGCCACGTCGGTTCCGTCCGTCGATGACAATTCCGCGTGGCAATCGGCGTTGTCGCTGTTCATCGCGGACGCGACTACCAAGAAAGTTCAGCTAACCGATTTGCTGCGGGTCGCCCGCGCCACGACCTCACGACAGCGAGGGGCCGTTCGCTTTCGCGTCGAGTTGCACCCCAGCGCGAACGAATGGTCCGAGTATCTCGCCGGCAATCTCAATTGGGACGAATTGTCTTGGGTCCAAGGAGTGCATGGATCGAATACCGGCATGCGGCAGACTTGGTGCTCGTTCGAATTGCAGCTAATGCGCGGCTCCGACGCCTACCGCACTGACCCCGCCGGGCAGACGGCTCTGCCATTTTTTGGCTCGGCTGGCGTATATTTTCAACTGACCAAATGACCGTTTCCAAGCGGGAAATCGGCAATTGCGGCAGAATCGCTATTGACGCAACCATCTTGCAGCCTGGATGTTACGCCGGAGAACTGGGAACACTGTCTCAAGTGTCATAAGGCGGAACCGCCATGCCGGCCCGCATCGAACTATTCGTTTCATGGAGAGCGACTCATGTTGCAAAAAATCAACATCCGCTGGTTCACGCTGATTTCGCTGAATGCATTGGCTTGGGGAATGCTAAGTTTTTATGGATCACTCACTGCCGCGCCTCCAAAAACGCCCTTTAGCAATTCGGTCGAGCAGCGTCACGAGATGATCCGCGAATTGAAAGAAATCAAAGCGCTGCTGCAGCAACAGAACGAACTGTTGCGAACCGCCAACATGCCAACGAATGCCCGCAATCAACCCTAGCCTCGACTTTCGATTACGCCGCATTCGTTCGCGCCGCGCATTTTCACTGTTCGAATTGTTGATTGTCGTGGCGATGATGGCAATTATTGCCGGCATCGCGATTCCACGATTGCAGCCAAGTGTTGCCAGTCAGTTGGAAAAGACAGCTCAGGTACTTATCGACGACCTGGCCTACGCGCGCAGCTTGGCCGTCGCCAACGAGAGTTCCTACAAAATTACTTTTTCGTCGACGAAGAGTTGCTATGCCCTGACGCATAGCGGCACCAACGCGGCGCTAGATGACCTGCCGCCTTCGCTGTTCGATGACTCGCCAGGTGACACGGCCAGTCAACTTACCGATTTTGAGCAGTTGCCTCATTTTGGCGCGCCCGTCAAAATCCATACCGTGCTGGCCGTTTCCGATGGATCTGATTCGGTTGTCGTCACGGAAACGGCCGTGGGCGACGTGGAGTTCAGGTCGTTGGGCGGAACGACGCGGGCCGAAACGACCACCATCTGGCTGGCCAGCGGTTCCCGAGACGACCGGCTGTTTCTTCCGATCACGATCAACCCCGTGACAGGATTGGCCTCGGCTGGCGAGTTGCAAGGTCGCGGTCCCGTCATGCCTGTGTCCAGTGCGCCCGCACCAATTTCCTTGTAACTTCCCCGCGACCCTCCGATCCAACAATTAGCCCCACCACGAATCGACGGTTTCGATCATGATCAGTTGGTTACCGCAAAGACGAAACACTCCGATCGGCGTGGACCTGGGTACGCGCAGTGTGAAACTCGTTCAGTTTAGCGCCGACTACAAACAACTCATCGATGCCTCGCGTTGGGATCTCAATGTCGAGGAAGGGAAAGATGCCTCCACCGAGGAATTGGTGAAGGCGATTGGGTATGCGCGAGCCGGACGCAAGTTCCGCGGGCGAAACGCGGTACTGTGCCTGTCCGACCGGCACTTGTTCACGCAAAATCTGCGCATCGCCACCGGCGATCCGTCCGAAATGGACAGACTGGTACTGCGCGAGGCCGCCGGACGTTTGCCCTTTCCCGCAGGCGAGGCTGAACTTCAATATCTCGAGGCCGCCGATATTCGGCAGGGCGACTCGGTCATGCGCGAAGTAATCGTCATGGCTTGTCATCGGCCGGTACTGGAACAATGCCTGGCGGTCCTTGAGCAGGCGGGCCTGCGCCCGGTAGCCGTGGATGTCGAGCCCGTGGCGTTGCAACGGGGTGCCGTCCGGCAGTTTCGCCGAGGGAACGACCGCGAAGAAAGAACGATGTCCGTGCACATCGGCCACTCTCGCACGGTGATCGTCATTGCCCAGGCCGAGAAGATTCTGTTTATCAAATACATTGAACTGGGTGGCCGCCAAATGGACGAATCGGTCGCCCGCCATTTGCACATGACGGTGCCGGAAGCGGCCGCGCTGCGCAAGCACAACGGCGACCGCCGTAGCGACCAGCAAGACCCCGTTGTCGCGCAAAGCGTTCAAGAAGCGCTGCGGCCCATCATCGACCGCATGTGCGCGGAATTGTCGATGTGCATTCGGTATCACAGTGTCACCTTTCGAGGCCAGCCGCTGGTTCGTTTGCTGTTGGGCGGCGGCGAAGCGTCGCAACCGCTGCTGGACGAACTGGCTCAAAGAATCAACCTGAAGTGCCAACTAAGCGAACCGCTTCGAGGGTTTACCGCCCCTGTCGAAATGGGACGTAACGGCCAATGGGACGTAGCCACGGGACTCGCGCTGAGGGAAGAGACATGAACAGCTTGCAGCAAATCGATTTCCTGCCAAAGCGCTATCACGAAGAGAAAGTTCGCCGCAGCTCGAATCTTTGGCGACTGTTGCTCGTGGTGCTGTTCGGCGGAATCTGCGCGCTGGCCGCCGTCGGACAGAATATGCTGCGGAGATCGGTGGCCCGCAGGTTGGACGAAGTGGTCCCTCAACATGCGGCGGCGACCGCTTCCACCGAATTGTACGGCCGTTTGCAGGTGGAACTGCGGGAAATCGAAGATGAAGCCGAACTATACGCCTTCTTGAAACACCCTTGGCCTCGCAGCCAGTTGCTGAATGCCGTGTCGGCGTCAATGCCGGAAGCGGTGCGACTTCACCGCTTGAACATCACCCAGGAAGCGGTTCAGGGGGATCCCTCGGCCTTCCGGTCGACCGACGCCGCCAAGCAACATGCACTGCTGAAACCGGCTCGACGAGATTTGGTGAAGCTGGATAGCAACATCAAGAACCGGCGGACCATCATCGAACTGCTCGGGGAAACTAGCGACGATTCGAGGTTACACGCCTTTATCGGCCAACTCGCCGAGCATCCGCTGTTCCAAACGGCCGAACTCGTTTCCCTTGAATCAACCGGTCCGAGCGATCCGCAGGGACGTTCGACCTTTAAAGTTCGAGTCGTCGTCCGGCCGCCTCATGGACAACAACCACGGCCGACCGCCACGGCCGCTCCTAAATTGCAGAGCGAGCGGCCCGTGAATGGAGATGCATGATGTCGATCAAGGACAAGAAGAGCTCTCGTACTCTCATCGTCACGATCAGCCTGCCCGCCGTGGCCATTGGCTATGTCGTCTTTTTCTTTTTGCCCGGACAGAAAGAAATTGGCCGGTTGCGGGACGAGTTTCACCAACGTCAAAACTTCGCGTTAGAAGCCGACCGCTTGACGATGGCCATTCGCAAAGTGGAAAACGACCGCGCCGGTGCGCAAAATTTCATCGCTACTTGGCGCGAGCTGGCACCCGCCCAGGGAAAGCTGGCACCAATCTACGGTGCGGTCTCCCAACTTGCTCAGGATTCCGGCACGTCGATTACGCGATTAGATCCTCAGCAAACCATTCAGTTAGAGACGATTGGGCACTCGTCGTTTGCCATTGAACTGAAGGGCAATTTCTCGCAGATCGCTGAATTTGTGCGAGGGATTGAAATGCGACCCGAGACCATTTGGATTACCGACCTAATGATCGAACCAGCTCAAAGAGACTCAAATCGTGCCGTCGGCGGTGTCCCAGGAAAACCTGGTGCGGGAAACAATGGGCAACTTCTATCGGCCAAGATAACTTTGAGAGTATTTGCGGATAAAGACAAGATTTCCGGTTAGGTCGTAAGTAACGAAGACCGATACAAGAGGAGCCGTTCCAGCGGCGATAAAGGGAAGACCTGTGAATTTAGGTGATCTAGTAAAAAAAATGAAGCGGGAAGTGGCGCGCAACAAGGCCAAATCGGCTGTGTTGGCCGTGATGTGCGTGGTTGCGCTCTGCTTTTGGGGCCCGTTGATTTTCAATTGGACGGGATTGGGATCGCCCTCGCACGGCGTTAATGCCAGCGAATCGCCTCTGCCGTTGGCGGGCGGTCCCGCGGTAGGCGCGGTGTTGAGTCCCGAGACGCCCATGGTGGCTAAAGCCAAGTCAGCAACGTCCTGGCTGAGCTTAATTACCGCGATCGAAGCCGATCCGATGATGGCGTCCGGCAGCGCAATTTCCACCGATCCATTCCGTTCACCGACCGTCGCCACGCCCGTGGTTGCCCAAGATGTGCACGACACCGTCCCAGCCGAGGAGACGAAGACAACCTTGGCGATGCTGAGCAACGATCCCAAACAACTTGGCATACGATTGGAGAGTGTGTTTGTGGGGCGCAGAAATCGAGTTGCACGGATCAGCGGCCACTCTTTTAGAGAGAACTCGCGGATCTACCTGAGCGGCACGGGAGCGGTCCTCGACATATCCAAGACGTCGAGCGGTAGCCCAAGCGAACTCTCCTTGGAGATCGCGGCCGTCAACACCGACCACGTAGTGCTGAGTGATGGAACTTCAACCTTCACTCTGCCGCTGCACCGGCCAACTTTTGGATTCGCCGATCAAACCACCTTTGAACGATGAGATCAAACTCTTGGAATGAGGTCACGGAAGACCAATGCAAACTCTATTACGACTAACATTGTTGGGCATCTTTGGGGCGGCGGGCGTTGGCATCGCCATTTCGGTCGCCACGCAGACGCCACCTGCTGGCGACGAGGGGCCGGTTTCCAGTTTGGAGGCCGAAGCAGCGAGCGACGCCGCGCAGTCCGACAAGAACACGCCGAACGTCTCGCGGCCCGAGGGGACGCAAACCCCCGCGGGGCACAAGCCCGTCCCTTCTGTTTCTCCATTGACGGAACCTTATGGTTCTCCAGTTGCATCGAAGATCGAGCAGCTTGAGGACCGTATGCGCCAAATGCAAAGCGAAAAAGAACAAGAGCGGATGCGTCAACTGGAATCAAAACTGCGGGACATCGAGCGAGCGGCCGAAAATCGCCAGCATCAATTCGAAAAGACGGCATTTCAACAGCAACATCAGATCGAGAAAGCTTCACGCGAGCAACGAGAATTGATTACGCAACTGGCCCAAGCCGTTCGTGAAGGACAGTCTCAGCCCGCGCCACTCGATCCGGCGATCAAGGTCGCCGGAATTGGGCCAGAAATTGGGCAGCTTCAAGCTGCGTCATCCGTCGATGAGGCGGAAGATCAGAAAGATGAAAACGCGGATGACGCAGAGTCCGCGATGCACCGGGGCGAAGGCGACGAAGGACTGTCACTCAATTTACGCAACGAAGATCTTCGCCAAGTGCTTGAGTTTCTAAGCGCCGAAGGAAAACTGAATATCCTGGCGACCGAAAGCGTGCAAGGGACGGTAACCGCCACGCTGAACAACGTCGATGTAAAAACGGCGCTTGAGTCGATTCTTCGAACCGCTGGATACAAGTTCCGTCAGGAAGGTAATTTTGTCTACGTGGGCGAGGCTGTGGACTTCGAAAAGATGGACCAGCTAAGTGATCAGATCGGAACTCGCATCTATCGCACGAATTACGTAACCGCCGCCGAGTTGCAACAGCTTGTGGCACCCATGATCACTCCGACGGTCGGAGTGATCACCGTTTCGACGAAGTCGAAGGTCGACATTCCGGCCGACAGTGTGACCACCGGGGGCGATGATTTCGCGGGGAACGAAGTGCTGCTGGTGCGCGATTATGAACGTGTGTTACAGCAAGTCGACGAGGTGGTGATGCGCATAGACCGCCAGCCGAGCCAAGTTTCGATCGAGGCCGTCATTCTTAGCGTGGCTCTCGACGACACGGCCAGTGTTGGGATCGATTTCGAAGTGCTGCGAAATCGCGCCAACATCCGTTTAATCGGCAACTCGCCGATCGCGTCGCTGGCGGCGATTGACACTTCCGGAGGCGGCTTGAACATCGGATTCTTGGATGGCGGCATGTCCGCGTTTATCAAGGCTTTGGAATCGTTCGGCGATACCGACGTGATTGTCTCGCCGCATTTGCTGTGTCTGAACAAACAGCGGGCCGAGATCCTGATCGGCGACCAGAAAGGTTACCTCAGCACCACGCAAACCGAAACGGCCACCACGCAGACGGTCGAGTTTTTAGACATCGGAACGCAGCTTCGTGTGCGCCCATTCATTTCCGACGATGGCATGATTCGCCTTGAGGTTCATCCCGAACTATCCACCGGAGACGTGCGGTTGCTCGGCGATTTTGCTCTGCCGGAAAAGAGTACCACGCAGGTTACCACCAATATCATGTGCCGAGACGGTAGGACCGTTGTCATTGGCGGATTGATCCGAGAAGACATTGCCGAAACGGTCACGCGTGTCGCGGGTCTGGGCAGTATCCCCGTGGTTGGCGCACTATTTCGCAGCAAGACCCATACGGTGATTCGCAACGAGATCATTGTGCTGTTGACGCCGAGGATCATTCGAGAGGCGGCGTTGTGCGACCCGGAAGGGGAGTCGTTGAAGGACTTGCCCCATCGTCAAGCGGTTGCCAAGGCGGCCAAGATGACCGTCATCGGACGGCATTATTATAGCGAGCGTTATTTCCGACTGGGGCAACAGGCCTGGAGGGCTGGGAATGTGCATGTCGCGCTGAATTATCTCGACTTGGCACTCTACTTCCATGCCAAGAACAAACGGGCGATTAAACTTCAGGCCATGATTCTCAGCCACGACCATGGTCCACCCAATCTGGTCGAAGGTCCTTTCCTCAATCCCGATGGGACACCGATACCATACGAATCGATTGAGTCGATGGAGATGCGATCCGATGGGGGGATTATCGAACCGGTGCCCACCTATCCCGATATCGTGCCCGATTCCGCACTGCCGCCGCCCAACGCCTTGCCACGGCATCATCCAAACCAGCGGCCGGTCGTGGCGGCACACCCGGCGGCGACCTCGCGGCGGTCGAAGCCCGTGTCCGCGCCAACGACTCAATCGTCAGGAGAGAACAAACGATCCGGGCGAAACAAACGCCCGTTGCAACTTCCTGCCTTCGGGCGGCGTTATCCTGTGTCGCAGGCAGCAGCAACCGACGCGCCCGAGCCTAGTCCGGTCAGGTTTACTCGGTCCAAATAGAGCCCGTCGTGGCGAATTGCAGGTCCGGAAATAGTTGGTGAGCGGCGCGAGGGTGGATTAGAGAAAAGATACGTTACGAGTTTTTTTGAAGGACTGTGGCGATGCGAACACTGGCAATCTGCACTTTTTTATCCGTTTCGATTTTGGGCTGTGCCTCACCGCACAAGACGGAACCTCAGGCGGCGGTGGAGCCGGACTTGCGTCGAGCGCACATGCTGGAAGACTTTGAAGAGAACCGAACGGCGGCCATCTACAAGTCGGCGATCACTCGGTGGCAGCGCGGAGATTCCGTCGGTTGCAAAGATGTTCTCGTGAGATTGTTAGACCATTCGCCAGACCACACCGAAGCTCGTAGAACGCTCGCCGACTTGTACGTCGAGCTAGGTGACATGGAAGCCGCCGAGCGACAGATGCGAATCTTACTGGACCGCGATCCCGACGACGCCCAGGCCCATCACTCGCTTGGCTTGCTTATGGAGTCCGTCGGCAAGAAGCCGTTGGCCGCGGAGCAATTCGCGCGAGCGGTGGAACTCGAACCCACGAACGAGTTGTTCGCTCTTAGTCGGGAATCGTGTCGCGCCAACAATGCTGTCAGCGACGATTCGGACCTAGCCGAGGATGATTCCGAAGACCAACCAGCCACTCCGTCGGCGCAACGGGCAGCCTGGCACATTAGCGACTAGTGGACTGTCCGAGCGGAAGATCCGGCTGGTGCGTCACGTTTCCAAGCCGTGGGGTGGGTCGAATACCGGGCCATCGTCGTCGACTCACCGGGCCTTGCGGAAAATACCGTGATTTTACCGGCAAATGGAGCGCCCTAGGGAACTAATGCTGGCCTGCTTGCGTCGAACGGCTGGTTTTCCACAGAACGGAGCAGCGATGAAACGGAGCAGCGATGAATGCACCAACGAACACCAGCGTCGGTTATCTTAAATCGCGCGTACAAGCAGCGAGTGTGCTGATTGCGTTAATCACGGTCATGGTCGATTTCGCGCCGGCCCAGGAAAACGCGGCGGAAAAGTCGGCTCGGGCGCGGGGTATCGAAATCGTTCAGCGCTATGCCACTCAACATCGAATCTCGCCGGCCTCTGAACCGAACGCGCCGTTTGAACTCCACCCTCACCCGCTGATCAATTGGACAAACCCGACCCGCGGCAACGTGTTTGGCGGCGTCTTTTTGTGGGTTCGCGAAGGCCGCCCCATGGTCTGTGGAGGCGTTTTTGTTTGGCATCAAAAATCAGGAATCGAATTGACGCGAGAATTCCATTCGCTGACTAGCGAGCCGATCACGGCGAAATTCGGCGGAGAACGAATCTGGGAGCCCAACGTTCCTGGAATCAAGTTTCAACCCGTTCCCGGTTCGAAGCCGCCCGGTGACTCTCGCGTCGTCCGCCGGCGGCAGATGAAGGGACTGGCCTCGCGTTTCTCCACGTCAATCTCGTATCGGAATGTCGAGCCCAAGGCGTTGCGACTGTTGCCGACTCCCATCTACCGTTACGAAGTTCCGGAAGCGGGCGTGATTGACGGAGCAGTGATTGACGGAGCAATCTTTGCCTTTGTGCAAGCGACCGACCCAGAAGCTCTGCTGCTGGTCGAAGCCCGCTCCGTTGGCGACAGTGTCCAGTGGCATTACGCTTTCGCGCGTTGCACGGCTTGGGCGGTAACGGCTCGGCTGGAAGAGACGGTCGTATATGAGGCACCCATCTACGACTTCACGAACACAAAACAAACGGCCCCGTTCTTCAACATCGGACGCACGATGGTCGACCTCAACCAGTAGCGTGCTGCCGTAGATAGATGTGGTCCAACATCTCTTGCCACGGAAGCACGGCTATGTCCGTGATTCGCGGATCCAGTCGCGCCACTTCGACGGCCGCGCGGACACTTCCTTCCGCAAATCCGCCCGTGAGACGTTTCGATCCGAGCCGCCCCATCGTGCCACTTCCTTCGTAGCTATTACTACCTCACGGCCAGTCGATTGTCGGCAACCAAGAGTACATCTACAATCAACGCTCTTCTCTGCAAGTACTCTTCTCAGCCTCTCCTATTGATCGTGGTTGTGATGGCCGACGAATACTACGATGCTTTCCTCAGCTACTCTGCATCCAATCTCGGTTTCGCCGAGGAAGCGCATCGCCGCTTGACCGGCGCCGGTTTCAAAGTCTGGTTCGACAAAGTCCGCCTCAAGCCTGGGTTCCAGTGGCACAAGGAAATCAAGAACGGCTGCGAGGCGAGCCGGGTTCTCTTACCTGTCCTTACGCCGCAATGGAAACTCTCCGAGTGGACCAAGTTCGAAACCTACGGTGCGGAAACGATCCTTCCGCTGGTCGTTGCCGGTGAAATCAAAGACATCTTCACCGCGCCGCTGCTCCAATTCCAACATCTCTCCATCCATCTTGCCAACGACAGCAATTGGCAAGAACTGTTCGAGGCCCTAAGAACGCTGCTTGACCGCCCCGCATCCAAAATCCTTCCGCGGATCGTGGACGTGCAGTTCCAACCCAATCCGTACTTCGTCGGGCGTGAGCAGGAGCTGAATCTGATCCATGAGCGGCTGCATCAACAGCCCGGCCCCGGCTTGACGCAAGCCCGAGTGCAAGCCGTCATCGCGCTGGGCGGTATTGGCAAGACGACTCTGGCGCGTCATTACATGGAAAAATTCTGGCGTTGCTACCGTCATCTTTTTTGGGTCGATTGCAGGCTTGGCATCGAGAGCGAGATGGCCCGACTGTGTGGTCTGTTGCACCCCAAAACGATCGACTCGACCGACGTGACGGAAAAGGCACAAATGACCATGCGCACGCTGGCTGGCGACGAAGACCGGCTCTTGGTGCTGGACAACGCTCTGGACGAAGTGTCCATCGAACGCTGGATTCCGAAAAGAGGACACTGCCGCACGTTGATCACGTCGCGATTCGCTCACTTTTCGGCCGCCGTTGAAACGATCGAACTTGACGTATTCACGCCCGAACAGGCGCACTCTCTGCTAGTGGCACGTAGCGGACGACAGCCGTTCGAGATGCTTGCTGCCGACCAACAGAAAAATTGCTCGAAACTGGCCGAGCAGCTCGGCTATTTACCATTGGCTCTCGAACAGGCGGCGGCCTACATTCAGCAGCAAGGTAAACGGTTCACGTTCGCCGACTATTGTCACCGCTACGAACGAGCGGCCGCTTCGCTGCTGAACAAGCACGTCCGAGGCTCGACCGAGTACCCTGAGCCCGTGCTGAACACCTGGAAAACGTCGCTGGACAAGCTCACGGTCGGTGCCAGGGCGATCATGCGCATAATGTCCTTTCTGGCTCCGACGCCCTTGCCGCTTAATACCTTAATCGAAGGTATCGAAGCGGTCCGGCAGGAATCATCCGCCGCGACGGGGTCGATGGCTGAGCCGGTCGGTGATGCCGAAGTGTGGATCGCCGACCAGATCGACCAGCTCCGAGCCTACTCGATGGTCAGCGGCGACGGTCAGTCGATCACCTTGCACTCTCTAGTACAAACTGTCGAGCGATTGCAGCTCGGCATGCACCATCAATCGACCCTCGTCAGATCGCTCGGTTTGATTGATGCCGCCTTCGACAACTGCGGCTCCGACGTACAAACGTGGCCAATCCTCGACCCGTTGTCGAATCACGCGGAGACGGTCGCCAAGCACGCCGACAAGGCAGGAATCACCGACCCAACCGCTTCCGTGATGAACAAGGTCGCCTACTTTCTCTTTGCCAAGGCCCAATACGCCAAAGCCGAATCGCTGATGCGCCGCGCGTTGGCCCTCGACGAACAGTCGCGAGAATCCGAACACCCCGACGTCGCTCGCGACCTCAACCACCTGGCGCTGCTGCTTCTGGCTACGAACCGTGTGGCTGAGGCCGAGCCGCTGATGCGCCGGGCACTGGCCATCAACGAGTACTACTACGGTGCCGACCACGGCGAAGTCGCGGCGTGCCTCGACAACTTGGCGAAACTACTTGAGGCCACCAACCGCCCGGCTGAGGCCGAACCGCTGTTGC
>JAJDEH010000109.1 GCA_029259935.1 Planctomycetota bacterium
TGCCACCGCCCACGGCGACAAACGAATCGAAGCGGCCCGCGACCGCAACTCGCGTCGCTTCGTGGAAGCTGTGATCGGTCGGTTCGACGCTGATCCCATCGAATAACTCGAAATTGACGCCCTCGGAATTCAGCGCCCGAATGACAGTCTCCCCAACCGGCAGCTTGATCAGCGCCGGGTCGATCATCAGCAGGGTTCGCTTCAAACCCATGTCGCGCAGGTCCATGCCGACTTCGGCGGTCACTCCCTGTCCGAAGCGGATGTTGGAGGCCGCCATTTGATACGCAGTGTCTTGTTCCATGCCGATCTCCAAATTGGTACAGGGTCTCGCCGTATTCTCGCAGGATTATGAACAGATACAAGAAGTCGGTCCCGTATTCCCCTGGCCAGCAGGTCTCTGTCATTGGCGAGCGAGCGACGACGATCGAGTCATTTCAAACGTATTCAATTTCCACCCGCCCACCCGTCCGCAGAGACGCGTCGCTGGCCATGCAGACGCTCATGACGTCGAAGTCGATTTGTGTTTCCGTGGACATATTGCGGTCTTGGAGGATGGCATCCACGAAGTTGTTCAGCAGCACATATTTTGACTCGGGCAAGGCCGAAAGATCGAGCGGCTCGGCGGGCGGAGCGGGGTCTCGTTGTTGTTGATAGCGGGGTCCTTGGTCGTCATACAGAAAAGTTCCCTTGGTGCCGAACGCGCGGACCACATGTTGGTGTCCGTGAACGCAGCCAAAATTCGCGGTCACGCGGCCGATCATGCCGCTAGAAAAGGTCAGAGTCGCGGCGGCGAAGTCATCATAACGAAAGCTCGTGCCGCCGGTGCAGATTCGATTGCCGATCGTGTGAATCGTTTCCGGGCGTTGTTGAGTCGTCCAGAGCATCAAATCCAACAAGTGGACGCCGCCGCCCGACATGACGGAATAGCCATCCGTTTCCGACCTCCAACCGCTGGTGATCTTGGACAATCGGCCGTACAGATAGTCGCCGTCAAAGGCATAGACGTCACCAAGTGCGTTCGTCGAGATCTGTTCCCGCAGCCAGCGATAGACAGGCGCGGCACGCAGGACAAGATTGGATTGCAGTTTCAGCCGCCCTTCATGGCGCGACCACGCCGCTTTGATCTGTCGCAGTTCGTCGTGCGTCAGACACATCGGCTTTTCGACAAAGACATGCTTGCCGGCTTCGAGCGCCCCCACGACCTGGCCGAAGTGATCGCCGTCGAAGGAGGCGATGGAGACGACGTCGATGGACGGGTCGGACAAGACCTCGTCCGCTGAACGGGTCTTGCGGACGTTGTCGCCGCCCACGGAAACGGCGGACAGCTTGTCATCCGACAAGTCGCAGACGGCGGCTAATTCGCAATTTGGGTTGCGGGCATAACCAATGGCGTGTTGCTCGCCCACGCCTAAGCCAATCACCGCTACTTGAAGGGTCCGCATGGCGTTCTTGCTGTAGGTCACTTTCGTCGAAAGCGAACTCGCGACGAAGCGTGGCGTGATTCGGAATTGGAGAAAGAGCAAAGGGGAGGTGCCGAAGTCACCTACTGCGAATGTGACCTACAGGCTCAATCTTCCCCCAGACTGCCGATTCGAACGAGTACCGTTCCGGCAATCACCGCCGCAATCGGAGACCACCTCACGCCAGTCAGGTCGATGCCGGCCCACGACAGCCCAAAGTCGGCGACAGCGAAGACATAACAAAGGTAGCCGACCCACTTTAATACAAACATCAAAATCTCCTCACTGCTTCCGATTGTATCAATCTAATCGTCAAGCCCGTCCTACCGCTACGACCGGAACATGGGCTTTTCACTTCTTTGGTGCTGATCGCGGAATCAAAATCCGCAACCTATGTTTTAGTTGTTTCGGTTCTCCTGTTCCACCGGACAAAGACATGCAAGAGTGTTGGGAAATCAATGATATCGGCGGCCTCGATCGCTATCGCTCGGCTTGGCGCGAACTGCTGGCGGTAACTCCCGAAGCGACGTTCTTTCAATCGCTTGACTGGCTGGAAGTGTACTGGCGACACTTTGGCCACGATAAGACCTTGCGCGTGTTGTTGGTCGGAGATCGCGATCGGCCGACAGGTATCTTGCCGCTGATGATCCATCAGGAGCGGCGGAAAGTCGGCCTGGTCCGCGTCTTGTCCTATCCGCTGGACGATTGGGGTTCGTTTTATGGTCCCATCGGACCGAACCCCGTCGACACGTTGATGGCCGGACTTTCTCACGTGAAACAGACCGACCAGCATTGGGACCTACTCGATCTTCGCTGGAACCCCGACGAGGACAAGGACACGGCCGAGACTTTCGAGATCATGCGATTGTCCGACCTGAATCCTCGCCGCACCGTGCGAGCCGAAACGGCAGTAATCGAGTTGGCCGGCACGTGGGAGGACTACCTCGCGAAGCGGACCAGCAAATGGCGGAATAACTTTCGGCGGGCTAGGAAGCGACTGCTGGCGGCAGGAGAAGTCGAGTACACTCGCCATCGGCCGGCTGGCATGCAAAGCGACGACGCCGACCCTCGCTGGGATCTGTATGAACATTGCGAGCGATTGGCGGCTCTGAGTTGGCAAGGTTCATCGTCCGACGGCACGACTTTGTCGCACGGCGAGATCCGAGACTTCCTTCGCGACGCCCATGAAGTCGCCGCGCGAGCCGGCTGTTTGGATATGAACTTGCTGAGCGTTGCGGGACAGGTTATCGCCTTCGCCTACAACTACGCCTATCAAGGCAATGTTTATGGCTTACGGCTCGGATTCGATCCGGCGGCTGCCAAGATTAGTCCGGGAAATGCGATCTGCGCTTACGCTTTCGAAGATAGCTTCCGGCGCGGCGACCGCATCTACGATTTGGGCCCTGGATCCTTGGACTGCAAACGCTACTGGCAATCAAGCTTCGAGCCGATTGTACAGTACACCTATCATCGACCTCGCGCGATTCGCGCCCAGTTGATGAAGTGGAAAGGATACTTCGACGACTGGCGGAAGGCCGACCAGGTGTGATGACGAGGCAAGAAACGACCCGCCCGACTCAAGCCGGCCGAAGTTGCGCTATGGTGCCAGCATGTCCAGCAACATGACTGGCATCTCGGAGTGAATGAGTGCGGCTCGCTGGTGGGCCCTGGTATTTTGGGGCACTTCTCGCTGTTGGTTTTGTCGACTTGCTTGTCGATTCGGTCGACGCTTTGCAACTTGTCGCGAAAGAACGAGGGGCGAAACGTCCCTATTATTGGGCTTGCTTGACGGGCCGATGTGCATGGCGTGATTTTTGCCTAGACAACTACGATGCGTCCGGTCCTATCCCCTCAAGCCGTAATGTGAGAAGCAAAAATGCCTTTCCGCCAATTTGTACTGGCTCTGATTGCCACCGTCGCGCCATTTCTACCTGGATCGCTGTTTGCTGGGGATGGTTTGCCCTCCGGCCCGAATGCTGAAACCCGGGAACGAACCGTCGCCAAGGGAATTGCATTCTTGAAAGCGAGTCAAGCACGTGACGGATCCTACAGTAGCCGGGCCGGAATCGGAGTGACGGCGTTGGTCACGACCGCCTTGATGCAAAACGGAGTTCCTGCTTCTGATCCGCAGGTCGCCCTGAGCTTGAATTACCTGAAAGCCCATCGAAAGTTGGACGGGGGGATATATCAAACAGGCTCACACTATCGAAACTACGAGACGTGCCTTTCCATTCTCTGCTTCTCCAAGGCAAATACCGACGGGCAATTCGACGAAGTCATTCAACGGGCCGACGCTTTTCTCGCGGGCTTGCAATGGGATGAACAGGAGGGGAAAGGGATCGCGGACGTCGAATACGGCGGAGCCGGTTACGGCAGACACAATCGGCCGGATCTTTCGAATACCGCTTTTCTGATCGAAGCGCTACGGGCGGCAGGTAATAACGAGAACAGTACGGCAATGCAACGCGCGTTGATTTTCGTCTCCCGATGCCAGAATCTGGAATCCGCGCACAACACCACTCCCTTCAGTGCGAAGGTCCGAGACGGCGGCCTCTATTACACGCCCGCGGCGGGTGGTTCCAGCCAAGCCGGTGAAACGTCCAATGGCGGACTGCGGAGCTACGGCTCGATGACCTATGCGGGGCTGAAGAGCATGATCTATGCGGGCGTGCGTCCGGACGATCCGCGCGTCAGAGCGGCGTTGCAGTGGGCGCAAAGGCATTACACCTTGAAGGCCAATCCCGGAATGGGAGATGCCGGACTCTATTACTACTACCACATCTTTGCCAAGACCATGGCGGCGACCGGAGATGCAACGATCAAAGATGCCGCCGGCGCCGTTCACGACTGGCGTGCCGAGTTGTTTGCCGAACTGGCCGCTCGTCAGCAAAAGAACGGTTCCTGGATCAACGAGAATTCAAAGTGGCTGGAAGGAGACGCCAATCTGGTGACTGCGTACGCGATGTTGGCGCTCACCTATTGCGGGCCGCATGCAGATTCCGGCTCAAGCAAGTGAGCGAGTCAACCATGTCCAAGCCAACTACCATGACCGGACCCGCCACCGACGCTACCGCCGGACGCCACGAATCCTCGCGCGAATGTTTGGAGAACGTCGCTGAAAACAGTTCAACTCGGCCGTTCATTTTCAATTCCGAAGAACTTCTGAAAGGCAAGAAGGAAGCCTGGATTGAGCACGGCGACCAGATGTACCGGCTGCGCCTTACCGCAGCGGGAAAGCTCTACTTGACCAAGTGAGCAGCCGTTGAGCGCGTGGCGCTGGACGGCTTGAATTCGTGACAACCGTGTCGGCCGCTGTTAGTATTTGACTAACCAAACCGACCAACATCCGTCGCGACATTCATAAGGTCTACAAATGCACGCCAAGTTCATAGCCAGCCTATTACTGCTGTTCTTTGTTTCCGGTTCCCTCCATGCGGCCGAGCGGCCGAATTTTGTCTTCATCCTCGTCGACGATCTCGGCTATATGGACATTGGGGCCTACAACCCCGAGACGTTTTACGAGACACCCAACGTCGATCGACTGGCGGCTGGAGCAATGCGATTCACGGACGGATACGCGGCCAATCCGGTTTGCTCGCCAACGCGTTACAGCATCATGACGGGTAAGTATCCGACGCGCGTCGACGCGACCAATTTTTTCGCCGGAACGCGCGGCGGCCGTTTTCGACCGGCACCGCTGAACGACCGGATGCCGCTGGAGGAGGTGACCGTCGCCGAAGCTCTGAAGGCTTCCGGGTACACGACCTATTTTGCCGGCAAGTGGCATCTGGGTCCCGACGAAAACTTCTGGCCGACGAAACAGGGTTTCGATGTGAACATCGGCGGCCATCGCGCCGGCGGTCCGTTTCGCGCTGGCAAGTATTTTTCTCCTTACGCTAACCCACGCCTGAAAGACGGCCCCAAAGGCGAGCATCTAACCGACCGGCTAGCCTCGGAAACGGCGGCGTTCATCGAACAGAACAAAGATCGCCCGTTCTTGGCTTACTTGTCGTTCTACACTGTCCACACGCCGTTGATGGCTCCCAAAAAGTTAGTCGAAAAATATCAAGCCAAGGCTCAGCGGTTGGGCTTGGACAAAAAAGAAGCGTTTGGTCTCGAAGAGCAAGTCTGGGCGAATGCCAAGCAGAAGCGACGCGTGCGCACGCTGCAAGCCCACGCCACTTATGCGGCCATGGTTGAATCGATGGACCGGGCGGTCGGCAAGGTACTCGACAAGCTGGATGCGCTCGATCTGGCTGATAACACAGTCGTTATGTTCATGAGCGACAACGGCGGGCTTTCGACTTCCGAGGGATCGCCGACGAGCAACCTGCCGCTGCGAGGCGGAAAGGGCTGGCTTTATGAAGGAGGCATTCGCGAGCCGTACATGATCCGCTGGCCAGGCGAAACCGGCGGCGAGATTTGTTCGGTTCCCGTTGTCAGCACCGACTTTTATCCAACGATTTTGGATATTGCAGGTGTTGAATCCGAAGAGGGTCGCGGGCAGGATGGCGTGAGCTTGACCAAACTGCTGAAGGGCGGCAAGTCGCTGGATCGCGAGGCGATCTATTGGCACTATCCGCACTATTCAAATCAAGGCGGTTTTCCCGGCGGGGCGATTCGCATGGGAAATTGGAAACTAATCGAACGCTACGAAGATGGCCGCGTGCACCTGTTTAACTTGGAAGATGATCTGGGCGAACGAACCGATGTCGCCGCCGATCACGCAAAGCTTGTCGGCGAAATGCGAGCGAAACTGCACCTCTGGTACAAAGACGTGGATGCCAAGTTCTTACAGGCCAAGGACGGAAAGCAGCCGTGGCGGCCGTGAACTGGAGGACTGTCATTCCTTCGAGAATCTATGTTGAACGAGACTCACGATGACAATGGATACCAACGCCAGTGTGAACGCGGGAATCAACGAATAGAGCTGAGCATGCAGGGTTTCTCGCCAGATGACGGCGGTGGTAATGCCCACGATCATGCCGGTTAGGACTCCCCAACCGGTGGTGCGTTTCCAAAGTAGCGTCAAGATGAGCGCGGGGCCAAAGGCGGCTCCCAATCCGTCCCAGGCATAGAGTACGAAGCCAAAAACCTGCCGCATATCGCGAAACGCGATGCTGGTGGCGATGGCGGCGATCAACAGCACCGCGCCGCGATTAATGTAGTTTCTGGTTTCGTCGGTCAGCTTTCTTCCGAAGAGCCGCACATAAATATCGTGGCTAACAGCCGACGCGCTGACCAGCAGCTGCGAGTCGGCCGTGGAACACATCGCGGCCACCACGGCGGCAATCATCATGCCCGCCAGCGGCGCGGGGAGGAGTTTTACGGCGGCATGCGGCAGCGCCCGTTCGGGATCGGTGAGTTCGCCGCCAAACATCACCCGCGCCGAAAGTCCGACCAAGATCGCACCGGCGAATAAAAAGAAGACCCACACGGTCGAAATCACGGCGGCGCGACGTATCGCCTGTTCGTCCTTGGTCGCCATCAGCCGGACCAGAATATGCGGTTGGCCGGTGTTTCCCAATGGTATGCCGAACCACGGGGCGAGAAATCCAAGCAGAGCCAGGCCGCTGTTCTGGGCAAAGACGCTGGTCATGGTCTGCCCATCCTTCAGCTCGACGGGACCTTTACTGGTCTGGATCTGTTGAGCTTCCAAGGATGCCAGTTCGTTCCAGAACTCCATCGGTCCGCCAAGCATGGCGATCATGACGATGGGCAGAATGGTCACGCCGCTAATCATGAGGATCGCCTGCAAGACGTCGGTCCACGCCACCGCTCGAAATCCGCCCACCAATGTGTAGACCAAGACAATCCCCGCGCCGACCAAAACTCCCTGGCCGTAGTTCCATGAAAACGTCTCGCCAAACGCCTTGCCCGCCGCGTTCAGTTGCGCCGCGACGTAAACCGTCAGCATTGAAATGATGATCACGACACCGACGGCGCGAATCGCGATCGCGACGAGTCCACGATGGTTCGCGGCCAGCACATCGGGCAACGTGATGGCATCTTGCTTGATGGAAAGCGCCCTGAGCGGACCGGCCAGCACCAGCCAGTTGAACAGGAATGCGGCCACGGTTCCGACCACCAGCCACATCGCGCCAATTCCCGTTTTGTAGGCGACGCCGACCAAGCCCAACGTGACCCAGCCGCTTTCCGCCGACGCGGCCGCCGACAATCCGGCGACCCAGGCACCCAAGCCGCGATCGGCAAGGAAAAAGTCAGAACTGGTTTTCTTCGCGAATCGGGCGCTGTAGATCCCGAACGCCATGACGCCCAGCGTGTAGACGCCAAAGCTGATCGCGATCCAATTCATTGATGCGTTTTTCGTCGAGTTACGTCACTTGATCGCGAGTCACTCGTCCGGCGGGACGGGAGTGTCTTCATTGGGTGCATCTTCTTCAAAGGTCGGCGAGACCGACATCATGATGCCCGATGTCATGCCTGCGCGCAGGGCGTATTGCATGGCCCTGCTCTTTTGTCCACGGTATTGAAGGGTAGCAGTCTTCTGATCTTCGCTCAAACGGAAAGACCCTGCAACATAGCCTGGCATTTCGCGTAGCAGCTGATCGGCTTTCGCCTCGGGGTCGACTCGGTTGGATACTCCGGCAACTCGAAACGAGACAGTTCGAAGAACATTCGATTCGGATGGTACTTGGACCGGTGGGATAACCCGATCCTTCACCAACGGTTGGATGCTGTTAGTACGAAAGCGGTTGTTGTTGTTGGTGGTGGTGCGAAAGCGGTGAGAACGCCTCGCGCCCCCATCATAGCGCTCCGCGAACAACGTTCCCATCAACAGCAGGAGCAGCGCGGGCGCTAATGAAGAAACGAGAACCGCCACCGGACGCCAGCACTTCTTTCTGTTCATCGCGAGATAGAACAACCAATAATACGGGACCAGTAGTACGAGTAGTCCTTGCAGCGCCGTTTCCTGAAAGGCAATGACGATCATCCAGATGCGCCCCGTGAACGCCAACGCCAAGGTGATCAAGAAACCAATGCCAAGTGCGACCAACGCCAACACTTCGGAAACGAAGCCCAGCCCCAACAGCGCGGCGAGCACTCCCATCAGGATCCCCCATCCAATTCCGAACCGAATCAGAAACGGTTTCACATCTCCCCAGGAATTCGCTGCACCTTGCGGCTTGCCAAATCCCGCGGACGGAGTCTGTCCGAACGCACCCGGCGCGTTAAACGACGGCATGGTTGCCCCATGCTGTGGAGCAAATGTTTGTGGTGACAATGGTTGAGGTGGCACGGGTTGGGGAACAACCGGCTGCGGCGTTGCCGGTGCCTGAATTGTCAACGCGTTACCGCATTTCGGGCAGTTAAACCGGCCCGCGGTACCGGGTGGCACTTTCAACCGCACGCCACAAGTGGGACAAGCAACAACCTGCACGGGAGTATCCTCTACGAATCGAATTCAGAGTCAAAACAGTCCGAGATGACTGACGAGAACGCAGCCCTCAAGGAATCTACTAGTCTTCTAGTATAACGAGCGGGACGGTCCCGGCAATCCTCCTTGGTAAGGATAGGAACTAGAACCACTTACGCACATTCATGGTGATTTTCGAGATTCCAGCGGATATACTCTTGTGACCGCCCAGCGTCCCACCCAGCAGAGTAGCGAGCACAGGAGAGTCTCGAATGAAGCCCCCGTCCCAGCCTCTATTCGGTCGACGACAGATTCTCCAAACGGGTGCCTTGGGCGCGGCGACGGCTGCCGCCGGAATTCCAATCACCGCCGCGGAAGGCTCGTCGCCAAAGTCGGTCATCTTCATTTTCTTGACGGGCGGCCTATCGCATATCGATACATTTGACATGAAGCCCGATGCCCAGGATGGGATTCGCGGCGAGTTCAAACCAATCGCCACCCGCTCGCCCGGGATTCAGGTCTGCGAACATCTGCCCGAATTCGCGAAACGCAGTGAAACGTGGTCTCTCGTGCGTTCGATGGCGACCGACAGCAGCGGACATGGACCGGCTTGCCACATGCTGCTAACGGGGCGCCGCGATCTGCCGATCGGTTTTACTCCGAACAATGCCCCCACGCCCAACGAGTGGCCATCGATTCCGTCCATCCTCACCTACTCGCTTCGCGGAACCAAGCTGCCTCCGGCCGCCGTCCTGCCGCAGCCCAGCATCAACGAAGCGGGCCGAGTGCGTCCCGGCCAGTATGCGGGGCGACTTGGCAGCAGTTGGGAGTCGTGGCATATCGACATTGCGGCCAAGTGCCCGTTGGGCAACGGCGCCTGCCCGAACTGCTTTCGCTTTGAAGGAACCCCGTTCGAGCACACTGCCAACAGCATCTTTGACGTGCCGTTGTTGTCGCTGCCGGAAGGCGGCCCGGGCCGGCTGGCGGATCGCACGCAATTGCTGAATTTCATCAATCGCCAACAGCAAGGGCTCGACCGCAACGTCCGCGTTGACGAAGTCGACAGAAAACGCCAGCAAGCGATGTCGGTGCTGGCCGACCCTCAGACCAGCAGTGCCTTTCGAGTGGAGCACGCCGATCCGGCCACGATGGCCCGTTATGGTGAGAACAAATTCGGCCTTTCGCTGTTGATGGCCAATCGCCTGTCGGAAGCGGGAGTCAAGTTCGTGCAAGTCAACCTCGGCAAGAATTCGTCTTGGGACACGCACCGCCGCAACTTTGTCAATCTGAAAGAAAACCTGCTGCCTTACTTGGATCGCGGCGTTTGCGCGCTGCTGGACGACCTTGTTGAAACCGGCCGCATCGACGACACGCTGGTCATTATGACGGGCGAGTTCGGTCGCACTCCCAAGATCAACAAGGATGCCGGACGCGATCATTGGGGTCCGCTCAACACCATGCTGTTTGCCGGCGGCGGCGTGCAAGGCGGCCGCGTCTTGGGTGCTTCCGATCGCAACGGAACCGAACCAATTGACTTCCGGCAGACACCAGAGAATTTGTCGGCCACGATCTACCAGACGCTGGGCATTCCTCGCGACGCCCATTGGGTCGACGTCGACGGACGGCCACATGCGATCTATCGTGGCGCTCCGATCGAGGGTTTGATCTAGTGAGGCGGTGCCTCAGACCAATACGAGCTATCGCTCGGACCTAATGACTCGCTCTCGTTGGTCGCTGTAACTTGATTCACATGCAACAACATTCCTCCAGCAAGTAATCTAGTGTCGCCTTTCGCTCCGCGAAAGTTGGGTACTCTCGCACAGCGAATGAAACCAAGGACTGCACGATGACCGGAACACGTCTAATTTCTCCGCTGTTGGGCCGACGCAGTTTCATGAAGATCGGCGGGCTGGCCCTGGGTGGACTGACGCTCCCACAAGTGTTGGCTGCCCGCGCGGCGGGGCCGGCCGATTCGCGGCGCAACAACACGTCGGTGATCTTGTTATGGATGGCGGGCGGCCCGTCGCACATCGACATGTACGACATGAAGCCCAACGCCGTTCCGGAAGTCCGCGGCCCCTTTCAGCCGATCGACACGAAGGTGCCAGGACTGGAACTGTGCGATTTGATGCCTCGGCAGGCAGCGATTGCCGACAAGCTGGCGGTCATCCGCTCGTTCCACCATACCTACAGCGTGCATGACGACGCACAGCATCTCGTGCAAACCGGCTATCCGCAATTCAATGCCCGGGCCAACGGCCAGCGTCATCCTTGCCAGGGATCGATCGTTTCGCAATTGCGCGGCTCGCCCGATGCGCAAATGCCGCCATACGTTTGCATACCCGAAGATTACCGCTCGCATGCCGGATTCTACCAAGCGGCCGCCTTCCTCAGTGCCCGTCACAACGCGCTCAACAGTGGCGGCATTCCCGATCTGGGCAACTATCGTCCACCCGAATTTCTGCTGCCGGCCGAAGTGACACCAAGCCGATTTCAGAATCGACGCCAATTGCTAAGAGAATTCGACGCGTTACAGCGGTCGCTGGAGTCTGATCGGGCGATCTCCGACTTAGACGACGTCCATCAACAAGCCATGCAGCTCGTCACGGGATCGAAAGCCCGCGAGGCATTTGATCTCTCGCGGGAACCGCAACATGTACAAGAAAAGTATGGCAAACATGCTTGGGGTCAATACGCGCTATTGGCCCGGCGGCTGGTCGAAGCGGGCGTGACATTCGTCACCATCAACCTCTACGAAAAGGATGTTGATTGGTGGGACGATCATTACACCATTGAGAAGAACCTGAAAGCCCGCTTGCCGGTTTATGATCAGACGCTTTCCACGCTGGTCGAGGACATTTACGAGCGCGGATTATCCGACCAGATATTGGTTGTCGCCTGCGGCGAATTTGGCCGGGGACCGCGCATCGACAAGAACGCGGGCCGCAGCCATTGGCCGCGTGTGATGCAAGCGGTACTCAGCGGTGGCGGCTTGCGAACCGGACAAGTAATCGGCTCGACGACGAAAGACGGCGGCGACGTGGACGACCGGCCGCTCAAGCCGGGCGATCTGTTGGCCACGATCTACCGCCACCTAGGCATCCCGTCCCAAGCGACCGTGACCGACCGCAGCCAGCGGCCCATTCCGATCGTCCAGCAAGGAAAACCGATTCGCGAACTGTTCGGCTAGTGCCAACGCAATTTCTGGCAGCGGCACAAGAAGCACACGTGAGCCGCGACATGCGGACGAGATCTTTATCACCATCCAACTCAAAGCCGCTTTATGAATTCGCGATCCTCATTGACGTTCCTTTTGGCTGTGCTGCTGCTTGGACCACGACTGGTCGCCGGGGCTGACTACGAGCTAACCGATCCCGACTTGAAAGTCGTGCCGATCGATTCCTCGGAGGAAGATTCCTTCTTGTCGATCCGCGCCGATACCATGGGGCGATTGTTCGTTGGCGCTCGTGAAGTTCTTTTTGTGTACGAGCCGAATAGCAAGGGCGGTTACGCTCCTCGACAGATGTTGTATCGCTTTCCCGACGACTCGTGGATTTACGATGTCGAAATCCGAGGAAACGATCTGTACGCCATGACGAATCGGGCTTTGTACTTAATTCCCGGCGGCGTGACCGGTCGCCAGGATCTTAAAGCCAAGCGGCTGATTTGGGGGCATCCGGATTATCATCCCCATCAGTGTTTTCATGGTTTGGCCTGGGGTCCGGACGGTGATTTGTATTTGTCGATGGGAGACATGCTGGTTTGGTATGGAGATTACAATCGGTCGGACCACTGGGGCCACTGGACGTTTTTCAGCCAGCCCGAGGGAACGAAAGTGCCCTTTACCGGAGTCGGCGGCGTGCTGCGTTGCCGGCCCGACGGCAGTAACTTGCAGGTGGTCGCGCGCGGAACGCGCAACAGTTGCGGCTTGGTGTTCGACAGCCGATGGAACCTGTTTACGCACGATAACGACCATGAGGGCCTGCCGACCGACTTTGTTCCCGGGCGGCTGTTGCACGTCACGCCGCATGCCGATTTCGCCTGGCCGCGCGGTTGGATGGCGTCGAAGACTCCGGATCGGGCCGATCTGCTGAAGACCATGTTCGACGGCATGGGGCGCGGTGTGCCGGTGGGACAGTCGTATTACGACGAAGAGTATTTGCCCGCCAAGTATCGCGACAATCTGTTGTTGGCCCGCTGGGGCAGCCGCGCGCTAACTCGTTATCCCCTGCGGCATCGCGGCGCGAGTTTTGAAACACAAGAGCATGTGCTGCTGCAGGGCTTCGAGCAGACGCGGCCCGTGGGGGTCGCGGTTGGCCGGGGCGGACGTATCTTCGTGACCTTGGCTTACATGGCCCACAACGAAGGATCGCCCAAGTACAAGAGCGACCTGATCATGATCACGCGCAAGGACGATCCGGCCCATCATCCGTTCGAGGCTTATGACGCCGTGGCCGCCGATCAGGACAAGCTGTGGCAGGAGCTGTCGAACGCGTCCTCGTGGCCCCGGCGGCGGGCATTTGTCGAACTTTCACGGCGCGGCGCGGATGTTCAGACCAACGCGGCGGAGATGCTCGCCAAAAAATCCGCCCAGAAGGACCCACACCAGTTAGCAACGCATTTGGTTTGGCTGGCCGCGGCCGGCGGAGCGACCGACGACGCTTTGCATGCCAAGGTGACTGGCCGCCTGCGGGAGCTGGCGACCGGACCAGATGCCAATCTGCGGCATCAAAGTGTTCGGGCTCTGGCGGAGTTCTTTGGCGCGGATGAGTCCATGCAACCCGTTTTCGCCGAGGCGCTGAAAGACCGCAATCCGCAGGTCGCGCACGCCGCGATTATTCCTTGGTTCAGGCGTCAAGGAAAACTGCCCTCGGCCTTGATTCAGGGTCCCGCCGTCAGCGACGACACCTACCTGCGCCAGGCTGCCACGCAAGTGCTGGCGAAACGATTGACCGTGGAGGAATTGCGAATCCTCTGTGCGGCCGACGACCCGAAAGCCCGCTTGGCGGGCGTCTTGGCGGCCGGTATTCGATTGACCATGCCGCCCGCCATTGGCGCGCTGCGGGCGGATTATCCGTTGCAGCCGTGGCGTGACGAGAAGGTGTACACCGTCACCTACGACAACGAGACCGTCGATTTGCGCACGCTCGGCCGAGTGGGCGTGTTCGCGGTCGCCGAACATTGGCGCGTTGGAAACCACACCGCCGCTCAAGAACGATTGTTTCAACTGCTGCTGTCGAAACTTGAAGATCAGGACGAGAAAGTGCGGTTGCAGGCCGCCCAATTCTTGTGGCTGTTGAAAGACAGCCGCGCGGAACCGCTGATTGAGAAGGTACGAACGCTCAGCCAGCGTCAGCGGCTGACCAAGGCTTCGCTGCGGACCATCAATTCCATTTGGACTGTGGGGCCCTTTGATGACGGGGGCGAGGGATTCTCCCGTCGTCATCCGCCCGAAAAAGGAGCCATTGATTTGGCGGCGGCCTATGCCGACGGTTCGAAAGATCTTATGTGGCGAAAGATGACCAAGCCGGGCCGCATGTTCGACTTTCGCAAGAACTTCGGTCCGGCCGATGGCACGTCGCGATACGCGTATTTCCGTTTCGAAACGCCACGCCGACAGCAGGTCATGCTGCTGCCCGGTTCCGACGACGGCTTGCGGATTTGGAACAACGGCAAATTGGCGTTTGAAAATGATGTCATTCGCGGTGGGCTGCCGCTGCAGGACATCGTCTACTTGGATCTTGAAGCGGGCAGCAATGACGTATTGATTCGCATCCGTAACGTGTCGGATGAACACAATCTGTATCTTCACTACCGGGCGCTCGATTCGGTGTCCTTGACGTTTCCCGAAAAGCTGGACATTGCTGGATTGGCCCAGCGTCTTAAGAACGCGCGCGAAGGCGACACCAAGCTCGATCCCAAGTTGCTCACGGTCGATTGGGCGCAAGCGATTCAAGAAGGCAACGCCGAGCGCGGCCGCAAGTTGTTTAGCGCCGACGGCATTGGCTGCGCGAAATGCCACGCGGCGACGGCCGACGCAGCGGCGCTAGGCGGACCAAGTCTGGCGGCCTCGGGCAAACGTTTTACGCTCGCCTATCTGGTCGAGTCGATCTTGTTGCCCAGTGAAAAAATTGCTCCCGTCTTTCAAGGTACGATGATCGTGGCCACGGACGGACGCTTGATTTCCGGCCTGGTCGTCGGCGAGACCACCGACGAGCTAGTCGTGCTCACCACCGAAGCCAAACGGATCACCATCGCCAAGGCCGGCATCGAAGAGAGCAAGACCATGAAGACGTCGCCCATGCCGGCGGGGCTGATTAAGGATCCTCAAGAGTTGCGTGATCTGCTGGTTTTTCTGATGCAACAAAAGTAACGGCCACGACGATGTTTGGCTTCTTCAAGTCGAGTTGCCCGATCGACGTCGAGACGCAAGAGTGGGTCGACGAACGAATGGATTGGCTCGGTTCGCAGTTCGGCTGGGAACGTTTGCGTAATGCAGCCGTGGTCGTGCCCTCAAGAGAGTTCTTCCCAGACCCCTACGCCCCTACCGAGGAACACTTGCGCGATCTGTTAACGCTCAACTGCGGATATATGGATGTCGATCCGTCACGCGTTGAACTTAAACTCTATTCCGATGATTCGCCGGTCGTGGAGACTTCGACAACGTTGAATCAGTATCGCGATTCGAGCGCCGGTTTTTATCATGAACAAGGCGGTATCGCGAATGTGTGGATCAATGTCAACACGTTGGACGATCCGGCGGCGGTTGTCGCCACCATGGCGCACGAACTGGGGCATGTTCACCTGCTGGGCGACGGCCGTGTCGCCGCCGATGCGGACGACCACGAACCGCTGACCGATCTATTGACGGTATTTTTCGGGATGGGTGTGATGAATGCCAACGCCGTCGTTCGCGATCGCAACTATCGCGTTGGCAACTTGGAAGGGTGGAGTATCCGCCGGCAAGGGTATCTTACGATGCCCGTCTTCGGCTATGCCTTGGCCTGTTTCGCCTATGCGCGGCTTGAGCGGAAGCCGTCTTGGGCAAAACACTTGCGTCTTGATGTTTCAGCGCCGTTTCGGCAAAGCCTGCGCCACCTACAGAGAGTCGGCGGGTGAACCAGGCCACAAATTTCTTAGTCACGTTCTTTGCTCCGACCGCCAGGCGTTTGGTAGTCTACTTATAGGCAAGTCGTTAATCTTGAGTCAAGTTTTAGCGACCAACGGGAGCGGGTTTTCGTGCCCGAGCGATAGCTCGTATTGGTTTGAGGCACTGCCTCGTTAGAATCGATCCGTCTTGTCCGGCTGTTCGTTTTATTCTTTCCCAAGTTCGTCCGATGGCCCAAGCGATTGCGAATCTCCTGAGAATCCGTGTTTGTAGAGTCCATCTGCTGACGTGGTTGTGTGTTGTCGGCTTCGTCATTCTCACGGTCCGCTGCCAGCAACTTTCCAATCCGTTTCAATTCTTCTCCGCTCGCCGCGGCTGGCCGCTGGTCATCTCGGTCGAGACCACGTTGCCGGTTTGGGGCAACAGACCTACGACCGAGAGGGAAGTGAACATTGCCGGGCTGGTCTTGAACATTGGTTTCTTCGCTGTCTTGACGCTGTCGTCCGCCATCGTGGTGGAAAGGAGTTTGCGTTTTTGGCTGGGACGATGGCATGTGTCGTTGGCGGCCATGGTGTGGGTGTTGTCCTTGGTGGGAGTGACGATCGCGCTCGTTCGGCAAGGATTCTGGACCATTACGTTGGACGTTCTTGATTTCTTGGAGGTTACTCACAACCAGTACATCAACGAGCTTCCCTGGCATTTGCAGGTGCCCATCTATTTCGGTATTGGCTGCCTTCTCTACGTACTGGTGTCGACGCCGTGGACCATCTTTACCTCGGTGGTCCGAGGTCGAAAAGCGCAACGACCAACCGCCGATGGTGGTGCGGTCGACTAACGGGGTGCCGTTCTAACTGTCGCCGGCGGTCGCGAAGATAGAGGACTGCCGACGATCAACATTCTTCCATAATCCGCCTGGCGGCCGGCGCGCGTCGAACTCCCGTCTCGTCGCGCCCGGCTTCTCTGAAATGAGAGAAAATGTGCCAGCGAGGATTTGGATTAGCGGTTCATCATTTCCCCTCCTTGCCATTCAAAGATCGTACTGACAAGTCCGCGAAGTTTCGCGGCGCGCGGACGACGACCGCGTGTCGCCGGGCCGCGTGGTCGTTAAAGGCATCGGCATAGATGTAAGCCGTCTTGTGCGATACCGATGACAAAACTTGGAAGACAACCTGGCCCCTTCGATCCAAAACAACGACATCGAACCTCTCTTCCAACATAAAGATATTCCCTGACGATTGGGGAGATCCTCGGCATGCGGCGAATCAACACGGCCCCCCACCGGCAAAAAAATAATCATCCTTCCTCGCAAATAGCATTCCATGCCCGACAGTCACGTTCTTTCAAATGATTGTCTGTAGTTTCAAATGAATGTCTGTAAAAAATGCAAAGGCATCCGTGCCACGAATAAATCAGTCCCTGGAATTCGTTGCCATTTGCCGCCGCTGTTCGGTGCTCATTGGACGCGGGTTGTGCATGCCGCAAATCGTTTTCGAGAATCCGAGTTTCAGTCGAATCAAGGCATTCAGACTCGTGTTCTCGCTGACGGCAGCCTGGTGCAGCGTTTCCCGTTCTTCATCGGAAACCCGCAGTGTGATGACTTTGTAGGAAGGTGAGTCCGGCATGGGGTTGCTCCTGGGATGGATAGTGAACAAGTGTTTATTGACAGCATGATTGCCGGTGAACGTGACTAGTTCGGTCATGCTGTCAGGAAGAAGAAAAACGATGGCAACGACCGCCCTGTGCCGCTGCGGAATCGTCGACGGGCGACGAGGAAAATGGACGGAAAGAACGGGGTTCCCTTCCATTGCTATCGGGAAAGGTTAGACGCGCTTCCCGAGGCGGCTAAGATAAATGGCGCACTTGTGAATCAGCGCGAAGAGGAACCCCGTGAATCTTATCCATTTGGACGACCCGTTTCCGTTGATCCTAAGCGCCGCGCTGTCGTTCATCTTTCTTGTCGCGATCTGGGCAGGGGTGAGCCGACGATTTTGGTTCGTGCGGGCGAGTGTCGCCGTTGGAGTGCTGGGGGCTCTGGTTGCGGTCCGTGCGTATCAACCGATGGTCTGGAGTTTGCTGGCCATGTGCGGGACCGCTGGGCTGAGCCGTCTAACCGTACCGAAGAAGGCGACTGAAGAGACCAACGGTGACTGCGAGCTCGCCGCCAAGATATTTCGCTTCCGGCTGGTGGACGCGCTGCTGGCGACGATCCTGTTGAGCATCGTGTTCGCGATGCTGGCTGCCGCGTGGCGGTCGGGGAGCGCGCTGCTTTGGCAACAAGGCGCGTGGATGCTGAGCTGCTTCCTGCTGGCTGAACTCTGTTTGCTGGTTACGGTCATGAAGGGCTGGCGACGTGTGCTGGCGGGTGCCGTGTTGGCGGGCGGAATTGCATTGGCTTCGTCGATGGGAACTGCCTGGATCGACAAAATCAATGGACTGAACTACGTCCTTGGGTATTCCATCCGCCAAACGTGCCCGTTGATATTTGGCTCTTTCGTATTCATCGTGCTGCTGACGCTCAATCTATTCAAGTTCTCTTTCGCAAGCTCGTCGTCGCCGTCTTTGGCAGTGCTTCGCGTTCGCTTGCTGAGCCGGATTGCACTCGTGATCTGGCTGGCCGCGTTACTGATTCCCGGCCTGATGATATTCGTGAACATGGTTCAAGGGCCGAGCATTCCTCGCACGTCCTACACCAACGATATGGCCAGCAAAAGGTTGATGGAAAACCTTGAGGCATTGGCTATGCTTAACCCTGGCGAAGCCTCGATTCGCTCGCTGAAACAGAGCGACCCCAGGGCGGGTCAGAATGCCGAAAGGCTTTATTCCCAGATCGAGCAGTCTCTGGCCGAACCGCGTCACATCACGTTCGAGTTTGATCCCGACAACCGCCTCGGCTATATTTCACAATGGTCGGACAGCATCGATTGTGGACGGATTGTCCTTCGGACGTTAGAAGCCGAAGCTACGGCCGCCGCCGCGGCGGGCGAGTTCGATAACTCCGCCGACAACAGCTTGGTTTCCATGCAAATGGGCAACAGCTTTTCTCGTGGCGGGATGACGATTCAGTCGCTGTGCGGGTTTGCCTGCGAAGGAATTGGCAGCCGACAGTTAGCCCAACATCTTGATGACTTCTCGATAGCACGGATAAGATCGTTGCTCGATGCGCTCCAGCGCATCGATGCCTCGCGCGAACCTGCCGAAATAACTTTGCAACGCGATTTGGCGTTTTCGGACCGCGCTCACAACTGGATGTACCGCCTGGAGGCCGCGGTCGCGCGAATTACGACAGGCGACATCCAACCGAGATCAGGGTCTTTCATATCCGCCGCCCAGCGACGCGACGCGACGATCCAGTTACTGATCACCGAGTTGGCGATCCGCATCTACAAAGACGAGCATGGCGAACTCCCCGAAACTTTACAGCAGCTTACGCCCGGCATCTTGGACACGGTTCCGCTGGATCCCTATTCAAGCCGCCCGCTCATCTACCGCCGTACCGAGACGGGCAGCGTGCTCTACTCGGTCGGCAAAGACTTACAGGACAATGGGGGTCAATTCGGCACCTACCAAGAAACTCACACGAAGCCGGGGTTCGATTACGATCTGAAAAACATCTACTATTAGCTGCTGTCACCATCTGAAGGAATGATTTTCCATCCGATATGTTCCGGAATTTTTGATTGCGCTGCCTGACCCGTATCGCCTCTATTTCGCCCTGGTTCAAATTTGCCTGGAACGGCTGCGCGGCTTTACCTAGAATGGGCAGCACGACCAGCCTACGTTGTTTCACTGTTCATGGTGTCAGGAAAAGAATCCCCCATGTTTTCCCTGCAAGGCTCTCAGTTTGTTTCCGATTGCCAAACGCGCTCGCGGCGTGAGTTCTTGCGCGTCGGTTCGTTGGCATTGGGTGGGCTGACGCTGCCTGGATTGTTGGCCTCGCGGGCGCGGGCGGCGGGGCGGAATCCGTCGCTCAGCGGGAAGTCGGTCGTGTTGCTGTTCTTACAGGGCGGGCCGTCGCACATCGAGTTCTTTGATCCCAAGATGACCGCGCCGGCCGAGATCCGTAGCGTCACGGGCGAAGTGGCCACGACCCATCCCGGCATCACATTCGGCGGAACGTTTCCGAAACTGGCGGCGCTGGCCGATAGGTTTTCGATTGTCCGCGGCTACGGGTCCGGGAACGCGGGGCACAGGTACGATTCGGTGACGACGGCCGGTAATTCGATGCAGGCTTCGATGGGAGCCATTTTTTCTCGCGTCGCCGGCACGAACCACGAAAAGACCGGCATGCCGACCAACACGTTGGTCTTGCCCGAAGCGGTGCAAGACGGCCTCAAGCTCGGCAGCAACTTTGAAACGGGCGCGCTGCCGACGCTTACGCAGCCCGGTGAACTTGGCTCCACTCACGGCGCGTTTAATCCCAGCGGTAGCGGTCAGCTCAAGCAAAGCATGGAGTTGAAGATCCCGCTCGAGCGGCTGGACGATCGTCGCAACTTGCTGGCCCAGTTGGATCGAACCAAACGCAGCGTCGAAGCAACCGAGGATACCAGCGGCGGCAAGGAATATCGGCAGCAGGCATTCGAGATGATCACGCGCGGCATCGCCAGCGCGTTCGATTTGAGCAAGGAAGATCCTCACACGATCGCCAAGTACGACACGTCGGGTGTCTATCGCATGCAGGATTTGCAGCGCTACTACGACATGCGCCGCGCGACGAATTTGCTGGGCCGGCAGATGCTGTTGGCGCGGCGGATGTGCGAAGCCGGTTGTGGCTTTGTGACCGTGTCCGACGCCGGCTGGGACATGCACGCCAACAACAACAGTCCCAAAAACATGACCGGCATGTGGCCCATGGGCCGGCAAGTCGATCATGCGGTGGCCGCCTTTATTGAAGACGTGCACGAGCGGGGATTGGAAGACGATATCTTGCTGATCGTCACCGGCGAAATGGGACGCACTCCGCGAATCAACAAAAACGGCGGCCGCGATCATTACGGCGAATTGACACCGCTGCTACTTGCTGGCGGCGGCTTGAAGATGGGACAGGTGATCGGACAGTCCGACAGCCACGCAACCAAGGCGGTATCCAAGAGTTATCGGCCCCAGCATTTGCTGGCCACCGTCATGCACACGCTGTTCAACACCGGCGAACTCCGCCTGCAATCAAATCTTCCCCGCCAGCTTATCAAGTTGGTGGAAGACGGTAAGCCGATTGGGGAATTGGTTTAGCCGCGAGCCTGCATTGCAATTCGCGAGGTAACACTAGAGGGACCGAATATCTCGATCACCTCCAATTACACGGATCACTTCGATGCAGTTGTCAGTCGATCTATAAAAAATCACGTAGCGTCCAACGAGGCTGCTGCGGACATTGCCCCCGAATTCTGGACGTTCCTCTCCAAACTCCGGCGTTGATGCGATAAGCTCGCATTTCTCTTCGATGGTGTCGATCCAAGCTGCTGCCGCCAGTGGCTTGTCGCGAGCTATGTAATCAAAGATCTCGGATAGATCTGTTCGTGCACGGGGGGCGAAGACTAACTTGGCCATCTAGCCCGCTTGCTCCGTCAGTTTCTTCGCTCGGGCTCTTAGTTCCGCGAACACTTCTTTGCCGTCGACGCCTAGGCCGGCATCGAGTTCGCCGGCTCCTTGTTGAAGTTCCTGCCGCAAGTGCTGTTGGCTCATCAGTAATCGAATCCCGTCCGTGACTGCTTCCGCAGCGGATGGGTACTGACCTGAAAGGACCAAGCCTTCGATAAACTGCGCTGCATCTTGTGGTAATTCGACATTCATAGGTAATCCTCCAGCGTGCGCAATCCGAACTAGACGGGCGGTGCCTTGCTTGACCACTCAAAGGCCGCGACTTCATTATACGGTCACGTTCAGTGTCGTGACATCGTTTACCACCAGAAGTATTTGCTTCGTGAGGTTTGGACTCATTTGCGATCTTCGCAAGCACTCGTTTCAGATCGCGATTTTATTTCCCGTCCGCTGGCTTCAGTGATATACTGGCCGAAAAATATTGGATCCGTGCCCGTTGTCGCTGGAAAAAAAGGTTTCTGAAATGCATAGAGTCTTGCTAGGGTTGTTCGCCGGTTTTCTCGGTTTATGTTTCCTGAGCGCACATGCGGCGACTGCCGACGATGCGAACGATCGGTTGGCGGGCACCAAGCCGCTGACCATGGAGGGAGACATCGCGGCCGGGTTGGTGGCCGGCGTCGACAAGTTTTTGCTGCGAGAGATCGATCAGGCTATCGAGCGGCAAGACACGTTTTGGAAGCGTGATTTTGACTCGGCGGAAAAATACAACGAGTCGGTTGAACCGAACCGGCAGCGGTTGGCGCACATTCTTGGCGTGCGGGATGCACGAGTGCCTTTCGACGGGCTGGAAATCGTGGGCACGACGGCGCAGTCGGCGCTGGTCGGGCGAGGGAAGAACTACAAGATCTATTCGGTTCGCTGGCCTGTTATCCGAGATATCCATGGCGAAGGCTTGATGTTGGTTCCCGACGATAGGAAAAACATCGTGGCCAATATCGTGGCGATCCCCGACGCGGATCAGACCCCGGAAATGATCGCGGGACTAGTCGATGGTGTAAAACCGCCTTCGCAATTTGCTCGCCGGTTGGCTGCCAGCGGTTGCCGCGTGATCGTGCCGACGTTGATCAGCCGTGAAATGAAACGCCGCGCTGCGCCGGGCAGGGGCGGTGGAGCCGTGCTGACCAATCGCGAGTACCTCTATCGCAGTTCATTCGAATTGGGGCGGCACCTGAGCGGCTATGAAATTCAAAAAGTGTTGGCACTTGTCGACTGGTTTGACAGTGACGCCGCCTCGAAGGACGGTAAGGCGGCGCGGATTGGAGTCGTAGGCTACGGCGAGGGCGGCATGCTGGCCATGTACGCCGCGGCGCTTGACACTCGCATCGATGCGGCCTGCGTTAGCGGCTATTTTGGTTCACGCAAGAAAAACTGGGACCAGCCGCTCGACCGCAACGTGTTCGGCCTGTTGGAACGTTTTAGCGACTGGCAAGTCGCCAGCCTGATCGCGCCGCGTTCGGTGGTAATTGATTCGCACGAGTATCCCGAAGTAGAATTGCCCAGCCAGGGCGGCGGGCCCGCTCATTTAGTCGCGCAGGCCGCGAAAGATGTTGCGAGTGAATTTGGACGGCTGCATCGACTGGCTGAAGAGTTTGAGAAGGTCGCATTCGATGCCCGAACGAGCGATGATCGGGGAAAGTCCGACGCCTACTTTCACTTTCTGGATGCCATCACCAAAAGCGACACCAGTTCCAAGAAGCGATGGGAGCCGGCATTTCGCGCTGCGTTTGACGATCCAAACATGCCGGAGCATCTGCGCGAGGATTTCGATCCCGCGCCGCGCCAGCAGCGTCAGATTCACGAAATCGACGACCACAATCAGTGGCTGCTGCGTGAGAGTCCCTATGTCCGCCGGCAGTTCATGAACATCGGACTAGTGGGAGCCGACCGCAAGGATGGCAAGAACAAGCTCGACACGAGTTCACCGGAAAAGTACGAAGCATCGGTTGAGCGTTTCCGCGAATTTTTCCGGGACGAAGTGGTAGGGCATTTTGATCATGACTTCTTGCCCTTCAACGCGCGGTCGCGAAAGACTTACGACGAGGAAAAATGGACCGGCTACGAAGTCATGCTCGACGTGTTTCCGGATGTCGTCGCCTACGGAATTTTGATCTTGCCCAAGGACTTGAAGCCCGGTGAAAAGCGGCCCGTTGTCGTTTGCCAGCATGGGCTGGAAGGCCGGCCCCAAGATATCGTCACCGGCGATCATCGGGCCTATCACGACTTTGCGGCTAAGCTGGCCGAACGCGGGTTTATCACCTTTGCCCCGCAGAATCTCTACATTGGCCGTGATGATTTTCGCACGCTGCAGCGAAAAGCAAACACCATCCAAAAGACGCTGTTTTCGGTTATCGTGCCGCAACATCAGCAGATCGTGAATTGGCTCAAGGAGCACCCCAACGTCGACGACTCGCGAATCGCTTTTTACGGCCTTTCGTACGGCGGCAAGAGCGCCATGCGGATTCCGCCGCTGGTGCCGGACTATTGCTTGTCGATTTGCTCGGCCGACTTCAATGAATGGGTGTGGAAGAACACCTCGACCCGGGCCCGTTACAGCTATATGTTCACGGGCGAATATGAGATCTTTGAGTTCGATTTGGGAAGCACCTTCAATTACGCCGAAATGGCGGCGCTGATCGCGCCGCGGCCGTTCATGGTCGAACGCGGCCATCACGACGGCGTCGCGCCGGATGAAACGGTGGGGTACGAATTCGCCCGAGTTCGCCACCTTTACGCGGCCCGCCTGGGGCTGCCCGATCGTTGTGAGATTGAATGGTTCCTTGGTCCACACACGATTAACGGCAAGGGAACGTACGATTTCTTACACAGGCATCTCAATTGGCCTAAACCATAGTTCTTGACAGGAAGGTTCGGCCGCTGCGGGAAGCCGGGTATCGTCGTGGCGTTTTCCCTTGGTTGGCCGTCTTGCGAACCGTGCCGGTTTGTGGCAGGCTGAAGGCTTCTACAAGATTCGGCAGTCATCTCATTCGAGTTCACTAACACCCAGAGCAGTTGTTTGCGTAACAATTTGCTCGAAGTTGCACCTAAAAGGAGCCCTCCATGGCCGACAATCCCGACGCGAAAACTCCATCTGATGAACCTGGTACAAAGCCTGCCGAGCCGGCCCGCGAACAGCGTCAGCAAGTTGAACTGGACGAATCGAAGATGAGCAAGTCCTACGCCAACTTCTGCCGAGTCACGCCGGGATTCGAAGAGTTGATTATTGATTTTGGCTTGAGCCAGCAGCCGATCGGCGCGCCGATGCCGCAGGGTTCCATTTCCATCGATCAACGCGTGATCGTCAATTATTTCATGGCCAAGCGGCTGCTGTCGGCCCTGGCCGGCTCGGTGCAGCGATACGAGCAAATCTTTGGCGTGCTGGAAACGGACGTGCAAAAGCGAGTTCGCCAGCAGCCCCAAGCCGGCGGTGGAACACCACCGCCGCCGCCCGCCAGCTAAGCTTCCGCCGGAAAGCGACTCACACCAAAGCCTCGCCGTTTTACGTCGGGGCTTTTTTTCGCGCGCCTTATTCGATGATTCTCTCGGCGAATTTTTGCTTGAGCACTTCGTAAGCTGCCGCCCCCGTCGGCATTACCGGCTGGCCCGTGGTGCGACAAAATGTGTCGGTCAGCCGCAGCCAGCTCCACTGCGAATCGGTGGCGTTAGCGGCCCGAAATGCCGCGCCCAGCGAGACCGAGTCGGTCACTTCAAACTCATGCACCGTGGCGTTGAACACGTCGGCGCAAACCTGCAGAATCGCGCGATTCTCCGAAGCCTTGCCCGTGGCGCGAATAGCGGTGGGCCGCTCGCCCATCCAGGCGCTGTGGTGGAACATGTTCAGGAACTGGCCTTCGACCACGCCGCGCACGCAGCCTTCACGATCGTCGGCCGACAGCCCGTCGAAATACTCTTCCCTGGGGCGATCGGTTGCCGGAGTGATTTCCGGAGCGAGAAAGGGAATCATCAGCCGGTCGTCGTTGCCCGCCGTGGTATCTCGCAGAATTTTTTCGAACTCATCCCAGTCCAGTTTAAACCGATCGCGGATCGCCTCACGAGTCAGTGCCGCGTTGGCAAAGCAACTGAGCGCCATATAGCCGCCCGTCACCGCGCCGAATACGTTCGCGAACCCATTCGGATCATGGGCCGCCTGGGGAATCATGCAGAAGTTCGTGTCGCTGGTCCCAAACGACATGACCATGCTGCCGGGCTCATACACACCCATGCCCAGCAGGCTGTCCGGGTTGTCGCCCGAAAACGCGAGCACTTTGCAGTCGGCGGAAAATTCATAACGCGCCGTGTAGTAGGGACTGATGTTGCCAATGACGGTCATCGACGGCACCGGCTGCCCGGGGAGTTTTTCCAGCAGTTCTTTCGACGCCTCGCCCGGCCCGAACGCGTCGTCGAGCCATTGCATACGCTGAATGTCCATCAGGTTCATGCCGGCCCCGTCGCCATGATCGATCGGTGCCAGTTCGCCAATCAACAGCGAAGCCATGAACGAGCTGACCAGCCCAATGTCGCTGGTCGCTTGGTAAGCCGGGCTCTCCGTGCGGGCGAATTTGTGAATTTGAGGACCGGAGAAGCGGCGCGTCGGCACCGAACCGGTCCGCTCGGCCACGGCCATGCGGCCACCATGGATCTCGGCCAAGGCTTGGCAATCTTCGCCCGTACTCGAATCGCGCCAAATCGGCGAGGTCTCTCGCGAAAAGATACCGCTCAATTGACGAACGAGTGGTAGCTTGGCGTCGAGCCCTTTCAGAGCGTTCCTGGCTGAGCGGTTCAAATAGACGGTGCCGTGTTGCTGTCCCGCTCCGGCTAGGGTTTGGATTTCGCCAACCCGGTCAAAATTGGCCGCGAGGCGTTTTAGCAACTCGTCCAGCGCGGCGACCCACATCAGCGGCGGCGAATGCACCCAGCCCGCGCCGTTGTCCATGAAGCCGTTAACCACACCGTACTTGTCACGCAACGCCTCGCCGAAATTCACACTGTCGCGGTAAACAATCTCTTCGTTGTCGAGATCGAGGATGACGCAAGAAAGACTTTGCGTCGAGCTGTTTAGACCCGCTACGAGACTCATGCCGGTTTCCTTCAGAATCGAAATCGAGGCGTTACGTTGGGGATTGTCGCCTTTCGCTCCGCGAAAGAGCGCCCTTTCACGAGCCTCACTTGTCGCTCTTCGCCGCAGCTTTTTTCAGCGAAGTGAATTGAATATCGCGCAGCGCCGCTCCCGTATACCAACTGGCAATTCCGAGCGGCCGCACCGGTTCTTGTTCCCACCAGATATCGAACTTGCGATCGGTGAGCGGCACATTCACGATGTGTTCCTTGTCGACCCAAGCATCAATTCCTTTTTGCGTCACCCGCAGCCGAACGTGATACCACTGGTCTTTTTTGAATTCGACGAAGTCGGTGCTTTCATTTTCAATCGCGGCCAAGCCATCGACATTGGAAAGCCCCGTCACGCCGCCGCCCCAGCCGCCAAGAATCAGCGTGCAATAACTCTTTTCGACGGGAAAGGTCAGCCCGCAAAAGAAATCGCCCCCCTCGGTCCGCTTGGCATCCAAGGAAATTTCGTAGTCGATCCGCGGCAGCTCTTTTTGATACGAGATGCCGGTGCCGGGATTGCCTTTGGGTAAGATGATTTCGCCATTCTTGACCGCCACCTTGCCATGCTTTTCAAAGACAAACTTATCGATGACCTTCCAGCCGGCCAGATCCTTGCCGTTGAATAACTTGCGTGGCTTGTGGCTCTCCTTCTCTTTGGCGGGCTTGGCGGAGGGCTGAGATTCCGGTTCGCTCGCCAGGCCGAGACCGCCCGCGGTTAGCGAAACGCAAATCAAGACCGCGGCTTCCAGCAACCATCGATTCGCGGACATCATGAACCTCACTCTCAATTTCAAGCGGTCGACAACAGTTGTCCGAATTGCTGGACATCCGAAAGATTGCCCTGATCGTCGAATTGCAGCGAGCGCGGCTGCACGATGATTTCCAGATCGTCGCGCGTGCGGGCTTGTTCCAAGTAAGCCACCGAACATTCGACCTCGGCGACATCCAGCGTGTTGCGAATCCACAGAATTTCCGTGTCCGGCGGGTCGGTCAGCCCGACCGAAGGAAACGCATTGTCGATGACTTCACGATCCGTTGGATAATGGACCGGAGTCATCGCCGCCGAGACGTGTCCGCCGGTGAGGCTATTGATACGCGTCGTTTCCGCATCCATCTGCTCGACCACCCGCGTCAAACAGAATTCGGCCATCCCGATTCCACAGGCGTTGCCGTGCGTTTTTTCGGTCAGGCCGCGAATGATGATCCGGCGAACCTTGGGCCATTCATCGTCAGCCGGTCTGTGGTCCAGATACTTGCGGCCGACCACATTCGTATCCATTCCCGATCCGCTAATGTCCTTGCCGATTTCGTCGATCAGCAACAGGTCCGCCGTTTTGAAGGGCAGTTTGGGCATCCATTGCCGGGCTTGAATCAGCAGTTCTTTTTCGCGTTCTTCAAATTCCTCGGGAGCGACGGCGGCGATCTTGGCCGTTTCGTCGTAGCCGTTTTCAACAATCGCCACGCCGGCCACGATGCCACACCGCGACAGAACTTCGCGTCCCACGCTGCGCACAATCTGGCCAAAGTTATGGTCGATAATCGCGCGGTGATAGATTTTCGCGCCCGCATGTTTGCCCAAGCCGATCAGCATCATCTTCATCAAGCCGCTTTCGATATCGCCCACGAACCCGGTGTGCGGTTTGACCCGGCCGCACACGACCACATGGTCGGCCTCGGACGCATGGCGATCGAAATGGACGGGAAACCCTTCCGCCGCCTGGCAGACAACGACGGTTTCCATGCTGGCGCGAATCGGACAGCCGCAGAACTCCTCGGTGATTCCGTATCCTTCAATGATCTTGCGTTGGCCTTCCGCCACGCCGCCGCCGTGGCTGCCCATGGCGGGAACAATAAACGGCTCGCCGCCGACGGTTTTGATGTGATCGACAATGGCCTTGATGATCAGATGGATGTTGGCAATTCCGCGACTGCCGGCGGTGATGGCCACGGACTGGCCGGGCTGGATCTTTTCGCCCAGCGACAGGCCGGCCAGTTGCGACTCCACTTCGCCCGCCACGTCGTCGACTCGCGGCCGCTCGAACTGTTGGCGAACTCGGAACATCAAGGGATAATCGGACATACGGCAATCTCGCATATCAAGTGGGGAGGCGTCTTCTGGGCCGATTGTAACACCGATTGATGCAGCCGAGTAGCAGCAAAGCCCAGCATCACGTTCGCTTCAGCCGGCGAGGTGTTACACTAGAAATGCAGGGGTTCGACAATAACAGAGGGGAGAGGCACGATGTGCCGGATCCATCCAATCACCGCTCGGCGACTGATGTTCCCGGCGGAGCCGCGCTGTCGTGGCCCGCTGATGCTCGCGGCTATGTTTCTCGTTGTTGCTGTTGCCTACCTTCCAGCCAGCGGACAAGAGGCCGCCGTTGACCGCCGCGAAATCGACACCGACTTTCGCGAGCGACTCGAGCAACTGGCGGAGAAGTGTGACGAGCTTGAACTGGAAAAGCAAGCCGCCGTCACGCGCGGCTGGTTTATCGAACGCGACCCCGGTCGTCAGTATCTGTTTTTGCCGTTTGCGACCGATTCGTCCAAGCCACCCGACGGGGCTGCCAAAGCCGTCAAATATTGGCACGAACACTTCCTACGCATTCGTCGCGGCCAAGCGGAAAAGCTTTTTGAACTGGCACGCCGCGCGCTCGAAGCGCACCAACCCCAAACGTCGTACCAGTTGCTTCACGAGGTGTTGCGTGAGGACCCGGGGCATAAAGAGACGCGGCGTATTTTGGGTCTCGGCACGACAACACGCGGTCGTCCGCCCACCGCGCGGCCTTTACGAATCGTTCATCCAGACTATCGCTGGAGTTCGGGAAAACACTGGCGCGTCGTATCGAATCACTTTCAAATCAGCACGAACCATAGCGATCGCGAGGGTATCGAACTGGCCGAACGGTTGGAGCAAGTCTACTCGATTTGGAAGCAAGTCTTTTTCCGCTACTGGAGCGACGAAGACGCATTGGCTTACTGGTACGAGCGAGGCGGACCGACGGGGCGGTCGTCGAAAAATAAGCACCGCGTAGTCTTGTTCAAGGAACGTGGCGAATATGTGGCGGCTGTGTCGAAACGGGACCGGAAGTATGCGATTTCCGACGGTATCTATTTGTATGGCGACAAAATGTCACTGTTTCATGCCGACGAGTCGACGGCCGTTCCCACTTGGATCCACGAGACGACTCATCAACTGTTCCAGGAAATAGGGGACCGCGACAAGAATGTGGGTGCCAAGGACAACTTCTGGATCATTGAAGGAGTCGCGCTCTACATGGAGTCGCTGACAGAGCGCGACGGATACTTTACGCTCGGCGGATTCGACGCGCGGCGACTACAGTACGCACGCCACGCGTCGAACAGTTTGGGCCAATATGTTCCCTTGGCTGAACTTGTGAAGTTGGGCCGCGAGGACGTGTTGAAGAAACAGGATGAGATTCAACGACTTTACGGCCAAGCCGCCGGACTTGCCCACTTTCTAATGGATGACCAGCAAGCCAAGTATCGCGAGGCGTTGCTGGAGTATTTGCAATTGCTCTACTCGGGCCGCGAACGGGCCGATTCACTTACCAAGATCACCGGAGTCGAATTGAATGAACTCGACCGGCAGTACGGCAACTACCTGAACGTGCGGGATCAACAACTGCTGCGCTATCTTACTCCTCCACCGCACGTCCAAGTATTGCTGTTAGGAGGAACGGACGTCACCGACGCGGGAATGGCCGCTCTGCAAAAGCACACGGATCTTGAAATCCTAAGTCTGGCAAATACCAAAGTGACCGATCAGGGGTTGGCAAATTTGTCACACTTGAAAAAACTGAATACCTTATTGCTCGCGGGAACCAAGGTGTCGGACGCCGGACTCCGGCACTTAACGGGTCTCAAACAGCTACAAGTGCTCGACCTGCAGGCAACCCGCGTCACCGAAGCCGGCCGGCGAGCGCTCGAAAAGAACCTACCCAACCTCGAAGAATAGAACCATTTATCTGAAATCACGAATCTGATGCGACCTTGGAACCTGGCCGAAACCAACTATACCTACACTAAACAGAATCAATACGAAGTCGCCGTGCTGCCGCTAGGCGCGACGGAACCGCACAATCTGCATTTGCCGTATAGCACCGACACGATTGAAGGCACCAAGATCGGCGAAGCGATTTGCGAGGCAGCTCATGGCCAGGGCGCGAAGGTCGTACTGCTGCCCACCATTCCCTACGGCACCGAAACGAACATGCGCAAGCTGCCGTTGGCCTTGAACCTCAACCCGTCGACGCTGAACCAAATCATTACCGACCTGGTGGCGTCGCTGGTGGAAAGCGGCATACAAAAGATCTTGCTGCTTAACAGTCACGGCGGCAACGATTTTAAGCCGCTGCTGCGCGAGCTGTCTGGCAAAACGCCGGCCCAGTTGTTCCTTTGCAATTGGTACCAAATGGTCCGCGACGTCTACCACGAGATTTTCGAGAATCCCGACGACCACGCGGGCGAGATGGAAACGTCGCTGGTGCTCAGCTTCGCCCCCGATCTGATCCTCCGCAACGCGGACGGCTCGCTGGCGGCGGACGATGGCGAAACCGCTTCTTCGCGGTTCGAAGCCGTCAACCAAGGCTGGGTCTCGATCACACGCCCTTGGCACTTGCTAACGACCAACAGCGGATCGGGCAATCCTCACGCCGCCTCGGCGGAAAAGGGTCGCCAAGTAACGCAGCTTATCGTCGACCGCTTGGGCACATTCTTGGTCGAACTGTCGAACTCGAAACTAGACGAGAAGTTTCCGTTTTAATCGCGGCCCTCGATCAAAAACTAAAGCATCACGTTCATGATCGGTTTGCCCCCGATCACGAGGGGCCGATTGTGGCGGTCGTGGATTTCCGACGCCGGGTCGATGCCCATCAGATGGTAAATCGTGGCCGCGAGATCTTCCGGCTTGACCGGGTGTTCGTCGGGGTACATCGCTTGCGAATCGGATTTGCCGTAAACGTATCCGCCCTTGACGCCGCCACCGGCCAACAGTGTCGTGTAACATTGGGGCCAGTGGTCGCGGCTTTCGTTCTTGTTGATCTTTGGCGTGCGCCCGAATTCGCCCATCCAAACGACCAGCGTTTCTTCGAACAATCCTCGCGCCCGCAAATCGTCAAGCAGCGCCGGCAAAGTTTGGTCGGTGATCGGCAGGTGGTAGTTGTTGACGATCTTATACATCCGCGTGTTGTCGAATCCGTGGGTATCCCAACCGCCGGATCCGATCTTGCGGCCGCCAATCGAATTGGAAAAGTAAACGGTGACGAACTTCACACCCGCCTCGACCAACCGCCGCGCGAGCAGGCAACCTTGCCCGTACGTCGTGTGGCCGTAGCGTTCGCGAACATGATCGGGCTCGGACGAAATATCGAACGCCCGGCGAACACGATCGGACGTAAGCATCGAGATGGCTTTTTCGTAATACTGGTCGAAGCCCCGCGCCTCGCCGGAGAATTCAAGCAGCCGAGATTGACGGTCGATCAGCTTCATCATTTCGCGGCGCTGCTGTAATCGATTGAGTGATAGGTTGTTGGGCAAACTCAACTCTGGCAATCTGAAGTTGGGGCTGTTGGGATCCTCCAAAAACAGCAACGGGTCGTGGGCCTTGCCCAGAAAACTGGCGTGTTGAGCTGGCACGATCGAACCGTCGCGGATGACGTGCGGATAGGCGACAAACGTCGGCATGCCACGACCGCTGGGAGCGAGATGATCGACCACGCTGCCATAGGCCGGATACAAATCGAGCGAATCGCGCAGCCGCTGATCGTCGCTGGGCGGCTCGTGGCCGCTGAGTGCATAGTAGCCAGCCGAGGCGTGGTTCTTCATCTTGTGAGTCATGGTGCGAATCAGCGCCACTTGATCCATTCGCTTGGCCATCTCGGGAAGTAGTTCGCAGACTTCAATGCCGGGCGCTCGGGATGGAATCGGTCGATAAGGACTACGCACGCCGTCGGGTGCCTCCGGCTTCATGTCGAACGTATCGATTTGACTGGGTCCGCCCCACTGGAACAGGAAGATCACCGACTTGGCTCGGGGCTTGATCGTGGCGCGCTGTTGGTCGGCGTGTAACAGCCGGGTGGAATTCAAGCCCAGTAACCCGGCGACTCCGGCCTTCAAAAGCGTTCGCCGCGCCATTCGTGAGGGGCTGAACGAACAGGGCTCGCTTTGAACTACCGTGGAAGGGCTCTGCATGACAACAGCACTCATCTTCGAAAGATAAACTCTTTGGCGTTCAACAAGGCCCAAGCCAAATCCTGCACGGCGGCGAACCGTTCCCCATGTCGCGTACCAGCCTCCGACGAAACGCCGGTCAACATTCGCTTGGCGGCTTGTAATTCGTCGTTGCTCGGCGGTCGGCTTAGCGCGGTCCAAAATAACTCCGTGATCAGCTCGCCATCCGACTGGCAACGGTTTACCAGCGTTTCTAGCCGGTTGCCCAATTCGCCCAGCCGCTGATTGAGTCCTGCGCCGCTGATGAACACGAACGCCTGTTTCAGTGTCGTTTCGTTCGACCGCTCGCACTCGCAGGCCAATTGCCGCTCGGGCTTTCCAAACGTCACCAGAAAACGGTCTCCGTCGGCTGGCGGCTTACTGCGGCGGCGCACCTTTCGCACTCCGGGAATCTGTACGGCTCGCATTCCACGTGGGTAGCCATTGAATTCAGCCGGCGCGTCGAGGACCTGACTTTGAGCATCGAGAAGCACTTCGGCCGGCAAGCGGCGGACGATCGCGTGAGAAAAATTCGATTCGTCATCGGCGTTGGTTTCGTTGGGCTCGGACGAAAGCTGATACACCCGTGAATTCAGAATTCGCCGCACGAGGTGACGCAAATCAAAGTCATGCTCGACGAAGTCCCGCGCCAGCGCATCCAGCAGCGGGGGATTCACCGCGGGATTCGTTACGCGAAAATCGTCGATCGGCTCGACCAAACCGCGGCCCATCAGGTGATACCAAATGAAGTTGGCCTGCGATTTGGCGAACAAGTCATTGTCGGGCGCGGTAAGCCACTCGGCCAGTGACTTGAGGCGGTCGTCATCCGAACCGGATTCCAGAATTCGATCGCCCAGTAACTTCGGCGGCGCGGTGGCACCTGTTTCAGGATGGGTGACTTCGCCACTGTCTTTGACAAGTACGATTTGCTCGCCATTGAACTCGTTCTTGTCGAGCTTGTCTTGCCGCTTGTTGTCGACGAGCTTGTAATCCAGTCTTGCAAATAGTGCGGCCCACGAATAGTAGTCATCCTGCGTCCAGCGGCCGAAGGGGTGGTTATGACATTTCGCGCACTGCATTCGCGTTCCCAGGAACAGGCGGGCGGTCGTTTCGCCACGTGTCAGCGGGTCGCGATTCGCACGCCAAAAATTCGCCGGCGGAATTTTATACGTGCTGCCCTCGCCCAAGATCAACTCTCGCACGAACTGGTCCACTGGCTTGCCTTGCAAGATGTCGTCGCGAATCCAAGCGTGGAAGACTTCGACGCCTTTCGGGTCGAGTACCTTTTCTTCGTTGCGAAGAATATCCGACCACTTCAGCGCCCACAAATCGGCGAATTCCGTTCGTTCGAGCAGGGCGTCGATCAATTCGGCTCGCTTGTTCGATCGCGTGTCCGCCACGAATCGCCGCGCCTCGTCGGCTGTCGGAAGCATCCCGATGGCGTCGAGGTACACGCGGCGCACGAAAACATGATCGTCGCACTTCTTGGACGGATTGACCCGTAAAGTGCGGAGCTTGGCAAAAGTCAGGTCGTCGATATAGTTGTTCGCGGGCGGATCGCTCCACTCAAAATCAGTTCGTGCTGGAATGAACGCCAATTGCACGGAGACCTGTTGATTCAGAAACCGAACCATGACGGTCGTTTCGCCAAACGACTTGCGGGCCACCAACCCGAAATGATCCGCGTCGGCATTCAGATTAGTCGTTTCGTAGACCGCTAATCTAGTAACGTCGCGCCGATGGCCGTCGCTAAAATGTGCGGTCACCTTTAATTGAACCTCGGCCTCTGGGTCGATTACAACCTGCGCGCGGGGCGTGACTTCGATGCGTTTCAAACCCGGTGTGTTATCGCCCGGCCCGGGAGCTCCGTCCGCCAACCATTCGTGAAGGATACGGTACTCGAGCGAATTGCGTCGAAAGCGAACACCCCCTTCGTGCGCGAGTTCACCCGCCGGCTTCCTCAGAATCAAGCTGCGTTCCGGAGTAAGTCGATCGACGCGCCGACCGCCGCTATCGCGAACCAGCCACCGGTAATCGAATTCCGCCTTCTGACCACGTAGCGACAGTCGAAAACCGCCCTTTCCATTCTGATTGCCGTGGCATGTTCCGGCGTTACAGCCTGCCTTGGACAGCACGGCCATCACGTCGATCTCAAATGTCGGTTGAGCGGACAAGGCGTCGACGGGTAACCCGGTGGCGGTCCCCACCGCAAGCAGCAGCACGATCGCGTTTCGCGGCAATTGGAAGCAAAGGCGAGTGTGCATCGGTGGTAACTCGATTAAGCCCGGGCTGAGTTTGGCGGTCTGTTTGGAGGCTCGCCGCTCGGAGGATTACGGGTGCGACAAGAACAGTATCAGCGAAAGGCGGCGTCGGTTCAACGGCGCACCGTTTTCATGACGGCCCTTGCCTGCCGTCTGCAATGGTGGGTCTTGCCAAATGTTGGAAACGTGGAATCTGGCCCAGAATCCATTGCGGTATCGTATCTTGACGCCTCATGTTGGTGATATTATGAAACGTACTCTAACGTTTCGATGAACGCGACGGTTGATGTCGCGATGGTTGGCGTCACATCGCTTAACGGCGTGGAAAGGTCTTGTCGTGATCATGAAGGCGATTGCGTCTCATAACGGATTGAAAGCGGCCGCCCGAGCCTTTGAACTGCTGCGGTCGGGGGCTTCGCCCTTGGATGCCTGCGTGGAAGGCGTCACCTTGATCGAAGATGATCCCGAGGAATTGACCGTAGGTTACGGCGGGTTGCCCAACGAAGACGGTGTCGTGGAACTCGACGCGGCGGTCATGGACGGGCGGCTTCATCGGGGCGGCGGAGTGGCGGCGTTGCAACGAGTTCGCCATGCCGCGAAAGTCGCGCGACTGGTTATGCAGCGAACCAAACGCGTATTGCTGGCGGGCGAAGGTGCATTGCGTTTCGCGTTGGCCAACGGATTCGCCGAAGAGGATCTGCTGACCGAGCGGTCGCGCCGCATGTGGCTGCATTGGAAACGAAGCCGCTCGCGGCACGATGATTGGATCGAACCTGCCGAAGACGAACAAGAATTGGATGTACAGCGTTGGTTCGAAAAACACTTTTATGGCTTGTCGGCTCCGGAAGGAGCGCAGCTCAAAAGCGCATCTTCGACTGGTCCGCCGGAATCCACCGGCACCGTGCATTGTGCCGCCATCAATGCTCACGGCGATATCGCCTGCGCGACCAGTACCAGCGGCCACGCGTTCAAGATCGCGGGCCGAATTGGCGATTCACCGATCCTCGGCGCGGGACTGTACTGTGATAGCGAATGGGGTTCCTGCGGCAGCATTGGCAACGGTGAAGCGAATCTTGAAAACTTGTCCAGCTTTGCCGCCGTGGAGTTGATGCGGGGCGGAATGGTCCCCGCGAAGGCCGGCTTGGAAATACTGCGGCGAATCACCCACAAATCGCCTGCCGATCAATGCGACGAACAAGGCCGGCCGCAGTTCAACGTGCAGTTCTTCCTGCTAGGCCAAGATGGCACGCACGCCGGGACGTCAATGTGGAGTCGCAAGCAAATCGCCGTTGCCGATGAACTGGGGGCACGCCTGGAGAATTGTACACCCCTGTTTGAGAAGACGACCTAACGCTTCGGCCTACTTCCGAACTTTGGGCACCAGCATTGCCGGTCTGACCATGGCGCGTTGAAATCGAACCACCAGAATCCGAAAGAGGAACTAACGGTGCGTGAAGTGACCACGAAAACAACCTATCTTGAAATGCGATCACCGGTGCGCAACGACACAGCGACACCGGAAGGCGTCGCGGTCGCTCACGTCGAAAAACCTTCCTTGGCGGAATATCGCCATTACTATAGTTCCGTGGGGAAGGATTTCGATTGGGTCGACCGCATCCTGCTCGCGGATGAAAAGCTGGTGGAAATCATTCACGACAATCTAGTCGAGATCAGTTTGCTTACGGTCGGCGGCGAACCGGCGGGATTTTCAGAACTGGATCGGCGAACTCCCACCGAAATCGAATTGGCGTACTTCGGGCTGTTTCCGAATTTCATCGGGCGGGGGCTCGGCAAGTTCTTTCTGAACTGGACGGTCCAGCATGCTTGGAGCTACCAGCCGAACCGCGTCTGGGTCCACACGTGCGATCTGGATCATCCGGCCGCGCTGCCGAACTATGTACGGGCGGGTTTCCAAGTCTACGACGAGAAGATTGTCCATCAGCAGGTCGCGGACTAAGGCGCCGTTGCCTCATCGCCGATCAACTTGAACTTTCCGTCTTCCTTGCCCGCAAGCCAAAGGCCGCCATCGCTGGTGTCGAAGTACCATCCAATCGTATCACTGTAAGCGGTAGGAGACGCTTGGCCGTCCGACTCCGTCACGGTTTGGCTTGCGTTCCACGGATTGACGGGCAGTTCGGCGATGTAAGGACCGTAAACATGAGTTGCGCCAGTGCCCACGTCGCCGTTGCCGTTGGTATTCTTCGTCAAGTTCTCCAGCTTTTGCGGAAGCTTACCCGTGTGCTGCGACTTGTACATTTCTATTTGGGACTTCAAGGTGTGCCAATTGGACTCGGCCGTTCCCAATTTCGCCTGGTTCGATGAGTCCGAAAATCTTTGAATCACCGCGGCGGCCAAGATCGCCATGATGACGAGGACAATTAGCACCTCAACCAGCGTAAATCCCGGTCGTTGTTGCGTATCCATTGGTAATTTCTTCCTCAATTCCTGCTTCGCCAAAAAAGGCTGAGTAGCGCGCGGGCGCAACGTCGCCTCATAAGGTCATAGATTACGGGTAGTTGCGCGTCAAAAACTCGGTCCTTGTATAGGACGAGGCGCATGTCACCGGCCCCAAATCGAGCGGCTGAATCCGCAAAATCCGCACGGTCGTCACGGAGCCAAACCAAGAACGACATCGGTTCAACATCGCGCTGCGGAAGACCACATCCGCAGCCGAGCATCGAAAACGCGACAATAGACGGACGCAACGGTTTCGGTTTGGATTGCGGCAGCCCGGGTGGCATGATCCTTGTGCCAATGAGTCAGCAGAATCGCCCGAACAGAATCTGTTGATTGTCCTATTTGCGAGAGGCCGCAGCGAACATCGCGGCCATCAGAGTGCGTGCCCGTAATCAGCTTTTTGCTCAGGCCAAAAACCGGGTCGGGTGCTTGTCTCAGGTTCCGCAAAAGGTTGCGCGGACGACTTCAGCGGGTTGCGGTGCGGCTTCGAATTCGGTGAATTCCGCCTGGGCGGTGAAGGGGTGCCGCAGGACTTCATTGAGACGGTGAAAAGGTGCGAAATCGCCTTCGTTGCCGGCGTTGATCGCTTCCTCGATGCGATGATTGCGGGGGATGAAGACTGGGTTCGTCCGGCGCATCAGGTCAATCGCCTGGCTGCGGTCGCAATCGTGCAGGCGTGCCCGCCAATCGGTTAGCCACTCGACGATCGCCGCGGGTTGGTCGAAAAGTGAAATGATGCCGTCGTCGTGGCCGCTTTCAAGCGCGTCGGAAAGATGGCGAAACACAAGCGTGAAGTCGGCCTCGCCATCCGCCATTGCTGCCAGCAACGTTTCCACGATGCTCCAGTCGCTCGTATCGCCAGCTTCGATGCCAATCTTGGCGGTGAAACGCTTTTGCAGTTCGATTCGGTGGATTTCGGCGAACGTGCCAAGAACACCTTCGGCTTTGGCGACCGATCGTTGCGGATCGTCGTCGAGTAGCGGCAGGAGTGTTTCGGCGAAGCGGGTCAGGTTCCAATGGCCGATCGAGGACTGATTGGCGAAGGCGTAACGTCCTTGGTGGTCGATCGAGCTGAATCTTTTCATCGGATCGTAGATGTCCATGAAGGCGCAAGGACCGTAGTCGATGGTCTCGCCGGCGACGCTCATGTTGTCAGTGTTCATCACGCCGTGGATGAATCCGAGCTGCATCCAATGGGCGATCAGTTTGGCTTGTCGCTCAACGACTCCTTCAAGCAAAGCGAGAAAAGGGTTTTCGTCGTGCCGCGCGTCGGGATAGTGGCGCTCAATAACATAGTCGGCGAGAACCTTCACATTCTCGTGATCCTGGCGGGCAGCGAACCATTGAAAGGTGCCGATACGAATATGCGATTGCGCGACGCGGGTGAAAACTCCACCGGGCATGAGGCCCTCACGGAGTACATTGTCACCACTTGCCACGGCGGCGAGCGCGCGGGTTGTCGGCACGCCGAGGGCAGCCATGGCTTCCGAGACGATGTATTCTCGCAAGACGGGACCGAGCGCTGACCGCCCGTCGCCGCGACGCGAAAAGGGCGTTGGGCCCGAGCCTTTCAGTTGGATGTCGTGGCGAACGCCATCATGGCGGACGACCTCACCGAGCAATATCGCGCGACCGTCACCGAGTTGCGGCGAGAAGCCGCCGAATTGGTGACCTGAGTAAGCCATCGCCAGCGGCTCGGAGCCGTCCGCGAGTTGGTTGCCCGCAAGAATGGCGAGCCCTTCGGGCGAATCAAGCCGTGCGACGTCGATCCCGAGATCGGTCGCCAGATCGTGGTTCAACCGAATCATCACCGGCGCGCTGACCGGTGTAGGCTCGATGGGCGCAAAGAAAGCGTCCGGCAGACGGGCGTAGCTGTTGTCAAAGGGAATGGGCATGGAAAGCCGATGTGAGATGGAGTTTATCCTGTCGACGAGTACTTAATTCCTAAGTCGGACCTGGCCCTACCTCTACTTCTCTCAAGACTCGACCAAGTTCTCCCCCAACTTCACTCCGGCTTGGTCTTCCACTTGGATCGGCTTGGCCGCGCCTTTGCCGACTATGTTCCCGGTGATCAGGTTGGCTCGACCGGGGCCGGTGAAGCGAATGGCTCCGAGCGTTTTCTTTTCTTCGCGGGTGTCCATCACGGTGCAACTGCTGATGTTTACGTGGCTTGAATTCTCGACGTCGACGCCGTATGGCGCGCCGTCTAGGAACTGGCTGCCGGTTACGTTGATGCGGCGGCAGTTTGAAAGCTCCAGTAGCGAGGCCTTCGTGGTTTGGCCCTCTTCGGCCTCGTCGCGGACGGTGCAGCCGGTGATGGTGCAGTCCGTGGAATCGACGAGCCGCACTCCGGTGTTCATGCTGGGCGAATGTCGGCGAAAGCTGTTCGAGCCGATGTTGATGTGGCTCGACTGTTCGATTAGCAGATTGCGTTCGCCACACGAATAAATGCAATTGCCGCTGATGGTCATTCCGTAACAGCCGGTAAGATGCACGTTGTTCTCTTGGCTGCCGATGATGTTGCCGGTGATCGTCCATAGGCCGGGCGGGCGGCCTTGATCCGGCTTTTCTTTGATGCGGATGTTGCAGCCGCCGGGAGATACAGTGGCTTGAATCGTGTTGGAGGCCACGGTCACTTCGTTGACGCTCGCGCCTTCGGCGGTCGTGTCGATGTAAATTTCGGCGGTTGGCTGGGGTTCGGCGTTGTGCGCGCGGTGGTTGTTGTACTCGATGTCGTTGCCCGTGATTTGAAGATTCCGCACTTCCGAGCCTTCGATCCGGATGCCTCCCAGACGGTTGTAGCTGATGTGGTTGCTGGCGATGTTGATCTGGTGCAAGTTGACGCGATCGAGAAAGACGCCGATACCGGTGTTGCTGTAGATGTGGCAGTGGCTGATTAGGACGTTGCGGTTTCGCTTGTGAAGATGAATGCCGTGCCGCACTCCGCGAATCAACACGCCTTCGAAGACCGATTGCAACGTCTCGATCATCTGAATTCCATCCGCTTCCGGATGCGCGCCCTCGATCTCGATATTCTTGATCGTCGGCATCCGCTGCTTGATGCGCACCTCGGGCTTGACCGATTGCGGGTCACCCGTGCCGCCGTGGGTTCCCACGATTCGAAACGCGGGGCCGGCCGCGGTCATCAAGATTTTGGCCGTCCCGCCGCTGCCGTCGATGCCGAGTGGACCATGTTGGTCGAGCGGGATCTCGATCGTTTGGCTGATTCGATAGGTGCCCGGTGAAAACTGAACAAACCCTTCGCCGTCGCGGATCGCGTGCTGAATCGCTTCGGTATCGTCGACTTGTCCGTCACCGCGCGCGCCAAAATCTCTCACGTCACTCATGGTTGCACTCTCATTGGAAGTTGTGAAATACGTCTTGAGCGAGACCGGCTGACAAACCGAGTTGCTACTCTAGCTGACAAACCGAGTTGCTACTCGGTGGCCTTACCCGCCACGTCGAGCCCGCGCACGATACAATCCTTGACGGCGGCCACGTCGACTTCAACCGCGACTTCCATGTTGGGACGCCACTTTGGTTTCTCCCGCCGGTCGAACACCGTCGCGCCCGCCGTGAGTTCGCCCGATGTTTCCACATCACCCGCCATTTCTTCGGTGACGAACAATTCGCTGTGCAAAGCCGCCGCCACCGCGACCGCGTCATGCAGATGCACCACTTCTTGAGCCAGCACTTGGTGATAGGCTCGAAATAAATACGGCAGTACTCTCCTTAGGAACGCGCCCGCGCGAGTCGACTCGCCAGGCAACTCATCCAGAAAATCGAGTCCGAATTGAACTTGCGATGTCACGTCGAGCGGAATCAGGGTCTTGGTCGACATGGAACGAAAGACTTCCCGAGCGCTGGGCGGATCGCAATAGATATTAAATTCGGCCGTCGCCGTAATATTGCCGATGCCGCCAACGCTTCCTCCCATCATAATCAGCCGGTTGACCATCGTCGGCAGTTCGGGATCGCGCCGGAAAGCGCGGGCCACGTTGGTCAGCGGTCCGAGGGCGATGATGGCCACGTTGTCGGGGTCGGCGCGAATTTCGTCGCAGATGATTTTTTCGGACGGATGCTGATGATGCAGTTCGGAAACCACAAATCCCGCATTTCCCAAACCATCGCGGCCGTGAATAATGCGGGCATCGGCCAGAGACGAATGGTCGGCCGGCGACGCGACGCCAATTCGGGGAAATCGGGGCGGGTCAAGCTGTTCGATGATGGCCTGAACATTGCGGTTCGCCTGTTCGGCCGAAACATTCCCGCCCGTGGCCGTGATCGCCACGACCTCCAATCGCGGATCGAACAATGCAAGACATAACGCAACGGCATCGTCGATACCGGGATCGCAATCGATGATTACCTTTCTGGGCATGATTACACGATTTTACGGATCGCCCCCGATCCTCACAACCACCACCCTACTGGTCATCTTCCGCCACGACGACCAGGGCATCGTCGGCGGACAGAGTCACGGACGAATCCTTGAGCGGAATCAGTTTCACGCCAAAATTCTGGTCGGCGTCGTTTTCCAGGCTTTTGAGCTTGTAGCCCAGGCAAACCTCGCCGTCGCGTTTTTGGGCCGCGGCCATGATATCCGCGAATCGGCGAGTCGTCGGCAGTTCGTCGAAGTACAGCGATGCCGGTTTGACGTAGATTTCCGATCCTTCCTCTTGGAATAGATCGTCGTAGATCTTGAGGATTCGCGGCTCTTCGCTAAGCTGCGCGAAGATCATCGATACCATGCGATTGGAAATCAGAAAGTCATTCACGCCGGCCCGGCTGATCAAATCTTGGTTCGCCGAATCAAGAACTTCGGTGATGATTTTTGTATTCAGCGGCAGGCCTTGTTCGCGCCGAGCTTTCGCCATTCTTCGCAAGTGCAACAGCACGACGATTGTTTCGGAGTCGGTCCGCTCGGCGTCCACTTCGTCGTCGGGCCGCTGCGGCAGGACGATGATGTTGTTGTAAGAAAACGGATCGAGCGAAGCCAAGTCGTCGCTGTCCAGCGGGTCCTTGTCGATTAGATTAAGGTGTGCCTCTTCTAGTTCTTGTTTGAGTTCATTGATTTCCTCGGTGACATTGGCCGACGGCTGTTTGACAACGGCGTCGACCGTCGATCCTTCGAGCACATAGTCGGCATACTCCGAGACGATAATCGACGCTTTCGGGCTCCAGCCCAGAATCAGCATCCGCTCTTTTTCCCGCTCGACTCGGATATCGGGAATGCCGAAGTCTTTTGGAGATACCAGCGCCCGAGGTTGAAAGTCGATCGTCGAATCGTCGTCGGCCACGATCAAGATTTCATCGCTGTCTTTCAAAACTGTATCAGGGCTGGGACGGACGACCAACGTCCCTTCCGCGTCGCAGATCCCAATCGGCACGCCGTCCGGAAAATGATACTGCATCGCGCCAAATGTAATGCCTTTCCAAGGTGCGTTGTGATAGTACATCTCGCAGCCCTCGAAGCTGAGAAGCTCGGCATACACGACCGACAAGCCACTCGTGCGCGACGTCTGCACCATGATCTTGGCCAAGATCTCCTCGGCGTCGACTACCACGACATGATCGGTCGAAATATCCTTGGCGACCTGCCGATTTCGCGGGTCGAAAATCTCGGCAACGATGTTGAATTCTTCCAGATCGGCCGTGTGGGCATCCAAGGCAAGAATCGTCTTGATCACGGTGGCGTCACTGGCCAGTTTTTCTTCCTCGGGCGAAGCGGTGGTGCAGGTGGCGAGAATGATCGCCGATTTCGCCTCGGCCACATTCAACCGCTCCAATCCGATCAGCGAGGCGGTGGGGCCGCTGCGGGTGACGATTCTCGTATTGCGGCGATCTTGAAAATTGGTCCGCAGGTACTCATCCATCGACTCTTTTTCTTCGTCCGAAAGAATCGTCACCACGGGTTTTTTCTCGCTCTCGTTAGCTTCCACGAGTTCGCGCAGAATTTCGATCACGCGCGGGCTCCACCCCAGGATGAGCGTGTGACCCGACTCGAGCACCCGGCTGTGCCCTTTCTTTAGATGGGCAATGGCTTGATCCAGAGCGGTAGTAAGAAAGGCGATCAAGGCCGAAAAGATCACGACGCCGGTCATGCCCGCGACAATCGCACTGAGCTTGTACGCGGTGGACTTCGTGTCGTTGTCTTGGGCCATGTTGCCCGGATCGGTGAGCTGCAGAAAGGTAAACCAAATCTGCCGTGCGAATGCTAGCGGTTCTTTTCCTGGCTCGGGAGTTGGAGCCATTGTCAGGTTGAAGAAACCACGGATTGCGATGATCAAGCAAAAGGAAACCATGAACGCGATCATCAGCGCCAAGAACAGCGCGCCGCTTCCGCGCCCCAGAAAGTTGTCCGTCTGGTATCGAAGGCGCGCGGCAAAACTGGGCTTGTAAGGCATACCTCTTCCCTTTGACTGATGGAACCGCGATTCGCGGCGACGGCCGGCGGCTCGTACTGAAGAATCAAAAAATCTTATTCCGCGGACCAATGAAGACAGCGAAAATCAATCAACAATCGTCACTTCGACGCGGTCACTCGGATCCAGGGGAGTCCCTTTGACGTCGCATTCGGCAACGACAAAGTATTTCAGTTTTTGGCCTGATGCAAAAGCACCGAGTTTTCCAACCGACCCCATGACGCCCCCTTTGTCGGCCAGTCGCTCGGGAACGGCGTAGCTGATGGAAAAGTCCAGGGTCTTATTCTCGTCGGCCTTGATATCAAAAGAGTCGCTCATCGTCGAGCGGCCCAGCAACTGTTCTTTCGTTTCTTTGTCATCGCCACGCCCGCTCACTTCTTCCTCGACGAGCTTGTATTCAATCTTCAAGACATGCTTCTCGCTTTTGGACGAAAGTTGCAACTGCCCGTTCAGTTCATTGCCCGATCTTGAAACCTGGGTCGGTACACTCTGAAGCATTACCTTGACGCCACCAATGTTCAGCCAGCCCTTGATTGTTGACCAGAGTCCCATAACAAATCTCCGTCGAATATTCACCTGTCGTTTCGTGGTTCCTACGAAGTGGTCTCCTTGCCGCTCGACGGTCACCCCATCCGGCTGGCCGTCACTTTACCCTCTTTTGGGGTGGCATGCCAGCAATAGTCCACCCCAGCCTATTCATCGAGTCGGGAGCCGCGCCGAATCGCTCTAGCAGGTCAACTGGCTCTTCATCCGAAGTTTCGTGCCGCGCGATCCGCTTGGTCCGAAACAGAACGCCATAACAGACCCGTTCATGAACTCATCGCCGGATGAGGCGTCGAGCGGAATCACTGGACCACGATGGCCATGAAGTTACTGAAACGCCGAAGCGATCACGTTCGAGAGATGGACCAACCGCCAGGGGGCCCTTGAGCGAATGCCGGACGTAAACAGTAGGCAAAAGCCTTCGCGGTCGGGGTCGATCCAACACATGGTTCCGGTGGCACCGGTGTGCCCGAAGACGTTGGGGCCTAGTACATCGCCGAAACTGCCGGTGGTTCCTCGATGGTTCAGCCGCCACCCCAATCCCCACGGACGAGTGCGGCGAATTTTTTCAGGAAGTTCAGGTTGGTCGTGCAATCGATTGGTCGTCATCATATGAACGGTACTGGGAGCCAGCAGACGCACGCCGTCGAGTTCGCCTTGGCCTAACAACATTTGGCATACCAAGGCGAAATCCTCCGGGGCGCTAAACATGCCACCCCACGGTGCCCCCAGTTCTTGCCAGTAGCGGCTGTTCCAGCCAAAATCCGAATCGATTTGATAATCGGGGATTTGCACTCGCACGAGCCGCTCGCGAGGCAAGCCACGCGACCCCAGGCCGGTGGAATTCATTCCTAGCGGCTCGAGAATTTCACGGCGAATAAACTCATGAATCGTAAGGCCGCTCAGTTGTTGCACCAATTGGGCCACAACCAGCGTTCCCATGCTTTGGTAACTGTAGTCCGTACCCGGCGGGAACAGCGGCATGGCGTTGATCGCGCCCTTGATAAAACGGCTCAGCGGCGCGTGGTTCCGCCGCAATTCCCCGTTGTCTTCCAGCATGTCGGGCATTCCGGACGTGTGGGTAAACAGATGCTCGACCAGCGTGTCTTCTTTGTGATGGGCGGCAAAGTCGGGAATGTAACGCATGACCGGATCGGATAGATTCAGCATCCCCCGCTCGACCAACTTCAGCGCCGCCATGTAAGTGACCGGCTTGGTGATCGAGGCGATCAGAAACATTCCATCGCGGCGAATAGCTTCCGCGTCCGGTTCCGGTCCTTGTCGTCCAAAAAATTGCGGTTCGACAATCTTGCCGCGTCGGCCAACCACGATCGCGCCGCCCGGAAGCGGGGCGTCGGGACCGGTGGTCCAACTTTTTAGCAAATCGTTTGCAATCGTCAGGCGGGCGCTGTCGAGACCAATTTCATGAGGCTTCGCATAGGTGAGTTTTGGCATGCTGGGATTATATCTCGGCGATCGTGACATTGCCACGATCTCGCATCCGGCCTCGGTGGTCATTCAGGCGCATGCTGCGACATCGCCTCGGCCATGCGTGTTTCGATTTCTTCGGCGGTAAGATCTTCGATGTGCGTGGAGATGGTCCAACTGTGTCCGAAAGGGTCTTCCAAGGTACCCGACCGGTCGCCATAGAATTGGTCGACAAGCGGTCGCTTTTCCTTGGCACCGGCGTCGATTGCCTGTTGGAAACGCGAGTCAACGTCTTCCACGTATAAGCAGATACTGACCGGCGACCCGCCGAACGACTTGGGTCCCCGCACATCCATGTCGGGAAACTCGTCGGCCATCATGATAATCGAATCGCCGATCTTGATCTCGGCGTGCATCACTTTGCCGCCGGGCCCAGGCAGACGCATGACCTCGCTGGCGCCAAAAGCCTTCTTATAAAATTCGATCGCGGCGGCCCCGTCGTCAACGATCAAATAGGGTGTCACGGTGTGATAGCCTTCAGGAATTGGCTGGACTGCCATTGAAGAAGCTCCGTTGTGAGAATTGCCGAACCTCGCACGAAAAGAGCATCATAGCGCGATCGTCCGGTTCGATCAACAAACGGGCCGACCTCTGGTTCTCACCCTTTGCTATTTAACAAGCAAGCCAGGCACGATCGCGTCGGTGGCATCGCGATCCGCCGTGTCGTGGCAGAGCAGTTTTCCGTGACCGACGAAATACGATTGAAAATCGGCGACCACCAAGTTGTAGGCCTCTTTCAACGCTCCCGGCTCAATCGAGTCCACCATCGTGGATCCGTTGACATGATGCAGCAGCATACCCGACCGCAGTTCGCGAGCCTTCTTCCAACCTTCGCCACAAACCCAAAACGGATGCCCGCCGGTGGTGTGCAGAGTGTCGTTCGAGGTGTTCAAGATGAGCAAACGCGAGGCCGGACGAACGGTGGTCCGGAGAACCGGTTTGTACGTCAGTTCGCCCGACTCCACATCTTGCGACAAGACGAGGTCACCTACCTGTATTCGCTCAATCGGGCGCGGGCCGCGCGCGGTCGACACCGGCGTGCCGGCGGCAAAACAACTGATGAACGATTGGATCACCGTCGAAATTTGCCCGCCACTGTCCATGAACTGTTTTAGGTACTGGCCGCTGTTCAGCCTCTTTTGCCGAATCCTCCTTCCGTCGGGCATCCAGTACCAGCGCGAGTTTTTAAGTTCCTTGTCGGCGAATTTCTGCCTGCGTTCTCGCTGCTGTTGTCTTAGCTTTTCTCGATCCTCTTCACTCATTTTGCGTTGCGAGCGATCTTCAACCCTGATTTCCCGCCGAGCGTAAAGTTGTCGCAATGGTTTATCGCCGTCGATGCGAAGTTCGTTGTAGTGAGTCCACCAGGCCCACCAGCTTTCCGGAGAAGGCAGCACCAATTGCTCGGTGGCAATGGACAACGCGCCGGCAATGCGGTGGTTCAGTTGTTCCGCGCGTTCGTTTTCGCGAGCCGTGAGTACTTCCGCCCGGATGGCATTCTGCCGGACACTCGACACCGCGCGTGACAAAGTCTCTTCTCCATCGCCGCCCGGTTGGGCTAGTCGCTTGTAAGCCGTTTCCGCGATCAGCAATTGTCGCTCGCCCTGTCCTTCGCGGTAAAAACTGTGCCGATAGACTAGGCGTCCCGCGAAGCCGCGACCGACTTCGATCCGTGTTTGCACCGGCGTGTGCATGGCGGAGAGCAAAGCGGGCACGTACGTATCCAAATGGCGTTTTCTCAGTTCCAAGGCAGCTTCTTTTCGCACTTCCGGCCATGGTGAAATGACCGCGTGCCGAGCCAGCGCTAGTGCCGCCTCGCGCTGCGGCATCTTTTTGAGTTGAGCGATCACCAGCGACGCGCACCATTCACTTTCGGCCGACAGCAGCGTTTCCAGGGCGACGATCGCCTCGGGATCGGTGATGGCGGCCAGTCGCTGTTGGCCCTGTTCTTGCCGCCTTGGGCTCTTGTGTTTCAGTAGGGCTAGAATGGGTTCGACCTGGGGTCGCCATTTGCGCAGCGTCTTGCGTTGTCGTTGTGTGTCCCGGAGTGCTTCTTGGATCTCGTCGACGTGAGTCCACGCCCCGTGCATCCAACGAAAACCCAATTGCTCGCGGGCCAACCGATGGTTGGGATCTAGATTTAGTACCTGGGTCAGATGGGCGCGTTGCTGGTCCGCCAAACCGTGCCGGCCACACCAAGCGGCGAGTTTCAGTTGACCGTCTGGCGTATCGTCGTAATCTTGTCGAATCTTCCAGTAGGCAGTCAGCCGGGGATCCTTACCGATTTGATCGTACTGGTCCGCCCTCAACCATTGGCCACGGCATTGGATGTAGCCACGATGCCACATGGACGGCGGATAGTTGGGCGAGGTTCTTGCGGCGTGGTCAAGAAGCTGTTCACGCTGATCCGCCAATCCGTAAATCTCACGATGCAGTGCTTCCTGAACCAGTTCCTCGGCCCGCGACTGCTCGTCTCCCGTGGCCGCGTGGATTCGAACCGGCTGAGTAACGGCAACAAGCAGTCCCACCAACAGCCATAGCCACCGCAGAACACCAACATTCCGTGAACCCTTGCACATGCCATGCCTCCTCTTGGCAGAACTGATCCCTGCTTGGACACCTAAATGCCAACCTGTAAACGACGTCAACAGGTCTATCGCGGGAGCGTGACACGACCACGTGGAAGATCGCCGTGGGCCGCTTTCGGCGAAGGTACCGCCGATGGGAACCCGCCTTCGCAATGCTCGCGCGGTGCCGCGCTGCGCATCCGAGCGCCACAGGATCAGATCGCTGTAGATTCCGCGAACATAGCGAGTCCTTGTTTTTCCGCAAGCAAACCAAAGCGGCGCAAGCGCGCGAGTGTAACATACGCGATTCCGCAAAACATTCTGTTGTTCTTTCATAATCCTGCCCCTAAAAGACGATGTTGCAACGAGTTGCACGCGACGCCCCGCGTATCCGCGTTCGCCGCGCGGTCAAATAACGATTGCAAAGTTGCAACAGTTTCGCCGCGCTGGTACGGATTTCTTTCGCCAGCCCCGCTCTGGTCCTCCCCCTTTTTCAAGGGGGAGCTAGAGGGGGTTCTTTGCCGGTTCTCTGCCGCATCTTCATTCAAGAATCAAATCAATGAAGAAATTGAATATCGAATATCGAACACGGAATAATGAAGGCCGAAGGAAGAACGAAACGCAAAGACGCGGAGCCGCAATGATACAGAGAAGACCGCACAACGTCCGCCTGCTTCGCGTCATGGCGTCTTTGCGTTCATTTCCCTCGTCTTTGAAGACCAGGCTTCCGCCGGCCCCCTGCTGCCCTCTTCCATCATTCTACCCGATTCTGGCAAATGGTGTTGGATTGATTTTTGAACCGTGTGGCGAGTGTCGCGTGAAATTGGGAGACAGTCATATTCCGCTGGGTTCCCGCCTGCGCGGGAGTGACGGAAGGCACCGTGAGAGCGCCGAAGTGCTGACGGCGGTTCGGGGCTGCTGCAAGAGAGATGCGGCCGCCTTCCCCTTGACATTCTTGGGAAGCCGTGACCATAATCTCCCCTAGACAATCTGTGGGAGAAGGTGATGACTGCTCGAAATGGCAAGGCCGAGCTGCTGCAGGGGACACTCGACATGCTGATCCTCAAGTCGCTCGGCCATGGTCCTCAGCATGGATACAACGTCGCGCGGTGGATTCAGGCGACGACGTGCGACGCGCTGACCATTGAGGAAGGATCTCTTTATCCGGCTCTGCATCGCATGGAACGTCGCGGCTGGGTTTCCTCGGAATGGGGGCAATCCGAATCTAACCGCAAGGCGAAATTCTATCGACTGACGAGGACGGGCCGCGCCCAGTTGCGACGCGAGGTCCGAGCGTGGGAGAAACTGGTGGACGCGATATCGCTCGTACTCACCGCAACCCCCGGTGAGGCCACGTCATGATTCGTCGCTGGTTTTCCGCGTTGGCACGCTATCTGAACATGGCTCCCTCGAATTCGGCGGCGGACGTAGGAGCCTCGATCCAGGAAGAAATTGAATTTCACTTAGAAGAAAGTATCCGTGATCATGTAGAGAACGGCATGACAGGGCCTGAAGCGCGGCGGGCCGCAGCGGAGCGCTTTGGCAGTGTCAGCCAAGTCGCCGGCCAGTGCTATGCCCAATCGTATGCCCGCCAGGCCGTTGTTCACCGACTTCATACATGCATTACGCTGGCCCTCGTGGTGATCTTGGCCGCGCTGTTGGTGACGCGATTATGGGCACCGGCGACCGTTCAAACTAATCGTGCCGACACGGTCGAAGCACTGGAACCTACAACTGCCGCCGCGGCCAAATCAAACTCCGGTTCGGGTGATATTGTTGGGCGCGTCGTCGACGAACAGATGCAAGCGATTGACAACGCGCACATCCTGGCTGTCGTAAAGACGTGGCCGCCAAACGGATACCGTCAACAGGCGTACATGGCCACGACCTCGCCCGACGGCCGCTTCGAGATCGCCAACGTTTACCCTGTTGGCGAAGAATTCGAAGTGCAGATTGCCACCGTCGCCGATAAGCGGCTGTTGCAGTCCAGCTACCTCAGTAGTAGCGGCGCGGCACTGGAGCCCATCATATTTCGCCTGCCGCCGACGCGAGGGTTTGACTTGCGGATTGAGCGTGATGATGGGTCGTCGATCGCCGGGGCTGAGGTGTTTCCACATCGTCGGATTGATCGCGATGGACACGACCATCTTGTGTACTTTCAAAGCGCCGACCCGATTATCCAAAAATCGGACAACGAGGGAGTCGTGCAGTTGCCGTTCTTCGTGCCGGGCGACCGAGCCACGGTCTACCTGCGGCTCCCCAGCAGTGAATGGCAAACTCGCGAAATCGTGGTGCCAAGCCAGGGAAACACCGTGCATCTCAAGGTGCCGTCCGGCAAACCTTCACCCGCCAGTAACGGCTAACAGGAAACCAAGCCATGCCATCAGCTTCACTCCTTCAACGTCTTATGTTTGTTATTGCAGTGTCCGCCGTGCCCCTATCGGCCGGATATGCCCAGGACTCGCCAAAGATGGTGGATCTCAGCGGACAAGCGCTGGACAAAAACGAAAAGCCGGTGGCCGACGCCAATGTCTTGGTGATCTACAAAACCTGGCGCGGACGTTATCGGCAACAATCGCTCACCGCCAGGACCGACAAAGATGGAAAGTTCTCTTTCAGCGAGCTTTATCGAACGGGAGAACAGACGGCGTTTCTGGTGACCATCGTGAAGTCGGGCTTCGCACTCCAAAGCGAGTATGTGCTTAACAAGGCCGGTAAGAAGCTGCCGCCTTTCAACTTCAAGCTGACATCCGCCAAGCCAATGAAACTCCAACTGGTCGATGGATCGGGCGAGCCACTGGCCGGCGTGCCCGTGTCGCCCAAGGGACGGGAAACGCCTTCCGCGGACAGGCACTTTCTTTATCACCTTAGCGCGCCGGCCATCCAAGCCCGCACTGACGCGGATGGAAAAGTTGATCTGAGTTACTTCTTGCCCAACGATCAAGCCGCGATCCTGTTGTGGATCAACGGCAAGTCAACCGACCGCGACTTCAGGGTCAAGGACGCCGCTGAACATCGCCTGGCGATCGAGGTGGAAAAACAAGAAGGCAAGGACTTGGCCGGAAACGTCGTGGACGATGGCGGCAAGGCAGTCGCCGGCGCGGATGTGCTGCTAATCTACAAAAGCTGGCCGGGCGGGCGGTATCAGCAGCAAGCCCTGAAGTCCAAAACCGACCAAGATGGCAATTTCAAATTTGCGAACCTGTATCAAAGCGGAAAGCGTACCGCGTTTCTGGTCACGCTCTTGAAAGACGGGTATTCCCTGCAGAGCCAGTATGTGCCCAATCTTGAAGGTGACGATGTCGACTTTCAATTCAAGTTGGACAAGGCCGATCCACTTCGCGTGCAGCTTGTCGACAAAGATGGCAAGCCGCTGGCCAAGGCGGTCGTGATTCCCGTTCAAAGAAAGACCTTCACCGGCGACGAGTTCTTCATCTACAGCCAATCGGGGCCGGACATTGCGCGACGCGCCGACGCCGATGGAAAGATTGATCTGAATTACTTTCGTCGTGGGGATTCGGCGAGCATCCTGGTGGTCCACGACGGAGTTCGATCGCCGGTATCCTTCCAGGTGGGCGATGACAAGCAACAAACCGTCAAGGTCACGGCCGCCAAACAAGCGGGCGATACCCCGCGCCGCTGGGTTCCCGAAGCGACCGAGGCCACGCCCGAGCAAGTTGCTTGGATGGGCAAAGCCGCGATTCGGCTGCGATCGATCGATCCCGCGGACGAAGACTTCAGTGACCTTGCGCCGCTCAAAAAATTGATTGGCGACGCCCGGATCGTTCAGCTTGGAGAACAATCTCACGGCGACGGGACGTGCTTCGAGACCAAGACACGATTGATCAAGTTCCTACACCAAGAAATGGGCTTCGATGTCTTGGCCTTCGAAAGCGGGCTGTTCGATTGCCGCAAGGCGTGGCGCGCGTACCAGCAAGGCACGGATCCTCATCAGGCGGCGCGCCAAGGAATCTTCGGCATTTGGACCGATAGCCGGCAAGTGCAGCCGCTAATAAAATATCTGGCGGCGCGGGCCGACTCCGAGCAACCACTGGAGCTGTGCGGCTTCGACTGCCAATTCACGGCGCAAGGTTCCCGCCAACATCTCGTCAAGGATTTGCAAGCGTTGATCGACGACTTGAAAATCACAACTCCGGCAGCCGAGGAAATACGACTGGTTTACCGGCAGTTGGGCCAGTTGCTGAAATACGAAAAGGAAATCGACGGCGAGTTGGAGACGTTTCTTGGCACCCTGAGCGCCCTGGAAGAGGCGTTATCCAAAACGAAAGGCTCGTCCAAGCAGCAGGCCACGGAAGTTCGTTTTTGGAAACAGAACCTCAGCAGTATCAAAGCTCATGCCAGCAACAAGTGGCACCGTACCAAACCCAACGTCAACGCCCGCGATGCCCAAATGGCCAAGAATTTGATCTGGCTCGCCAACGACCTGTACAAAGACCGCAAGATCATTGTCTGGGCGGCCAGTTTTCACATCGCACGCAATCTGGCCGAAGTCGAAGTGCCCGACGGATCTCTTAGCTATAAGGAAACGACGCCGATGGGCCATCGTGTCGCCGAGCAACTTGGCGATGCGGTCTTTACGGTTGGGTTCACCGCCTATGACGGGCGCGCCGGAGCCTATTTCCGCTTGCCATTTGAAATTGGCAAGGCACCGGAGGGAACTCTGGAGGGGATTTGCGACTCGGCCGGGCTGGTGAACGCGATCGTTCCGTTGCGCGATGTCGGTGGTGGTGGCGATTGGCTCAATGAGAAGCAATTCAGCCGACCGCTGGGATATAAGTGGATGAAGGCTCGCTGGCCTCGGCACTTCGACGCCATGGTGTTCAATCGCCAGATGCAACCGAGTTCTCGCAGCGCATCGCCGTCCGCACGTTAGCCGCAGCGCATCGGTGCCCGCGCACCTCTTTGTCCCCCTTGGCAAGGGGGACCACAGTGGGTTCTTCATCATTCCGTGTTCGATCTTCCTTCGATGCATACTGCGATTCCGCCGACGACCCCCTCTAGCTCCCCCTTGAAAAAGGGGGAGAACTGGTTTCATCCAGCGGCTGTAGTTCCCTTGGCAGCATGGCGGAGACCGGATTCCATCCGGCGGATACCCAACACCGATGGCTCTAGGCACGGGCTGCGCGATCCTTGTGCATGACATCTTGGGCCCGTCGAAGCGTTTCTTAATCGTTTACTTATAAGCATTTATCTATTTGTGCGGAAAAAGCGTGCGAATCCCATTATGCTCACCATTTAGGCACGTTCGTTGACAGTCCGACTCGCGGCTTCTAGTATGGATCTTCTGTCCTTTTACTCCCTGCTTCGTACCGTGAGACGAATTTGCCCAGCCCCAGTCAATCGGGGATTTTTGACAAGGCGAAAGACATCCGCCTGGAAAAATTCTCGGAGAGCGTCAGCTTCGATCAACGGCTCTACTCGCAAGACATTTCGGGTTCGATCGCTCATGCGCAAATGCTTGCGGCTCAGGGAATTATATCGAATTCTGAATTTGAGCGAATCGAAACGGCGCTCCTCGAAATACGCGACGAAATCGAAGCGGGGCAAATGGAGTTCGTGGATGGGCTGGAAGACATCCACATGCATATCGAACAGGCACTTATCGATCGCTTGGGGGATGTCGGACGTAAGCTACATACGGCACGCAGCCGCAACGATCAGGTTTCCACGGACATACGGTTGTGGGTTCGTGACGCGATCGACGAACTGGACGGGCTGTTGATTGGGATACAGCGGGCGTTCGTGGGCCGCTGTGACCGGGATATGTCGGTCATCCTGCCCGCCTACACGCACACCCATCGGGCTCAGCCGGTATTGGCTCCTCACTATTGGTTGGCTTATTGCGAGAAATTCGAGCGTGATCGCGCCAGACTTGCCGATTGCCGACGGCGCGTCAATGTTTGTCCACTGGGCACGGCGGCGCTGGCCGGCACATCGCTGCCGATCGATCGCGAGCTGGTCGCCCGAAAGCTGGAATTCGAGTCGGTGGCGGCGAACAGCCTGGATGCCTCCAGCGACCGCGACTTCGTGTTGGAAACCGCCTTCGCCCTGACCACCATCGCGCTGCATTTAAGCACCTGGGCGGAAGAATGGATCTTGTGGTCGACAGCCGAGTTTGATTGCTTGCAACTGCCTCAAGAGTTTTGTACTGGTTCGTCGATCATGCCGCAAAAGATCAATCCGGACATTTTGGAGCTGACACGCGGCAAGACGGGCCGTGTCGTCGGAAACCTGCAGGCGCTAATCGTGCTGATGAAGGGCTTGCCGACCGCCTACAATCGTGATTTTCAAGAAGATAAGCCCGCCTTGTTCGATTCGGTGGACACCATCAAAGCGTGTTTGGAGATTGCCGCGCCGCTGGTCGCCGGCACCGAACTGAAGGTCGAATCGATCGCCCAACGTTTGGACCGGGGCTATCTCGACGCGACTACGCTCATGGAACACCTGATCGGCCGCGGTATCCCGCAGCGGAAGGCTCACCATTGCGTGGGAAGCCTGGTACGAACCGCCATGAATCGAAACGTCCGATTGGCGGATCTTTCCTTGGAAGATTTTCAGCAAGCCGACCCCACGCTGGATGCCAGCGTCTATAACGTCCTGGGCGTGGAAAATGCCGTCAACGCCTTTGTCAGTTACGGCTCGACCGCTCCTAGCGAAGTGGCCAGGCAGGTCCAGCAATGGAAAGCACGACTGTGCGACAACAATGGAAATGATGCGTCATCAACCAACCAACCAACGGCCTAAAGACGACGAGTCACTCAATGATGAATTCACCGCCACGAGGATGCCGAATTCCAGCGGTTCACTTTTTCGCGCTGATTGCCGTCCTGGCATTGGCAGGGATGAGTCTTGCGCAAGACGATCCCTTTGGCACGGCAGGTGATGATCCTTTTGGCACCGGCGCGACGACAAAACCGACTGGCCGACGCCCGCGGGGAGCTAAGGCGGCCCCCGTCGAGAAGGATCCGGTGGTGCTGGCGCTGCGTGAATCGAATCCCACGACCCCCGTTGAATTGACCCGCGCTCTACGAGCGATGATGGATTATGGGCGAGCGGATGAAGCCCAAAGCTACCTCACGCGATTGATTGGCGCGGCCGCCGCGGCGGACGACAAAGTGGCCATTCGCAAAGAATTTGGCTCGGCGTTTTTTATTCGTCTATCACGATTCGAACCTCTCGCGCCGGAAGGCATTCCGTTTGCGAGGGCCGTCATGGCGGCCGGTGATAAGGCGGCCCGAGATCCGGCGCGGCTTGCCAAGTTGATTGGAGATCTAAGCAACGCATCTCCGGGCATTCGCGTGGCGGCTCTGGATGGCCTCACGGACGGCGGAGTCGACAGCGTCAAGACGCTGATTCAGGCCTTGGCCGATTCCTCGCGTGCGTCGCAGCACGCGCGAATTCGTGGTGCCTTGGCCCACATGGGAATCATCGCCATCGAGCCCATGATTGGCGTCTTGGAAGCGCCTCACGAAGATCTAGTGATCCAAGCCATGAAGGTGCTGGGAAGGTTGGAGGCAAGCCGCGCGGTCCTTTACTTGGTCCGCCCCTATGCGGACGAGGCGAGCAGCGAACCGTTGCGACAGGCGGCCGGCGAGGCGCTGATGCGAATCGTGGACGTGACGCCGTCGAACGCGGAAGTGCAAGAGTTCTTGCGGCGCCGAGCGAAACTTTACAATAGCGGGACACTCCCATTGCAACCCGGGCTAGACGGCACCGTGGAACTTTGGTCTTGGGACGAAGGCCAAAAGACGAGCCTTCCGCGACGGTATCCTGCCGAAGTTTCATCTTACATCGTGGCCTCGAAAGTCGCTGGCGATCTGTACGCGTTGTCTCCCAATGACCAAAGTGCCCTTCACATTTATTTGTCATCGCTGCTGGAAGCGGCCAAGCTGAGCAACGGATTGGGACAGTCTCTTCCAGAGCCTTTCTTAAAGTCGTTCCAGGCGAATCTTCAAGATGTCGAAGATGTCTTGAAAAAGGCGATGAAGGACAACCATCCCGCGGCGGCCATCGGTGCCGCCGAAGTACTCGGTTTTGCCGGCGACTCGTCAATGCTCTACTCTGGCGATGGCCGCCCGCGCGTGTTGGCCTCGGCGTTACGAAATGGCGATCGCCGGTTAAGATTCGCGGCCGCCAACGCGATCCTGCGAATCAATCCCGATCGGCCCTATCCAGGCTCCAGCCACTTGCTCGAAGTGCTGGCCTATCTGGTCCGCTCGGCGGGTCAGCGGCGAGTGCTGATTGGGCATCCGGTGACGTTGGATGCACGGTCGTTAGTCGGCTTGCTGGCCACGGTTGGAATTGGCGCGGAGACCGCCCCGACGGGCCGAACCTTTTTCGAATTGGCCGTGGCTGATTCCGACTACGAGTATCTCATGCTGAGCGACTCGCTCGATCGTCCGAATTTCAAGGAGACATTTCAACAATTGCGACGCGACCCCCGTACCGCCAAGATTCCCGTCGCCTTGTTTGCGCGGTCGGAGAACTATGAGCGGCTGAAAGACTTCGCGCGCGACTATGAATTGGTGGAGGTTTTCCCTTGGCCATATGACGCGGCCGCCCTGTCTTTTGTGACTCGCCAAATGGCCGCGTTATCGGGCAGAAACTACATTTCGACCAACGAGCGATTGAACCAGGCGGTTGTGGCCATGGATGGATTGGTCCGCATTGCCAAACAACCGCGGCGCTATTCGTTCTATGACTTATTGCGGCACGAGCGGTCCATCGTTCAGGCGTCCATTTCGCCGGTCGTCGCGGACAAGGCAAGGTTCGTCCTGGGACAAATCGGATCGCCCCAAAGCCAACGAACCTTGGTTGAGTTGGCCAGCGACCAACTGCAACCGCTGGCCCAGCGGCAAATGGCGGCCAGTTCGTTTGCCCAGGCCGTGCAAGCCCGTGGCGTCTTGCTGACCAGTGAAGAAATCCTGCGGCAGTACGACCGCTACAACGACAGCGAACGTTTGGACGGCGGCACTCAAGCCGTGCTGGCGTCTCTGCTGGACACGATCGAAGCGAAGCGAAACCAACAGGACGAGATTCGGAAACGAGAAGTCAAGTCGCGTCGCGGTCCCTCCTCGCGGTAACCCCGCGGGCCGGATCCACGGCGCCGACCATCTGGTTAACAGCGTGCTATGGCGGCATTCATCAACGACATGACGGAGAGCGGTCCGCCGATTCCGGGCATTATTGGCTCGGGTCCGGCGATGGAAACCGTTTACGCGATCACCAGGCGAGTTGCCCGTAGCAACGCCTCGGTATTGTTGTTGGGCGAGACCGGCACCGGCAAGGAATTGATCGCCACCGCGCTGCACCGATTGAGCAACCGCAACACGGGACCGCTGGTTAAAGTGAATTGCGGGGCGCTGAGCGAGAATTTACTGGAAAGTGAACTCTTTGGCCACGTTCGCGGTTCATTTACCGGCGCGGTGAACAACCGAACCGGCCGATTCGAAGCGGCGCATAGCGGCACCATCTTTCTGGATGAAATCAACTCGACTTCGCTGTTGCTGCAGGTCAAGTTGTTGCGGGTTTTGCAAGAGCGAGAATTTGAACGGGTTGGCGACACCCAAACGGTTCGCGTGGATGTGCGCGTTGTGGCCGCCAGCAACAAGGACTTGCTCGAGCAAGTCGAGGCGGAGAAGTTCCGCGAGGATTTGTATTGGCGGCTGAACGTCGTGCCCATCTATCTTCCGCCGCTACGAAAGCGCCGCGAAGACATTCCGGAATTGGTCGCCCATTTTCTCAACATGTATAGCGAAGCGAACGATCGTTACGTGGTCCATATCCAGCACGAAGCACTCACGGCGATGCAGAATTATCACTGGCCGGGAAACGTACGCGAACTTCAGAACTATGTCGAACGGGCGGTGGTCATGGCCGAGGGCGACGAATTGACGCTGGAACTGCTGCCCGAGGTGGTGCGGGGCGAACAAGCGCCCCGGAAGATGGGCGTGCGCGGCGTCGACATCGACTCGCTCACTCACGAGCTGGTCCAACGTGGGATCGACTCGTCGGACAACGGCGATGAAGGAGTTCATGCCAGAATCGTTAGCCGGGTCGAACGCGAAACGATCGCGCAAGTGATGCGGTCTTGCGATAACGTGCAAACCAAAGCGGCGACCAAACTGGGTATCAACCGGAATACGCTTCACAAGAAGCTTAAAGAATATCAATTGGACTAAGTCGCTGATCGCTCCGCGATCATGGCGGTCTCATTCACGGTGGTTGCGTTTTGTTCGCGGACCGAACAACAACGCATACATCAGCATTAAGGTCGGAAGAATGCTCGAAGACATTTCGAGTTATTGTTTCTTTTACAGTTACGCGGCGACGCTTCTGTTGGAAGTCTCGCGGCTGTTCTTCCGCGCGCCGGTTCGGATGGCGGTCATCATCACGTTCGCCGCCGCGGGGCTGTTTGCTCATTCGGTCTACTGGTGGATCCACGTCCGCGCTGAACTGGCGACCGGCGTACCGCTGTCAAGTTGGTACGACTGGTGTTTGATCGTCGCCTGGGGACTGATCGTGGTCTATTTAGCCCGAGTTATTTCTCAGCCTCGAACAGCATTGGGCCTCTTCCTATTACCGCTGGTTCTGGCGCTGATCGGCGTTGCCGAGTTGGTTAGCAAAGTGCCGGGCTTTTCGCAGGACCAGGCCCAGTCGGTGTGGCGGTCCATCCACGGCCTGGCGTTGCTGCTGGGAACGCTGATTGTCTTTTTGGGCTTCGTGGCGGGCATGATGTATTTGGTGCAATCCTATCGTCTAAAACACAAGCTGCCGCCGCGCGCCGGCCTGCGGCTGCCCAGTCTGGAACTGCTACAAAAGCAAGGCGAATGGGCGCTCGTTGCGTCGTCCGTGCTGCTGGCGGTCGGTCTGGCTTCCGGCGTCGTCCTCAACCTGATCAAGTCGGGCGTCGTCTCCTGGACCGACCCCGTCGTGTGGACGTCGGGAGTCTTGTTTCTCTGGCTGGCCACCGCGGTGACGTTCAACCTGATTTACAAGCCGGCGCGGCGCGGACGAAAGGTCGCCTATTTAGTCGTGGCCAGTTTTGCGTTTCTGGTCTTTGAATTGGGCATCGCCATATTCTACGCCCAGCACCCCACGACACTCCCCGGCGGGCGCAGTGCCGCCACGCAGCAGGGAGGTGAACGATGAGGCTTCAAATGGTGGGCTGCAGCCATCATCATTCATCCGTGGACCTGCGGGAACGGTTGGCTTTCAGTCCTGACCAGGCACGTGCCGCGCTGGGCAAACTCCGGCAACAATTTCCCGAGTCCGAAGCGGTCCTGCTTTCGACCTGCAATCGCGTCGAGCTGTACACGGCGGCGGAAACTGATCGGCTGTGCCCGACGCACCATGACATGGTCGAGTTCCTGGCTTCGTTTCACGGCATGCGGGCGGCCGAGATCTTTGACGATCTGTTTGAACGCGACGGCGAAGAGGCGGTGCGGCATTTGTTCACGGTCGCCGCCAGTCTGGACAGCATGGTTGTGGGCGAAGCGCAGATTCTCTCGCAGGTTAAGCAAGCTTACGAATTGGCGCAAGCGGGCGAATCCACGGGCACCTTGACGCATCTCGCGTTTCAAGCCGCGATTCGGGTTGCCAAGCGAGTCGCCAGTGAAACCGCCATCAACGAGCGGCGGGTTAGCATTCCCAGTGTCGCCGTGGCCGATTTCGCCAGCCAGATCTTCGAGCGGTTCGACGACAAGCACGTGCTGGTCATTGGGGCCGGCGAAATGGGAGAAGAGACGCTGAACTATTTGAAGGCCGAAGGCGCCCGCGACGTAACGATTGTCAACCGGAATCCCGAGCGCGCCGAGGAACTAGCGCAGCGAGTCGGCGGCACTCCGCGAAGTTGGGATCAATTGGACCAACTGCTGATCGAAGCCGACCTGGTCGTCAGCACGACCGGCGCGAAAGAGCCGATCGTCACGCTGGAAAGCTATAGACAAATCGAATTCCAGCGCGAGCAGCGAACGATGTTCATTCTGGACCTCGCCGTGCCGCGTGACATTGAGCCCGCGGTCGGAGATTGCCTGAACGTCTATCTTTATTCCATCGACGATTTGAAGTCGACCTGCGAACGAAACAAGCGCGCCCGGCAAAAGGAATGGCCCAAGGCGGAACGAATCATCGACCATGAAACCGCCCGGTTCATCGCCGATCTCAATCACCGCACCACGGCACCGATCATTGGGCAACTGCACGCCATGGCCAACAGCGTCAAAGAGCAGGAATTGAAACGGCTAATGAACAAACTGGGGGATGTGGATCAGAAGACAAGTGATGAAATCACTCAGTCGTTTAACCGGCTGGTGAAAAAGATTCTGCATCCGCCGCTGGAATCGCTGCGCGACAAGGCGGCCGAAGGAGAGCATCACGGGCTGCTCGACGCGCTCAAACAACTGTTCGGTCTTGGTGAATGAGCGGTCGCGCCGACCTAGGCGAACGCGACAAGCAACCTTCCCGCCCGCTCGACCGAACTGAATGACTACCGCCGACGTCGAATCTCATTCGTCGTCGTCCTCGCCCCAATCATCGTCCTCGTCGTCAGTTCCGCCATCGTCCTTTCCGTCATCGTCCTTTCCGTCGTCATCGTCCTCGTCCTCGTCGCCGACTTCTTCCCACTCGCTGTCTTCGTAGTCGTCGTCGAAGTCGTCGTCGAAGTCCTCGTCCAGTTCGTCATCGTCGTCATCGTCATCGTCGTCATCGTCGTCGTCATCATCGTCCAGGTCATCATCGCCGTCGTCGTCGAGATCGGACAGATCGTCTTCCTCTTCGTCGATACTCAATGTCGGCTGATCCATGGGCGCTTGCCACAACTTGAGCATGTCGATTTCAACCTGTGGCTGCGTGGAAACTGAGACGGTCACTTGCGGAATCCTCCTATTCACTTTCACTCTCTAAGGCTGCATGTTCTTCGGCTGCATTCGCGGCTTGGCTGACTTCACTGATCGGATCTTCAGGTTGAGTTGTATTAGGTATCGCCTTATTCCGCAACACTTCCGCCCGGGGCAAATGATCCAAATTCCGCAAGCCGAACGTTTGCAAAAATCGCTTGGTGGTCGCGTACAAATAGGGGCGGCCGAGTTCTTCACTGCGGCCGCAAATGCGGACCAACTCTCGTTCCATAAGCTGCCGCAACACCTCACCGCAATTGACGCCTCGTATCGCCTCGACATCGACCCGCAAGACCGGTTGCCGGTAGGCCACCACGGCCAGCGTCTCCATCGCCGGTGCGGACAACCGCAAGGCGCGCGGCATGTGCTTGAGCCGCCTGAGCCAACTTCCCAGCCGCGGCCGCGTCAACATTTGATATCCACCGGCAACCATTTCGACTCGAAATGCAAACTGCTGTTCGTCCAACCGTTTGTTCAATCGTTTGACCAAGGTCCGCGCCTCGGTGCCGTCGGTCAAATCGGCATGTTGACTCAGTTTTCGAGCATTGAGCGGCTCCTTGGCTAGGAACAAGACCGCCTCCAAACGGGCCATCCGCTGTCCAACATCCTCGTCGTGGGGGGTCGCGGCGGATGTCGTGGATGGCTCGGTAACGTCCAACGGCGTACGGCGCGAACAGGCGTGCCCGCGCCAAGCCGTGCGATAACGCGCGGCAACGCTTTGTAATTGAATCGCCGGATCACGGAAGCATTTTCTCATGTCACCTTCGCCAGAAGATTTTGAAGCTACCGCGGTCTCGACTCATGGGTGCGCCGGCCGGCAATGGGGAGGACTAACTTTGGGTAGGACTCATGATAAGCCCTTGTGCGACTCACCGCACGGTCGCGCTCGTCAATTCCGGTGGGCTACTCGCCAGTCGCCACGACTCGACCTGCGCCAGCACTCGCTGCATCGCCACAAAAGGATCGTCGTGGGTGTCTTCGAAGGTTCGAGTATACACGCTGTCCTTGATCGGGATCTGGCAGCAAAACCGATAGCGGGGATTTCCCGCTCCGGTCGACTCCAGCTTGGTCGAGACCGCGCCGAGATCGTGCAATTGCCGACAGAGGACATTCAACGGCTCGTCGGATGAAGTGACGCTTGGCGGTTGCCTGGGTCGGCCCAATTCCACCACCGATATGGGATGCGGATTGGGGGAAAATGCATCGGAATCACTTGGCAGTCCGCCTTCCACGGGACTATGAGCGATCCAGCCGCTGTCTAGTTCCGGCTCTTCCTCGACCGTTGACACGGGCCGCCAATTCCACCATGCGCCCAGGGTGGCGCTGACCGATGGCAGCGCGATCAACGGAGGCGCTAGCACGAACATCAACACAATGATCGTCCGGATTGTCGAAAAAGCGGCCGAATGCATATAAAAGAGCTGAAAATCGAGCTTGCTGGCAAAACGTCGGGAAAAGCCACGCGACTATAGTGGTTTGCCCGAATTGCGGAAAGATAGATTGCACACCGCGGATGGCTCGGATTGCTTGCCAGACCTGCCGGCAATGGCGAATAATAGACCTGCTGACCAGTAACGCTCCTCAGTCACGCTGTTCCTCAGTAACGCTGTTCCTCAGTAACGCCGTTCCTCAATGACTCCAACAATTCATGACTACCCCCAACGAAACAACCAGTCCATCACGTGGATCCGCCAACCTACACAAGTCTCGATTTCCCGCCTGGATCGTGATTGCATCCATGATCTTGCTCGTGGGCAGCTTCATGGTGTGCATCGTGGGATTCTTTTCCAGCCTTGTCTTTGGCGAAGAGTTTTCACCCGACACTTTTGAACGCCGTACGTTCGCGTATTACCAAGTCCCCCTCGTGCAGTGGCAGATTACGCCCATTACACGCGTCATCATGAGCGGCACGTTAGAAGATCATCTGACGAAAAAGAAAATTGTCGCCAAGACCAATGTCAAGAAGCCCCGTTGGGATCTCGTTTTTGACAGTCGCACCAAGAGAGATTCCGAAAAGTGCGACGCCCGCATGCTTCAGCAGTATCTGGACCTGTACGACCATACGGGCAACCAGATTTGGATGAACTGGACCACCGAGCATCCGGAACTCGCCAAGGTCTTCTGGCCCTTGGTGGCCGACGTTGCCAGGAATCAGCTCTATTTCTTGCTGCCCGACATCTTCCAACTTGCCGAAGGCGCTTACGATCCCGATCAACTGCAAGCGGCGCTGCACCAGCACCTAAACAAAGCCTACCGGGATCATGGGCTGGCGGCACAACAAGTCGGAAGCCATGAAGTTGCGGCCCGATATTTCGCCGAAGCCTTGAAATACGACCCGGCAGACACGCAGTCCCAAACCGCCCGTTCTGAATCTCTCAAGATGTTCAAGCAATCCAAGCCCCAGGACGAAGCTGCTGCTGACAATCGGGAGGCGACCAGTTCGCCTAACGAATGAACGCCATCTATTTAGATCACAACGCCACAACTCGGCTTCATCCGCTGGTCATCGAGGCGATGGCCGATATCCGCCGCGAAAGCGTGGGCAATCCCTCCAGCCAACACCAATTCGGCCAACGTGCGCGCCAGTTGGTGGAACAGGCCCGCGACGATATTGCCCGCTTGCTAGGAGCCAGCGTCGACGCAACCAATGGCGACCGCCTCATTTTCACCAGCGGCGGCACGGAAGCGAACAACCTAGCAGTGCTTGGATTCGTCGGCGGTGCCTTGGAGGATCGCACCTTGGAGGATAACGCTCGAAAAAATATCGTCATCTCCCCCATCGAGCACCCCAGCCTTACGGGGGCCGCGGATCACCTGGCTGCCCACGGTTTCGACGTCCGTCGGTCGCGCGTCCTAAAGTCTGGTATCGTCGATGCCGATCACCTGAACTCCCTGGTCGACGAAAATACGCAACTGGTCAGCCTGATGCTGGGCAATAACGAAACGGGCGTCCTGCAACCCGTGGGGCAAGTCGCCCAGTTTTGTCGCGAGCGGAACATCGCGATGCATACAGACGCCGTGCAAGTCGCGGGGAAGCAGGCGATCGACTTTCAGGAACTGCAGGTTACGTCGCTCAGCGTCGCCGCTCATAAGTTTCATGGTCCGCTCGGAATCGGGTGTTTACTGGTGCGGAGCGACGCCAAACTCAGTCCCCTGCTGTTTGGCGGATTCCAACAGTGGGGGCTGCGACCCGGCACCTTAAGCACGGACTTGATTATCGGCATGGCGCGAGCCTTGTCGTTGTGGCGGGACGAGGCGACCGATCGCTTTGCACGCATGGAGACGCTCCGCGACCAGCTCGAAGCAACGCTCTTGAGCGAACTTGACGACGTAGCGATTATTGGAAAGGAAGCCCCGCGGTTGCCGCATACCAGCAATGTTGCCTTCCTTGGGCTTGATCGGCAAGCGATTCTGATGGCGTTGGACATGGCCGGAGTTGCTTGTTCGACCGGCTCGGCCTGTGCCAGCGGATCCAGTGAGCCATCGCCCGTTTTGATCGCGATGAACTGCCCCACGGCCGTGATTGAGGGCTCGTTGAGGATCAGTTTGGGCGCTTTGACGACGGCCGCGGAAGTCGCCGAGGCCAGTCAACGTATCATCCGAGTAATTAAGAACTTACGCCGCAAGAAATAGTCCGGAAAATTGGCCTCCTCACCTCGTGTTTCGGCGGAAAAAAGTCTAAAATACGGACTTCAATTGGAAGCTATTTAGAAGCATGGAGTCGAGGTGGTTAGCGGCGTTTTTTCCATCCCGCTAGGCGCTCATGGGTCGTCGCCCGAATCGGTGGTTCCTCACCAAAATCGCGCGAAACTTCCTTTGCGTCAGTACATTGCCGACGCGGCCAATTCGCTAGTGCGGGTTGTTGCGGACGGCCAGTTGCTGCGCTCCGAGTGGATGAATCCTGTCGTCCTCATGGGACCCTCGGGAACCGGAAAGACCACGCTCGCCCATCAGCTCTTTTCGACCTTTGAAAGAGACCAACCCGCGGCGAATACGATATCGACCACGGCCGTGGACTTTTGTCGCTCCTATGCCTCGGCCGTCGATGCCGATGCCCTCGCCGATCTACGACACAAGTTCCGCTCCGTGCATTGCCTTCTTCTAGACGACCTCCACCATGCGGCCACCAAGCCGGCCGGGCTAACGGAATTGACCAGCACGTTACAGTCATTGATTGAAGCCCAAGCTCGCACCATCATCACCATGCGGCCCCCCTCGCCTGAACAAAAACCGTTGCCGGCCCGATTGATGAGCTTGATTTCCGGCGGTCTCGTGATTCCGCTCGCCGCCCCGGGACGGGAAGCTCGCGAAGAAATTCTCCGGCAGTTTGCCCTCGAACACGAGGTCCAATTGACCTCGGAATCGCTCGCCCTATTGGCCGAGCATTTGACCGGCACGGTCCCCCTGTTGCGAGGAATAGTACTCGAACTGGCGGCGCTGCAATCCGAGCTAGATGGTTTGGACATGGCAACCGTGAAGGACTTCATCGCCAATCCTTCCCGCAGCGAACCGACCCTGCAATTCATCGCCCAACGAGTTGGCAAGTTTTTCAAATTCAAAGTAGCCGATCTGCGCGGCCCCAGTCGCCGGCAGACCCTGGTGCTTGCCCGCGGCGTCGCAATGTTTTTATCTCGCAAGCTTACCAATAAGAGTCTCGTTCAAATCGGCAAGCAGTTTGGAGGTCGCGACCACACGACCGTCCTGCACGCCTGCCGAACCATGGAGTCAAGACTCATTACCGATTCTGAATTACGGCAGTCCGTTGAAGAACTGCAAGACATCTTACAACCCACTTGAATTCCGCTTGCCGCCATGAACATCAAAGTTCGCCCACGGATGTTGGGACCGCGAAACTCCGGTGGAAAGCGTGTTCGATTCGTGATGATCGATGGCGCCAATCATCCCGGTTGTCGACAGCCGCCGAACGCTGGCCGGAAACAGACTGGTTTATGAACCGAGAATCTACCCCTTTCCGACGTTACATCAACATGTTTTCCACCGTTCATTTCGTTCTCAAATATTTTGTAACTGCTGATGGGCCAACTGCTTTCCAACGCCCCGCGAAAAGAAACTGACAATCGGCCGAACGCATTCCTACTACTACTGTGTTCATAACTAATAAAGAAGAAAGAAGCCCTCGCCGTCCTTGAGTTAACACGAGATCGCCAGGACACAAGGAAAGGTAAAGACCCATGAAGATCGCCTTTAATCGTGAAAGTTTTCTATCGGCATTCCAGATTGCCGCGTCCGTCGCGCCGTCACGCAGTCCCAAGCCCATTTTGCAGAACGTCAAGCTGGAGGTTGTCGACGACAAAGTCATCTTGTCGGCCACCGATATGGAATTGGGAATTCGTATCCAGGCCAGCGGTGTTGAAGTGGAATCGGCCGGCAGCGTCATTTTGTCGGTTGACCGCTTTGGTGCCATCTTGCGCGAAAGCAATGACGAAAAGCTGAAAGTCGAAGCCGATTCGCAAGGCGCGACCGTGACCGGAGATCGCAGCGTATTCAAGCTGCCAAGTGAAAACCCGGATGAATTCCCCGAGGTGGCCTCGTTCGAGGAAGAAAAGTTTCACGAAGTTCCAGCTCGTCTATTCAAGGAACTGGTTCGTCGAACATTGTTCGCGACGGATACCGAGAGCAGCCGATATGCGTTGGGCGGCATTCTCCTGGAGATGTCGGGCGACAAGATCACGGCGGTTGGAACCGATGGCCGCCGGCTGTCGAAGATGGAAGGGCCGGCCATGTCAGTGGGGGGCCACGAGACCGGCGACGCCATGACGATTGTACCCGCGCGGTCGATGCAATTGATTGAACGAGCCTTGTCGGATGGCGACGCGGAAATTCAGGTGGCCGCGCGAGCCAACGATCTGCTGGTGCGAACTCCGCGAGCCGTTTTTTATTCGCGGCTGGTGGAAGGCCGATTTCCGAAGTGGCGGGATGTGTTCCCCGTCCGGCAAGAGGCCGTGGAGATAGAAATGTCGGTCGGCCAGATGTATCAAGCTTTGCGGCAGGCAGCCATTTTGGCCAACGAAGAAACACGGGCGGTCGATTTTGCTTTTGGCGACGGTTCGATGGTGCTTTCGGGTTCGAACGCCGACGTCGGCCAATCTCGCATCGAAATGCCGATCTCCTACAGCGGCGAGAACATCACCATCACACTCAATCATCGCTTCGTGGCCGATTTTCTCAAAGTCTTGGATGCGGAAAAGACTTTTACGTTGGAACTCGAAAACTCCGATTCGGCCGCCTTGTGCAAAACGGATGATGGCTATGGTTATGTGATCATGCCGCTCGCTCGCGAACGGCCCTAGCCCGCCTTGGCTTTGACATCGACGGCATTTTTCCACTAATGACCAGCGAACAAGACGACGAAATTCGCAGCATTGCCGAACAAATTGGCCGTCGTAAACGCCCACCCCAACCGCGAAGGATGGCCGATGTGGTGAATGGCCTCTTGGCCAAGCGAGGGATTGCTCAGGTTCGCGCGACCGAGGATTTAGAAGCCCAATGGCATCTGGCGGTGGGACCGGCTTTGGCTCGAAAGTCTCGGCCAACCCGGGTTCGCAACGGAGTGTTGGAGGTGATCGTTGAAAGTTCGATCGTGCTACAAGAATTGAATTTTCAGAAAAGGCAACTGACGGAGAAAATGTCAAAAAACCAAACAACTCAGCAGCTTCGGGATATCCGTTTTCGAGTAGGCGTCGTCGAATGAGTCGCTGGGTGTCATCCAAAAACAGTGTTTCATCCAAGGACTCGTAAGGTAGTTGCGTCCCCAGTTGTGGTGCAGCCGTCTCGGCTGCAATGGGCAGGCGGGACGCCCGCACCACAAGTTATGCACAGATTGCTTGTTAAAGAACAGCGAAAGAACCTTCAGGAAACAAAATGAATGAAGAAAAGAAGCCGGCTGGAAAGACTCCTAGCGCCAATACGGAGTATACCCCGGAGGATCTTCAGCATCTTTCGGACATAGAACACGTCCGAAAGCGACCGGCGATGTATATCGGAGACATTACGTCGCGCGGTTTGCATCACTTAGTGTATGAAGTGGTGGATAATTCGATTGACGAGGCGATGGCTGATTTCGCGCAAAACGTCTCGGTTACCGTGAACAACGAAGGGTCGGTTACCGTCGAGGATGATGGCCGTGGAATTCCGGTCGAAACGCATGCCCAACTGTCGGAAGAGGCGGGCCACGACGTGTCGACGCTGGAAGGCGTCATGACGGTGTTGAAGTTCGGCGGTAAGTTCGAGAAAGGTGCCTATCAAACCTCCGGCGGTTTGCACGGCGTGGGCGTCACGGTGGTGAATTTTCTTTCGCAGTGGTGCGAAGTACAAGTTTGCCGGGATGGCCATGTGTACCAACAGGACTACGAACGCGGTATTCCGATCGGGCCGGTTCAAAAGGTTGGTACGACCGACAAGGTGGGGACGAAAACCACCTTCAGCGCGGATCCAACCATCTTTCAAACAACCAAGTTCAACTACGACGTGCTGTATAAGCGGCTGCAGGAGTTGGCGTTTCTCAACCGGGGTGTCCGAATCAAGATTCGCGACGAACGCAACGACAACGGCGACGATTTTTATTATGAACGCGGCATCGTGGAATTTGTCGAGCATTTGAATCGGGCCAGCGATTCATTGCACAAGGAAGTGATTTATCTTTCCGGCGAAGTCGAGTCCGACGAAGGGCAAGGCGTGGTCGGTTACGAAATCGCCATTCAGTATTCGGGCGAGTTTACCGAAAACGTTCATTCCTACGTCAACAACATCAACACCATCGAAGGCGGCACGCATGTTTCTGGCTTCCGCTCGGCGTTAACCCGGGCGCTCAACACCTATGGCAAGAAGCAAAACATGTTCAAGGACATCGAAGTCAAGGGCGAAGATTTTCGCGAGGGCATCACGGCGGTCTTATCGGTACGAGTTCCCCATCCACAGTTCGAGGGACAAACAAAAACGAAACTGGGTAATAACGACGTCGAAGGTATCGTTAACTCGGAGGTTGGCGAGTACTTGGGAAAATACCTAGAGGAAAACCCCAGGACCGCGAAGATCATCGTGCGTAAAGGCATTTGGGCGGCCGAAGCGCGGGAAGCGGCGCGTAAAGCCAAGGATATTCTCCGCAAACGAAAGGATGCTCTGGGCGGCGGCGGATTGCCGGGCAAGCTGCGCGACTGCATCAGCAGCGAAATGGAAAAGTGTGAACTGTACCTGGTCGAAGGTGATTCGGCCGGCGGCAGCGCGGAAGGCGGGCGGCTGAAGCAATATCAGGCCATCTTGCCGCTGCGAGGTAAGATCATTAACGCCTACAAATCGCGCGACGACAAAGTGCTGGCCAACGAGGAAGTACAGAGCATCATTAGCGCGGTAGCCAGCGGCATCGGCGAAGATCAAGACGTCGCCAAGCGTCGCTACGGTAAGATCATCATCATGACGGACGCCGACGTCGACGGTTCTCACATTCGCACGTTGTTGCTCTGTTTTTTCTACCGGCAAATGTACGATCTCGTGGCGGGCGGACATGTCTACGTCGCACAGCCACCATTGTTCCGAGTCAAGAACAAGAAAGACGTTTATTACATCCAGACCGAAGAAGCCATGAAAGAACAATTGCTTAGCCGAGGTTTGGGCGACGCCGTATTTGACCCAGGCAACGGCGAGTTAATTCAAAGCGAGGCCATGCAGCGGCTGTGTACGACGCTGGCCAATATGGAAGACGCGCTGCTGGCCCTGGAACGCCGCGGCGTCAATCTGAAAGTGCATGCCGAGCGAATCAACTTCGAAACGGGCAAGCTGCCCGTGTTCCATGTCTTTCTTGGTCATCAAGATCATTGGTTTACTTCCCGGTCCGAGATGGATGACTTCGTCAAGGGGCAAGAGAAGGAACAAGGCAAGGAGTTGGAAGTCAGCGACAAGCCCGAACAGAACGGCAACGGCGAAGCGGTGGTCGACCGTCTGCACATCACGGAACTGCACGAAGTAAAAACGATCAACTCGGGGCTGAAGGACTTGAGCGAAATGGGCTTTGATATCCAAGCGCTCATACCGCAGGAGCGAACGGGTATCGAAGAGCCTCGCTACGTTTTACGACGCGGTGAAAACGAGATTCCGTTGGAAGATCTTCGCGGGTTGTTGGCGGCCGTCCGCAGCGCGGGCGAAAAAGGCTTGCAAGTAACGCGTTTTAAAGGTTTGGGCGAAATGAACGCCGAGGAACTGCGCGACACGACGCTGGACCCCGAACAGCGCACGCTCGTCCAAGTCACCATGACGGACGTAGGCGCGGCGGATGAAATGTTCCGCGTACTGATGGGCGACAAAGTCGAACCACGTCGTGAGTTCATAGAAAAACACGCCCTCGACGTACGTAATCTGGACGTGTGATGTTACTCGTTGAACATCGCACAAAGAGTCGATGATCGTGGCAGTTTGTCTGCCATGGTCTCTCAATATCATATGGGTATGTCGCCGCGAGCAGCGGCAGTTCCCGACTCGAATTCGTTGAGTTGATTCCACCCAACCAGGGACAGCGGGCTCGGAGTGCGCGCTGTCAGACAAGCCGAGTATCCGTTTTTCTTTAGGAGCAAGCATGAGTGAATCCAAGAAAGTGGACAGCAGCGATCAAGCCGAAACGGTGCGGGGCGACCAGATCGAATCGGAATATGGCGTGGCGCAAATGCGCTATCTTAGCGACCTGGAACATGTCCGCGAGCGAACGGGAATGTATGTCGGCAGCAGCGATTTGAATGGCCTACATCACCTGGTGACCGAAGTGGTCGACAACTCGATCGATGAAGTTGGCGCGGGGCAGGCAAGTCAGATTCAAGTCGCGATCAGCGAGGACGGTTCGATAAGCATTGAAGACGATGGACGGGGCATCCCGGTTGAATTCGACGCGAACATTCAGTGCACGGCCTTGGAGGGTGTGATGACCAAGCTCAAGTACGGTGCCAAATTCAACGACACGTCAGGCAATAATCCCTACAAGACGCCCGGCGGTCTGCACGGGATTGGTGTCAAGGCCGTGAATTTTCTGTCGGAATGGTGCGCGGTCGAAGTTCGCAGAAACGGCCATGTTTATCGGCAAACCTACCAACGCGGAAGACCGGAATCAGACGTATCGAAGATCGGAACGGCGGCAACCACGGGAACCAAGACCACATTCCGCCCTGATTCGAAAGTCTTCGGCGAATTGCAGTTCGACTATGAATTGTTGCGCCGCCGCATTCAGGAGCGGGCGTTTCTCAATCGGGGCGTCAAGATCGCATTGGAGGACCAGAGAACCGGCGAGAGCGAAACTTTTCAATACGATCAAGGGCTGGTTGAGTTCGTGAAGCATCTGAATCGGGCAACCGAAGCCGTCCATCCGGAGGTTGTTTGCTTTACCACGCATGACACGGAGAAGAGCATCACGGTGGAAGTCGCCCTTCAATACAACACCGACTTTCAGGAAACCGTGCGCTGTTATGTGAACAACATCAACACCGAAGAAGGCGGGACTCATTTGAAGGGGTTTCGCGCGGCGTTGACGCGTACGCTGACGCACTATGGCAAGCGGCAAAATTTGTTCAAGGGTGTTGTCCCTTGCGGTGAAGACTTTCGCGAGGGGCTCGCGGCCGTCGTCTCGGTAAAGCTTCCCAACCCGAATTTCGAATCCCAAACCAAAGTGCGGCTCAACAACGCCGAAGTCGAGGGGATTGTGAATGCATCCGTCGGCGACTATTTGATGCGGTACTTTGAAGAGAATCCCAAAACCGCACGCGAACTGATCCGCAAGTCTATCACGGCTGCGGAAATGCGCGAGACCGCGCGGCGACAAAAGGAACTGTCCCGCATGACTAAGAGCGTCTCGGGTGTTGGCGGCCTGCCAGGAAAACTGCGCGACTGTATCAGCAACGATGTGAAAAAGACCGAATTGTACCTGGTCGAAGGAGATTCGGCCGGGGGCAGCGCCGAAGGCGGCCGCTTGAAAGAGTATCAAGCCATCCTCCCACTGCGAGGGAAGATCATCAACGCCTACAAATCGCGGGAAGACAAAGTGCTGGCCAACGAAGAAGTGCAGAGCATCATCGCGGCGGTGGGCTGCGGAATTGGCAGCGAGCAGAAGGTTGGCGAGCGACGTTATGGAAAGATCATCATCATGACCGACGCCGACGTGGATGGATCGCACATCCGCACGCTGCTGCTTTGTTTCTTCTATCGGCAGATGTACGAACTTGTGGCCGCGGGCCACATCTACATTGCCCAGCCGCCGCTGTTTCGAGTGCGCGATCGGAAAAGCGTCCACTACGTCCAATCCGAATCTGCCATGCACGATCAACTGTTGCGACGGGGCATCGAGGGCGCGGAACTGGATGCTGGCGGAGGACGAGTGATTCGCGGCGAAGCCATGGGCACTTTTTGTCTTTCGCTGGCCCGGATGGAGAAGGAATTGGTTGCGATGGAACGAAAGGGCGTAACGCTGTCCTCACATGCCGAGCGAATGGATCTTGCCTCCGGCAGGCTGCCGACCATTCGTGCCGTTGTGAATCAGCAGATCCACTGGTTCGCGACACGATCGGAACTGGACGCGTTTCTCCATCAGGCAGCCATCAAGGAAGGTGTTGCTTCACCGCCTCAAGATGAATCGAATGATGGCGATGCTCCACAAGGGCGGCCGGGCGTCCTCGTCACCGAATTTCGAGAGATCCAGGCGATCAATGAGGGTCTAGCCAGTTTGACTGGGTTAGGACTGGACGTGCAGGTACTACTTCCACAACAACGAACGGGCGTCAACGAACCTAGATTTGTCTTGCGTCTAGGTGAACAGGAGATCCCACTGGAGGAACTGCGCAGCTTGCCGGCCGTTGTCCGCGGCGCGGGTGAAAAGGGCTTGCAAGTAACGCGCTTCAAGGGCTTGGGTGAAATGAACGCCGACGAGCTGCGCGAAACCACTTTGGACCCCGCGAATCGAACGCTCGTTCAAGTGACGCTGAACAATGCCGGCGCGGCGGATGAGATGTTCCTAGTGCTGATGGGCGAGCGCGTCGAACCGCGCCGTGAGTTCATAGAAAAACACGCCCTCGAAGTACGCAATTTGGATGTCTAGTAACGAGGGCGGCTCAAGTTGGCTTGTCACTTGACAAAGGTAACATATATGTTACCATTTAGCGATGGCCGCTGTTAGACAATACAAGACCAGAGACGGCAAAATCCCCTTTGAGCAATGGTTTTTGTCGCTTGCCAAGAAAGCTGCGGCAAAGGTCACGGCTGCCATCGCACAAATGGAAGCTGGCAACTTGGGCGATCACAAGTCGGCTGGCGGAGGTGTTCTAGAACGCCGCATCCATTTTGAAAAAGGGTACCGGCTGTACTATGCGAAAGACGGGACCGATATCATTCTGCTTTTGTGTGGAGGGACCAAGTCTCGACAGCAATCTGACATCAAAGTCGCGAAGGAATACTGGAAGGACTACAAGAAACGCAAGGGACAAAGCAAGGCGGAAGGGAAATCTCAGGCGAAGCCGAAACAACAGAAGAAGAAAAAGAGGAAGAAGTAATGCCACTCACCAAAGATTTTAAAGAAACCGTAAAAGAACGTGCCGATCGCGACCCGGAATTTCGCAATGAACTCCTCGCCGAGGCGATGGTTGCTGTTGTTCGCGGTGAATTCGACGTGGCAAAGATCCTTCTGCGCGACTACATCAATGCCACCGTGGGGTTCGAGGAGGTTGCCAAGGCGGTCGACAAGTCTCCGAAGAGCGTTATGAGAATGCTCAGTCAACGCGGAAACCCGAACGCTAAAAACCTTTTCGGTGTAACTCGGTTTCTACAGGAAAAGGCGGGTGTGAAGTTCGCGGTAGTGACAACAACGCCGAGAGCCAAAAGGAAGAAGCGGCGGCTGGCATCTCGGTAGATTTGCCTCAACGCCCGCTCGCTGTTCTCTTCGGTAGCAGCGGGCTCGTACTTTGCTGCCTTTAGAATCTCTCTCAACGACTTCAAGAGTGCGGTCTTCTGTTCTGGCGAATCGAACGCTCGTTCAAGTGATGCTGAACAATGCCGGCGCTGCGGATGAAATGTTCCTAGTGCTGATGGGCGAGCGCGTCGAACCGCGCCGCGAGTTCATAGAAAAACACGCTCTCGAAGTACGCAATCTGGATGTCTAGGTCCGGAGGATGGTGGCTCAACGGGACTCGATGGCGAATTGCCGGCGGCGACCGAGGGTTGACCAGCATCATGGCAGGTGCTATTTCGTAACGGAGTGAATTACGTTCCGCGCTATCATGTCGTCCTCCACCAGCCCGAAATCCCTCAAAACACGGGAGCCATCGGTCGCACTTGCGTGGCCGTGGGGGCCAAGCTGTGGCTTGTGCGCCCGCTTGGCTTTCGCATGGACGAAAAGACGCTCCGGCGCGCCGGGCTCGACTATTGGCAGCATCTACAATGGGAAGCTGTCGACGACTGGAACGAACTGAAAGGCCGACTTGCGAGCCATTCGTTTTGGTATTTCACCAAGACGGCGGCGCGGGCCTACACGTCGGCTCGATTTCAAAGCGACGACGTCTTGGTCTTCGGCAGCGAGACTCAAGGCCTGCCGTCGAAGCTGCTTGCCGCAAACGAGCCGCACTGCCTGAACATCCCCATGCGACAAGAGGCGCGTAGCCTGAATCTGTCCAATGCGGTTGCGGTCGGCTTGTATGAAGCAACGCGACAACTTGGGTAGAACGGTCGCAATTTGCGGCCTTTTTGCCGCGCAAACTGCGGCAATTCGTCGTCATTTCAAATCGCCGGTGCTCCATCGCGAATTTCGATGGCCGTTCCGCGTTCCATTTCTTACACTGATTGGTAGCCATCCCCTCTCTGTTTTAAGCCCTTTCAAGCCCCGGAGAGACTCATGTCCATCATGTTATTGCTCGTCGCCCTCACGGTTCCCGCCGCGGATGATTCCGAAGCCTTGAAGGCCCTCGGCGAAGTCCGCATGGTCATGAAACGCAACGAACAAGGCAACGTGCATTTTGTTGCCTGCGCCGGATGTAAACGTCGCCACGTTGTCTCCCGGGATCTCGTATTGCTCAAGGGGTTACCCGAACTGACCACACTCAATCTACAGGCGTTTGCCGACTTCACCAATGAAGACCTGTCTTTGGTAGCCGGCTTAACCCAACTAAAAACACTTCGACTGCCGCTCAGCAGCAAGATCACTGATCGTGGTATTGAACATCTGGCCAAGATGAAACACTTGGAAGTACTCGATCTGCGCAGTTCGAAGATCTCGAAGGAAGGAATCGCCAAGTTGAGCGAGGCGCTGCCGGACACGGAGATTCGTCCCGGTAACAAGGCCAAGTAACACGCGCGCCGACCGCTTCTTGTTCCGCAACGACCAGAGTTCTGTCAGCGTGCCCTTTCCTGACGACATTTCTCCTTTATCGCCGCCGCAAAGAACTGGACGTTGGCGCGGGAACGGCGAGGCAGATTCTATTGACTCATTCCGACGACCTAGTTGATGATTGGCCAACTGGCTTTCTCCACTTAAGACGCAAAGGATTTTCGTCCCATGAGAGAGGTACTCATCACGCCGCGATATTTTGATGACCCGCATGGCACTCCCAAGGTGCTTTGGTTTTTCGGAATTGTCACCATGTGCTGGTGCATGTTTGTCGCCGACCTGCGGGCTGAACCACCGTCTAATAAGCGACCAAATGATGCGGGCGAGTCGCGTCTTGATCGCAAGGTGTCGGTCAATTTCGAGAATGAACCGCTTGAGCAGGCACTGCAGAGCCTGGCCGAGGCAGCGGATCTAAAGCTGAATCGCGACAAAGTAGACAGGGTACTGACAGCCGAAGGAATCAGCGATGCACACGTCACACTGCGGATCAAGCAGCCGATTGCGATCAAGAGCGCATTGAAATTGATCTTGTACCAACATGGAGTCGTGTTCGAAGTTAGAGGCAACAGTCTGAGAATCCTTCCATTTGATTTTAATAGGCCGTACGAAAGGACCTTCTACTTGACTGACCGGCTTGGGACGACCGCTGCCGAGAATGCCACGCTCGTGGCGAAAATCAAGCGATCCGTGGCACCGAAATCGTGGAAGGAAAACGGAGGAAAGGGCGAAGCCGTCCTCAGCCGAGATGGGAAGAAACTGAAAGTAAAACAGACCCAAGAAGTGCACGAACAGTTGGCCGATTTCTTGGTAGGGCCGACGGAGAAGTATCGCAAGAAATTGTTGGCTTCGCGTCTGAACTCCACCGAGCGGCAGCCGGCCACTTCGTCAGACAACTTCAAGCTTACGGACTTCCATCCTGTCGCACTTGGTCGCGTTCAGCGAGGCCGGAACTATGTTTACAGCGGGGCTCTGCAATTGGCCTGGAATCGATTGCGGGAGCGGTCGCGCGGTGCGGTCCGGGTGCAGGGCGACGCGCCGCTTGTCGGTGAACTCAATCGCCAGATGCTCAAACTGGAAGATGTCGCGGACGATAGTTTCGTCGCGGCGGCGGGCACCGCTCGGGACAACGTGCTTGAAAGTATCCGAACGGAAATGAGCGAAAAGTTTCCAGGACGTTTGGCGCTCATACCACAACCAAGCGACGAAGATTCGGTGCTGCTGTTTGGATATTTGTACAAGCGGCTGGCGTTCGCTCACGACTTTGAGCGGCTGGAGACTCCTCTCCTGTTTCACGGCCTCCATGGCGACAGCAAGGTTTCGTGTTTCGGATTCGAGAAAGTTGGCCCACTTGGCTCGGACTCCATGCAGGTGCGGGTTTGGGACTACCAAAGCGACGATGACTTCGTTATTGAGCTTGAAACGAAATCGACCCAAGACCAACTCGTGTTGGCCAAGGTCCAGCCCGGTAGCACGTTGGTTGAGACCGTGCGCAACGTGCAAGAGCGAATGAAAGCCAAGGAGGGGCTTTGGGATCTTCGCAAAGATGATTCGTTGTCGATTCCGATCCTGGACGTCAACGCGGCAGTCCGCCATGCTGATTTAGAAGGAAAGCGACTGCTGACGGGCCCGTACCAGGATCATGCATTCGAAGTCGTGCAGTCCTTGGTACGCTTTCGGCTCGATGAGACGGGAGCGATATTGGAGTCCGTCGGGGCGACGGGCATCGACCGGAGCAAACCCAAACCTCGCCATTTTGTCTTCGACCGGCCGTTTCTCGTTTATCTGCAAGAGTCGAAAGCCAAGGCTCCCTTTTTCGCCATGTGGGTCGAAAACGAAGAAGTGATGGCGGGTGTGCGGAATTAGGGAGTTCCCCGGAGAGGGAAGGTATAGTTCTGAAATGCAAGTTGCTTCAGCGCGGTTTTGAATTTGGCCAACGGTCCGCCAGCTTGTTGAGCATCTCCCTCATCTTTTCGACGTCGACCGGCTTTTGCATGAAGGTGCTGGCCCCATCTTCGTAGGATTTGACGACGTCTTCGTCGTCCGTGCTGGTTGTCAACATGACCACGGGAATAGTACGCAGGGCCGGATCGTTCTTCATCTGGCTGAGAACCTCGAAACCGTCGACGTTGGGCATGTTGATGTCCAGCAGCACCAGATCGGGCGGTTGTGAATTCGCGTAGGGTTCCTCGCGACGGAGATAGGCCAGCGCGTCCGAACCGTCTTCGACCACGGCGGCCAATTCAACTTCGGGCACTTCCTCGAAGATGATTTCCACAAGCTGTGCCTGCACGCGACTGTCTTCCGCCAGCAGAACGTAAAGTGGCATTTTCGTCTCGTCGGTTAATTCCATAACGACATCTCCCCGCGATTGACGTGTCGGCAGTTTCAGCGGGTAATCCGGCCCGAGCGATTGTTCGTATTGATTGGCGGGCGTGCCCCGCTCGCCCTGCTATCTTTGTAACTCAAACTCCCCGCTATTTCACGGCGATTCACGAAAGCACCTTCAAAAGACACCCGGCGATACGATCGATCGGCAGAACTTTGTCCGCCAGGCCGGCTTCCACCGCCACCCCCGGCATGCCAAAAACCACGCAGCTTTCCTCGTCCTGCGCGATCGTGAATCCTCCCTCCTGACGAATCGATCGGAGGCCCTCCAGCCCGTCGCGGCCCATGCCGGTCAGAATAATCGCCAAGGATTTTTTACCAAATGTCCGGGCGACCGACTGAAACAAGTGCGTGGCCGATGGACGAAAACCGTCGATCGGATCCTCGTCGGACAGGACAACACGCCCGCCGCGCGCCACTCCCAGGTGGCGATCTTGCGGCGCGATATAAACCGTTCCCGGCTTGAGCAACTCATTTTCTTCCGCCAGTTTCACTGGATGCGGCACGCTCGAATCAAGCCAGTTGGCGAAGCCTTCCACGAATCCGGCGGCGATGTGCTGCACCACGACGACAGGCACGGGAATGTCGGGCGGCAGCCCACTGAGTAGGCAGTTTAACGCGGGCGGGCCGCCGGTCGACGTAGCGATCGCGATCACGGCCACTTCCGGCGCGACGCAATCGGGGCGCTGGGGCGTTTCCGCTTGGCTTCGCGTGGGCTTGTCCGGTGGTTCGACCCGGCGGCGATGCCGCACCACTTTCACATCCGCCATGGCCTTCACCGTCTCGATCATTTCGCGCGCGGATTGCTCAAACCTTGGCGACTTGGGACCAGCCGGTTTTGCCAGCAACGTCAGCGCGCCGGCCCGCAGCGCTTGCATGGCGGCCTCGACTTCCTGAATGACCGTGCTGGAAGAAACAATGACGATCGACGTCGGAGCGTCGATCATGATCTCTTTGGTCGCTTCGAATCCGTTCATGCCTGGCATTTGGATGTCCATGGTAATGACATCCGGCCGCAACTCTTTCGCCATGCGGACGCCTTCCAAGCCACACACGGCCGTGCCAACGACCTCAATATCCGGATCACTGCCGAGGATCTCGGCAATCGATTGGCGCGAAGTCGGAGAGTCGTCGACGATGAGTACGCGCGGCATCAGTGCATCCTTTACAGCAACTGCTGAACGGTTTCCAACAAGTTGGTTTGATCGAAGTTGCTCTTGACCAGATAAGCGTTGGCGCCCACTCGGACACCGCGAGTCTTGTCTTCAGCGGATCCCCGGGCGGTGACCAGCACCACGGGAAGGTTGGCAAATTGGCTCGAGTTGCGAATCGACGACGTGAGGTCGAATCCATTCATTCGTGGCATGTCGACGTCGCTGACCACGAGATCAAAGGTGTCGCGCTCCAGGAACTGCCAGGCTTGTCGCCCGTCGACGGCCGCCACGACTTCGTACCCGGCGGTTTCCAAAATGCTCTTCATCAGTGTGCGTGTCGTCACGGAGTCATCCACCACCAGCAAACGCCGCCGCGCGAAATCCGTCGTCAACTCCGGCGCGGAAATCGAGGTGGTCCGCGCGGGTGCTTGGCCGAGCGCGGTACGAATCACGTTGGCCACGTTCAGCACCAGCGCCACAGTTCCGGTTGGCAGTAGTGTCGCGCCGGCAACATGGCGAACGCGGCGAATCCGGGCACCAAGATTCTTCACCAGCACTTCCTGCTCGGCAGTGACCTCATCGACCAGCAAAGCGCAGTGCTGCTCGCCCGCGCTAACAATCACCGCTAGTTGCTTGCCTTCACCTACCGGCAGCCTGGGCCGACCGATTTCCAGCGTGGCTGCTAGTTCAGCGATGGGAATCGGAGTTTCGCCGAGCAGTAGTACATCGCGACCGCTAATGGATCCTATCTTGTCCGAGTCAAAACGGACGATCTTCCGCACCGTGGCGGTGGGCAGCGCGAATGATTGGTCGCCAACCACCGCCAACATGCAGCGGATCGTGGTTAGGGTCAGCGGCACGGTTAGCGTAAACGTCGTACCGGCACCTTCATGAAAAGCGACGTCGACCGCGCCGTGCAACGCCTCAATTTGACTCTGCACCACGTCCAGTCCGACACCGCGTCCCGAAACATCCGTCACGATGGCGGCCGTCGAGAACCCTGGCATGAAGACCAAGCGGGCCAATTCGCGCTCGTCTTCCGGTTCGGCCAGCCCTTGCTTACGCGCCTTCGCGCGAATGCGTTCCAAATTGAACCCGCGTCCGTCGTCGGAAACGATGATCTCTACTTGGCCACCCCGCAAGGCGGCGGCAACCGTGATGTGTCCAACCGGTGGTTTGTTGTTTTCCTGTCGCACGTTGGGCGGTTCAATTCCGTGGTCGACGGCATTGCGAACCAAGTGCATGAGCGGGTCTTTGATTCCTTCCAGAACCGAGCGGTCGACCTCCACGTCCGTCCCGTCGACGGTGAGGTTTATTTGTTTATTCGTTGTTTGAGCTAGATCGCGAACGGCTCGCTCAAAGCCGCCACAGGCCTCCGCGAAAGGCAGCATCCGCACCCGATGAACTTCGTCATCCAAAGTGGCGCTGTTTTGAGCAAGCAAACGGCCGTCCGCAATCATGTTGGCCGAGAGCTGATCCAAGTCTTTCGCCAAGTCGACGATTCGCTGGCTTGTTCGCTCAAGCATCGCGGTCGTTCGCCGAGGCAGCACTGCGGCGCCTGGCGAATCAGTCGCATGTTCTTCACTTTTCTTACAGAGTTTTCGAATCGGCCGTTCAAGGTCGCGCCACTCGTTTCGCAGGGCGGCGGCCGACTCACTGATCGCCGCCGCGTCCACGGCTCGAAACTCGACCCGCCGACGCGCCACCAGTAATTCGCCGCTTTGTGCCAACAGCGAGTCCAGCTTGTTCGCCGAGACGCGGATCGTCGTGCCGACGCCGCCGGTCGGAGTGGGCGATGGCTCTTTCGTCGGCGCATGCTGGTGATCGTCTAGTTCGTCCAAGCCGGAAGCCACCGACTCGTTCCGCGAATCATCCGCCGCCGCGTCAGACTTGACGGCCGTCCCTCGCGCGGCCGGTCCGTTGCCCGCGGCCACATCGAGCAATTCGTCGAGCATACCGCTCAACGAACTACCCGCTAGTTCTTGATCAAAACGCAGGCGCGTGCCGGCATCGGCGATGGCATCGGCGGCGGCCAACAGCAAAGATGCCAGCCTTGGTGTGAACTCGCGGCCGCCATCTCGCACGGCGCAGAGGATTTCTTCTATGTGATGACATGCACTCTCGATCATCTCCACGCTCACGGCGCGAGACGCCCCCTTCAAACTGTGCACGGATCGAAACAGCAATTTTAAGATTTCCGCTCGTTCCTTGTCCGCCGGGTCCTTCTCCAGCGCAAGCAGCTCGCGAGTCAAAGCTTCCACGTGTTCATGCAGCTCTTCCAAGAACGTCGCCATCAGCCGTTTTGCTAGTTCTTGTTTGTCCATGATTGAAGTCTCGGAATCTGGCGGGCAGCCAACATGAAAGCCGCGCGGCTACTCGGCAACCAAGCTGGCCAATTCGTTGCTCAGTGCGTTCAGATTTTGGGCGGCGGTTTCAATTTGACGAATGGCTTCGACGTTTTGCCGCGTGACGTTGTCGATGTTGCGGATGCCTTCATTCAGTTGCCCGACCCCGGCAGCTTGCTGGTTTGCCGAGGCGGAGATTTGTTTCGCGGTCTTGGCCCCCTCGGCCAGTGTTTCGGCGAGGGCGTGGATCGTCTCTCCCGCTTTCGCGATGACGTCGCTTGCCGACGACACCGCTCGAGTGCCTTGTTCGGTCGAAAGCACCGCGCTGTTGGTGGCTTGCTGAATTTCGCCCAGGATTTGCCGAACTTGCCGGGTCGCTTTCTTGGATTGCTCGGCCAAAGATTTGACCTCCGACGCCACGACGGCGAATCCTTTGCCATGCTCGCCGGCCCGCGATGCTTCGACGGCGGCGTTCAAGGCAAGAACGTTGGTCTGCTCGGCAATGTCGTTAACCGTGGCCGTGATCTCGCCGATCGCTTGCGCTCGTTCGGCCAAGGACAAGATGTTTTCGGCCAGCGACTCGACTTGCTCCCGGACTTGCTTCATGGACAGAATCGACTCTTCGATCGCCTGCTGGCCCGCGTTGCCGACCTCGCCAATGTGCCGCGCGGACTCGGCGACTTGGTTGGATCGCTCGACGGCCTGCTGTGCCGTCTGTGCAATTTCTTCGGCGGTGGCGACCGTTTCCGAAACACCGGTCGCCTGCTGCTGCGCGCCAACCGACTGTTGTGTCGTGGTGGCGAGGATCTCTTGACTCGCACCGGCCAGCCGCTGCACGGCGTCGCGGATAGCTTCAAACAGCTTGCCGCGCTCTTGTTCGGCTGTTTTGCGAGCCGTGATGTCTTGCATGGTCGAGATGAACAGCTTTTCACCCAGGTGGTTCATTTCGGTCACGCGCATTGCCACGGGAAACTTCGTTCCGTCGCGCTGTTTGGCCGTCACCTCCGACTCGGGCCCGGCGACACGCACCTCGCCCGGCGCCAAATCACCGTTGTCGTAGTTGGCGTCCTCGTCGTACAACGCGGAAGCCAGCCTGGAGGCCTTCTGGCCGATGAGGTCCCGGCCGGTAAAACCAAACATTTTTTCCACGGCCGCGTTGCACGAAAGGACGTTGCCTTCATGGTCTAGCGTGACGATCGCGTCGGCCGTCGAATCAAAAATCGCGCGCGTTCTCTCTTCCTGCGCCTTCACGTCATTAATGGTCTGACGCAGATTCTCCGTCATCAAGCGAATCGAAGTTTCGAGGGTTCCCACCTCGCCAATCTGCCGAACTTCGGGAAACTCGACGTCGAGGTCGCCGCCCGCGATCTGATCGGCAGTGAGGGTGAGTTTCCGCAAGGAAGAAATCAGCACGACGGACGCAAAAAACGTAACGCCCACGCCAACGATGAGTACCAGCGCGCCGACGCCCGCCAATCTGGGTGCTAATTCCGCGAGCGAGCGCTGGGCAACCGATTCATCCACTGCCCGCTCAAGCACCTGTTGGCATTGGTTGTACGAAAAGTAGCCCATAATTCCCAGCGACACGAACATCACGATCGCCGTGAGAAGAGAGATATGCCAACGCAACGACAGTCTTTCAAGGAGTTGTTTGAGGTTCACGCTAGTTTCTCGTGTTGATCTTCGTTGTGTGAGGCACGGGTGCCATGTCTAATTCTAGTTCAAATCAGCCGTCCGTTTCGTCGATGTACAATCTCGGGTCCTTGAGCAATGTCTCGCCATCCAACACCAGCAGCGCGTCCTTGGTCACTCCACGCAGATATTCGCGACTTACTCCGGCCACCGAGCCAGGCGTGTCGAGGATTTCATCGATTCCCAGCAGGCGAACTTCCTCGATGGCGTCGGCAATCACGCCAAATTCGACACGATCATCTCCCAGCACCAATACTTGCGGCCGGTTGGAGATTTGGTCGCGGCCAATTTCAAGCAGAACGGCAAGATTGATCACGGCCAGCACTTCGCCCCGCAGATTGGTGAGCCCCGCCAGGAAGTCCGGCCCGCCGGGCAGCGGAGTCAACTTTTCTGGCCGAATGACTTCTCGCACGAATCGAGTTTCGATGGCCAGCGGCTCGGTTCCCAATCGCAGCGCGACCACTTCTAAAACCTGACTGGTGTTGGGCGTCGGATCCGGCACGCGAGCCAATGCCGCGGCGCGTTCATCCATAACCGCCTTGGCTTGCTCGGGCGAAAGCTGCTCGGCGGCCGTCAGCGCTTGTTGGGCGCGCGATAACCGCTGTTTGAGTTCTTCCCAGTTGATTCCCGTTGATGGTGAATTCGCGGAATCGCTCATTCGTGTCTCCCCAGCGCGGCGTCGATGGCCGCCAACTGAACCACGGCCGCGGCGGCGAGTCGTCCCGCCGTTTCGCCTTCAGAGTAGGGCACGATTTCGTCCGGTAAAACTAGCTGGCACAAGTCCCGGGCATTTCGAAAGTGACGACGGGCTTCGTCCAAGTTTCCTCGTCGCTGCAAAATAGATCCCAAGGTAAAGTGGGCAATCGCCAAACGCCGGTCAAGGAAAATGGCGCGCCGCGCTGCGTCGGCGGCCTCGGTGTCTTGGTTCACTTCCAGCAGGAGAACCGCGTGCAGATAGTGCAACTCGGGCGAGAGTGGATGAAGCTTCGCCGCTTCCTCGCCTTTTTGCACGGCCCGCCGGGTATCGATATTCGCGACCGCCTTGACATGCAATACACAAGCCTCGACTTCCGTCAGCCACGGCTCGGTCACTTCGGCCGCCCGGCCGTAGTAGCCTTGCTCCAGCAATCTTGCCGCTTCCGCGAGTGCATCCACGCGAAGTGTCACTTCAGGTAACCGCGAGCCGAGCGCCGGATTGGCTTGCCTGACGGGTGACTTCATCGTTGATCGCGGCGAGCTACGTTCTGGGCTGATCGTGGACGGTAGGTTCTGACCGATCCGCGGTAACGTTTCTTTCACATCTTTCTCGATCAGCGGGCGACGGTAAAACAGCCCGCTGTTCGTAACCACCGTCTCGAAATTTGCATAATCGTCCAAAGGCGGATCTCCAGAGGCGGTGATCAGCCAGCCGCCGTCGGCTAAGGAATCGTACAGCCGGCGAGCTACGTCACCGATTGCTTTCGTTCCCAAATAGATGAGTACATTGCGACACAGAATTAAATCCATGTTCATCGTGCCCGTCACATGGGATGGATAAACGTCGAGTGCCAGATTCAAGAACTCGAATTGAACCTGCTTGCAAATTCGCGCGTGAAGCTGATAGCGGTCGTCTTGCAACGTGAGAAAGTCCTTGGCCGCGGCCATGCTCTCGCCGCGCAGCGACCATTTTCGATAGGATCCTTCGCGCGCCTTCGCCAGCGCGTCCGAAGAAATGTCCGTTGCCAGGATGTGAGCCAATGGCCCCAAGCCCTCCTGGTCGCAGAGGATCGCGAGCGAATACGGTTCCTCTCCCGAGGCACAGCCCGCGCTCCAAATGCGAAGCGTGTGCGCCACGCCGCGCCGCCGCCGAATTTCGGGAAAGATCGTTCCGCGAATTTGCTCGAATTGCGCGGGCTCGCGAAAGAAATAAGTCTCGCCGACTGTCAGCTCGACGATCAAATCGTCCAGCGCGGCAGTATCGTGTTCCAATAGCCGCGCAAACCGGTGCATGTTGCTTACGTCCAACCGGTCCATGGTTCGTTCGATACCTTGCATCGTCGCATCGCGCTGATTCGCCCGGAACGCCAATCCAGTGCGCGCGGCCAGCAAGCGCAGGACCGCTTCATAGCCGGAATCATTCGACGACGACTGGGTCACGACGCCACCTCGGTTGCGGAACGGTCCGCCAACAGCCCGACGACGGACGATATTTCATTTTCAGACAACAACTGGGTTGAATCGAGTACGTGAACCATGCCGTCCGCCGTGTTGACGACGAGGTCCACGAAATACGAGGCGGAACCCTTGGGCTCCGACGCCTCGGGCATCTCAACTTCCAGCGCGATCAGATCCAGCGCGCGATCGACTCGCAGCGCGACCGGTTGGTCGCCCGACCGCAGCAGTACCAGATGATCTGAATGACGCATCGCCTGTTCAGGAAATCCGAACATCGCACGTGTGTTGAGTACCGGCACGGCGCGTCCCCGCAAATTTAGAAGCCCCTCGATCGCGCGAGGTACGTTCGGCATGGGCGTGAGAGTCGCCGCGCGCAAAACCTCCAAGACATCTTCCGAGCGGAGCCCGAATTGTTGACCATGAACCTCGAAGACGAGAATTTCGATACGCATCCGCCTATCCATTCTGGCCGACCTACTCGAATCACGCTGGAACCAGCTTACAAGTCGACCAACTTCTAGCGAGGCAGTGCCTCAGACCAATACGAGCTATCGCTCGGACTCAATGACCCGCTCCCGTTGGTCACTGAAACTTGACTCAAATGCAACAACATTCCACCATCCACTAACCTAGTTTAAGCGACCGGAGCCGTTGTCTCCAGCAATCCTTGGACGTATCCTTCATTCGAAAAGCTCCGAAGGTCGGATTAGGGCCATTCAAGCGATGATTCGGCGGGATTTTCGCTCAAATCCAACTACAGGAGTGGCGGCCGACGTTGCCAATCGCTTGGAGGACGGCCGCGCCACGCCGAAGATCGCCGCGCCGTTTACGTGGCCGGCGCGCGGTTGCCGCTTTAGCGCGATACCGTTTGGTCACGGTTTGCCGCTTGCCGGATGGGGCCGTCGCCGACCAGATCGCGGGCAATTTTTTGGCCCAGCATCTGTTGGCCTTCTTCAAAGAGGTGGCAAGTATCGAAGAAGAACTGCTCGCGAGGCTGCAAGTTCGATTTGCCCCACGTTTCGAGGTCGACAACTTGCAAGCCGCGCTTGGCGGCCATGTCGCGCAAGCGGCGATTGTAAACCGCCACGATCTTGGCCACGACTCGCGGATCGTTCGTAAAGTGCGGAAGATGGCCCGCGGACAATGCTTCGCTGCTGGGCACTTCATCCGGAACGAACAGCGCCGGCAGGGTCAGCAAAACCACTCGGCTGCCAACCGACTGCATTTCGTCCACGATCTGTTCGACATCGGAGAGAATGGACGAAAACGAATGCCGTTCCAACGCCGCGAAAAGCGCTGAGTCGCCACTGGATTCTTTCTGCTTGGCGTACTGCTGCATGGCGTCTTGCTGCTGGCCTGAGCCCCAGGAGCCAACTTTATTCCATGCCTTCGAGGCCAGCAGCAGGGTCGCGAATCGGTACTTCACGCCGCCCACGACAACCGCAAGTTCCTTATCGCTGTAGAGCGCATTCCATCCCAGATAGATCGTGGTCACGTCGGGCTGCAGTGCTTTAAACTGGTCGATTCGTTGCAGCACGTGGCGCGGCGAATACCCCTCCACGCCTCCGTTGACGACTTCGATTTCATGGCCAAGTTGCGCGAACTCTCGCTCCATGACGCGGCTGTAACAGTGCTGATTGAACAGCGACCCAAAGGTGCAAGAATCACCCAGGCAAAGAACTCTCCGACGCGTTCTCGTTTCATCCAGTTCAGGCCCCACGAATCCGCTGGAATTGATTTGCAAGATCACGTCGTCCGGCGCGACGTCCAAATGCCGGGCACGTGTCTTCAAGTAAGAAACGCCCAGTACCTTGCCCGTGCGTTGCTTGCCGGCGATGGCCTGATCGAGCGTGGCTTGGAATCCGTTCTTGAGTTGCCAGGATCCGGTCGCGGCGGGATTGGCCACTTCATAGTCATCCAACGTACTCGGCGAGACGCTGCGGACGTTTTCGAAATACGCCAGAAAACCCCGCGCGCCAAACTCGACCATTCCCGCCAACAGCAGCACGTAGACCGTGGTCGCGATGAGACGAACACGGAGCCTTGTCTTTCTGCGTGGCCGGCGGCGACCGCGTTGATTATGCTCAGCCATGTTGATTATGCTCAGCCATTTCGAGTCCAACCAAGTGGGGGATATGAAATTGATCCGATTACTCTACCCGTGCCATCGAATGCAGCGCCGGGAAGTTACTAGAATTCGTTCTAGCCAGCAATCGCACTCTGCCAGCGTCATGATCAGGACTGCAAGCAGCGGGTTGCTGCCCCGGCCAGCAGTGACTTGGGTGCCGGCGCTGCTGATGCTGGCGTTTCTTTTGGGGTCCGGCACGCGGCTCGTTGCAGTGACCCGCCAGGACGAAACGCAGCGACCGAACATTGTCATGATTCTGGCGGACGACCAGTCCTACCGTGATTTCGGATTCATGGAGAACGATCTGGTTCATACGCCGAACCTCGACCGATTGGCGAAACAGTCTGCCCGCTATCCCAATGGTTATGTTCCGATGAGCGTCTGTCGGCCGTCGCTGGCAACGCTGCTCACCGGTTTATATCCGCACCAGCATGGGATCCACTTCAATCATCCGCCGCCGGGTCTGAAAGAGATGCGGAAGATGTCCGCCGAACAGTATCACGCGACGCGGGCCAAGGCGGACTACCTGATTCGCAACGTGCCGACCTTGCCGCGCATCCTTGCCCGTCACGGATATGCTTGCCTGCAAACGGGAAAGCACTGGGAAGGTGATTATCGAACGGCCGGATTTACACACGGGATGACGCTAGGCCGTCCCGCCAAACGGCTGAGTCCAATCACCGGCACGCGCCTGCAGGAGAACGGCCAGCCAGTGGCCCACGGGAACGGCGACGCCGGTCTAGTCATCGGACGAGAAACGATGCAGCCGATCCATGACTTTGTGGACAAGCACGCCGGACGGCGGCCGTTTTTTGTGTCCTACGCGCCCTTCCTGCCACACACTCCCTTCGACGCGCCGGCCCGGTTTCGGCATTTGTACGACGCGAAGAATGTTCCCGACAACCTGTTACCTTACTATGCGGAGATTGCCCGGTTCGACGAGACCGTTGGCGAACTGCTGGAATATCTTCGGCGCAAGTCACTGTTGGACAACACGCTGATTGTGTTCGCCTCGGACAACGGCTTTCGGCCTGATCCCGACGGCCGCCCGCGTCACAATCGCCGATCCAAGCTCTCACAATTTGAAGACGGGCTGCGGACACCCATTCTGCTTTGCTGGCAGGGCCGCATCCAACCGGCGGAACATCTTCAATTGGTGCATACAATTGACTTGGTTCCGACCGTTCTCGCGGCGGTTGGCTTGCCTCGTGAAGTCACATCAAGAATGCGCGGCCGCGACCTGACGCCTTCAGCAATGGGAAGAAAGGAACTCGTCCAGCGCCCGGTGTTTGGGGCGATCTATCCGAATGACGCGGTGGTGCTGGGACAGCCGTCGCGTCACGTTCGTGGACGCTGGGTCCGAGAGGGCCGCCGCTTTAAGTTAATCGTTCCCGGCCCCGCATCGCCGCAACTGCCGCTGGCCCTCTATGACCTCCAGGTCGATCCCGAGGAGCGGTCGAATCTTGCGGACTCGCCAGTTCATGCAAGCCGAATCGAGAACATGACCAGGCTTCTGGATCAATGGTGGCCAACGGGCGACGACAGCGGGGTCACGCCCCGTTAGCGCCCCGCTGAACCATTGTTTGCCGAACAACCTATTGGAAAAAAGTGTAGGCCGGAACAAGCGAAGCGATGCTCCGGCAGTCCGTGGTTTTCTTTGAAATCGTGAACGCCGGAACTTCGGCGCTCCGCTCCTCGGTCCCGCCTACTGCGCGGTCCGGACCACTGCTAGGGTGTCGACAGAAAACTAGCGACGTTCAAAGGTCTTTCGATCGCGCAACTTGACGTTGATGGTCATCTGCTTCCCGCCGCGAAACACGATCATCGGCACATCGGTTCCGACGGGCGTCAGGCTGACGCGGTTCACCAGATCGTTGTCGTCTTCAATCTCGATGCCGTTAAATGTGAGAATAACATCCCCCACCTCAAGGCTCGCCTCTTGCGCCGGCGAATTTGGCGTCACGCCGGAAACACGAGCACCGTCGGCAGTTGGCAGTCCCAAGCTGGCAGCCATTTCCGCCGTGTACTTGGAATCTAAATTGACACCCAAGAAAGCGCGAACCACATGGCCGTGTTCGATCAACTGGCGAACGACCACGCTCACCATGTTAATGGGAATCGTGAACCCGATTCCTTCGTTGCCACCTGAATTGCTGGCAATGGCCGTGTTGATGCCAACCAATTCCCCGCGCAGATTCATCAGCGGTCCGCCGCTGTTGCCGGGATTGATCGCGGCATCCGTTTGAAAGAAGTCTTGATATTTGACGCCCTCTTCGCCCAGTTCGAGATCGCGTCGCCCTCGGGCGCTAATAATTCCGTAAGTGACCGAATGGTTGAGGCCAAACGGGCTCCCCACGGCGACGACGAAATCCCCCATTTCCAGCTTGTCGCTGTCTCCGATTTTGGCGGGAATCAGCCGCGCGGCCGATAATTCAAGAACGGCCACGTCCGTCCCCGGATCGGACACGACACTCACCGGATGGATCACGCGCCCGTCGGCCAATTTAATATCGATTTTCGCATTCGGCGTGTTCTTGATGACGTGCCGATTGGTGACGCCGTAAAACTTGTCACCATATCGAAGAATCACGCCCGCGCCGGCCTCTTCGACTTCGCGAGTGCGATTGAATTTGTCGGTCTCACGACGCTTCGCTTCGATGTGCAGCACGGTGGGCTTCACGACGCGAATGACGTTTTTCAACAGGTTCGTATATCGTTCCAGGGCGGCGGCTTCGCGGGCTAGTTCCGCGTACAGGGCGTCGCGCTCGTTTTCCTGGGCCGGCACAAATCTCGGCAGAGATAGCAAGAGAGAAGCGGCGAGCCCCAGACCCAGAATTGACTTGCAATTTAGCGAACCGAACATGAATCTTCGCTCCTGGACTTTGCTAATACTTCGCGGCTTGGCCAACCTTCCATTCTCACCTAGCTTGTCTAGCAAAGAAAGGCTGCAATTACAAATCCGTTGCGCGGTTGCCGCACCCAGAAACAAACATACTTCGCTATTTAACCTGCCGCGCGGCAGCCAGCGAAAGCAACAAAAAACACCGGCGAATCTGACGCCCCCCCGAGGTCAGTTCCGCCAGTGCATTGCTTTGGCTGAATGTGATCCCATGATCCGCATTTCGCGGATTAGGACACATCCAACTCGATATCGGACAGCTTGACGTCGGTATCCAGGGCGCTGGTGTCGATCAGCTTCGACCAATCCGGATTGGCCCCGGGAGCGTCGCCGTTCTTTTCCGCTTCCCGCTGGCACCCAATACAGAGCGTCGCGTAGGGCAACGCCTGCAGACGGGCCAACGGGATGTTAACTTCACATGCCTCGCACATGCCGTAGCCCCCTTCGCGGATGCGTTCGAGAGCATTTTCGATGTAAGCCAATTCCCGGCTTTCGACTTCGGCCAACTGCGAACTGATTTCGTCCTGAGCGGAATCAAGGGCGGCATCCACGACGTCGCCACCTGATTGTTCCTTCAGTTCCTTCAATACGCTTAGGTCGCCGGCCAGGGCCTTGCGGAGGGCGTCCCGACGTCGAATCAGGACTTCCTTGAGGTTCTTAATTGCGTCTTTTCGAGCCATAAGTTTTATCGCCTCTGACATTCAATGGATGCTAGATGAGAAAACCTTAGACGTGATTTGGTTCGCGTCAATTGAATGTTCAAAAAAAGATAAGTACGAATTGTTCCGATCAGCGTTTGATACCGCCTATCGAACCAGCCAAGGATCGCCATTTGGCGGCACACGAAATAGTACGCGCCTAGGCGATAGCTGACTATCAAAACCACCGCTACAATCCACCCGTTAAGGTGGTATGCAGTGAGGCACAAAACCCTTTGTTTTCAGCGTATTTTGTCAGTTTCGCGGCCAAAATCACACCGCGCGCCGCGAGCCTGCAAATTTGTCAAGGGACACTTTCGGCATGCTAATTCGTAGCCATCCATGGCTAGCAGACCGAGGTCGATTTGTTCCGCATGACTTGTCGCTTTCCGATAATCGGCAAAATCGGCGCTCGGATGCAGCCGTTCTTTCGACAAATCCGGCAACAATTGCCTAATCGCACTCGGGGTACTCCCCTGGCGTTCGGGGGCACGATTTTGACCAGGGTCTTCGAATAAGCTACATCCCTTTTGATGAGTGCAACTTACGTTGACTAACCATGGCGAAGCTGGAAGATACGATGGGGATTACTACCAACGAAGTGACAGCACCGGTTAAGAAAACCGGTCACGACCTCGTACTCCGCATTCGCGGTACCGAACACGACGGTAAGGTGGTTCGCTTGAGTGCTGTCAAGTGCTCCATCGGATCAGGGGCCGGTTGCACCCTCCGTCTTTGTGGTCCAGGCATCGATGCACTGCATTGCCTCATTCTTCGAGGCCCAAGACGCGTCGTCATACGGAGCTGCTCTTCCAAAACGCGGCTCAACGGGGAAGCCTTTGCCGAGGCAGACCTGTGCGCTGGTGATTGCATTTCGATCGGGTGCATTGAATTGGAAGTGGTCGAACGTCCCTCGGGCGGCAAGCCGGGCCCGCCGCCGCACGGGCATGCCGCACCATCTGAGAGTCCGCGAACGCTTGAGCCGCGCGAACGGCGATACGCCGGTGGTGGCAATCTCTACGATCAGTTTCAGGCAGCAGAGTTCGCGGCGGAAGCGCTCGATGAATTGCAAGAGGGTGAATTGCAAGAGGATGAATTGCAACAGACCGAGGGGATGGGCCACGATTCGCCATGGAAAGAGGTTAACCGCCAACTGAATGGGCAGCTTGAGCAGCTAAGCGACGAACAGGAACAAGAACGGAATGCATGGAATGCGGAAAGAACGCAACTTCAAGAAGAGTTGGCGGAGCTTCGCGAGCAAGCGAGTCAGTCCGCCGCGCCGCCGGATGGCGTGGACGGTGCCCAGGCCGAGGAGGAACGGGTGGCGCTGCAAGAAGCGCAACTGCGGTTGAAAGAACAACTTTCCAAGCAACATCAGAATTTTCAGGCCGAGCGAGAACAGTGGCAGCAAGATCGCGAACAACTGCAGGCGGAACTGCGACAGGACCAGGACGCCGGGGATGAAGCCGATGAGTTTCCGTCCAAGGCAGAACCGTCCGTGGCTGACGATTCCGCTGCTTGGCAGGCCGCACGAGAACTGCTCCAATCAGAACTCGAGGAACTCAGGCACGTCGCCGAGAGGAACCTCGAACTAGAGCAGCAGTTGGAGACGTCGCGGAATGAAGCCACGGCTGGCCGCGACGAAGCCGACCAACTGCGTGACGAAGCCGTCCAACTGCGAGAAGACGCCGACCAACTGCGCGAACGGCTGGCGGACAAGGAGCGCGAACAGGAACAGCTCCAAACCCAGGCGGAGTCCCTTGGATCGGACCTCAAGCGAGCCGAGGCGGTTCTGGATGATCGGGCGAATCAGCTTGACGAGGCCAGCCAGCAACTTGCCCGCGATCGCGACGAGTTCAGCCAAACGAAGATGGATTGGGCGCGGCAGCGAGAGGAAGCGGAGCAACAACTGGTCGAAATGCGCGATGAACTCGTTCAGCGGGATCAAGAATTAGCCGCTCATTACGAAACTCGCGAGGCCCAGCTCAATGCCGCGAACTCCATCGCGGAAAATTCATCGGATGGGATCGATGATCCCGTCGCCAGTCTGGAGTCCGATGGCCAAGCAGACAGTAACCACCAGCGCGATGCATCAACGGAACAAGACGACCCCACGGATTCCCATATCGACTCTGGGCCCGACGCCGGATCTGGTGCCGGACCCAATGCTACCGTGCCGTGGTCCGTCGACCAGCTTGCATCCCGGGCCAACCTTGACGACGAGAATCCGTTCTCGGCTTCCGAGGAACCCGACGATATTGCATTTAGGAGCGCCGAAGACTCGGCCCCGCAAAGTACCGCCGAGATTTTGGCTCGCATGGGGCATGCCGTCGATGCCGATGCCGCCATCGGCGTTGGTGCGACGCCGAGCGACGATTCACAGGCGAGCCAGCAGGTCGACCAAGAGTCACCTGCTTGGAACCCGGCCGGTTCCGAGCCGACCGGCGACTCGTCAAGCGCGGAAGACGCGGATGATGCATCGATCGAAGAGTATATGTCCCATTTGCTCAAGAGAGTTCGTGGAGATGACGATGGGTATGTGCCGGTGCCGCGCGAGGAAACGCCTGTCGAGCAGCCCTCGCTCGCCGCGGATCAGAATCCACTCGTCGCCAACGGATTCGGAGATGCCGAGATCGAAGACGACAAGTTGCGTCCCGACCAATTCGTGCCCCGCCGTTCCGCACCGGAGGAGACGTCGAACCTTGCGGCGATGAGAGAGTTGGCGAACAACTCGGCTCGCTCCGCCATCAGCGTCAGCGATAAGAAACGAGGCCGGGTCGTCGCCAAGGATCGATTGGCAATTGCCTTCGCGGCAGCCCTTATTGGCATCGTCATGCTGGCGCTCAGCGAATCCTTCTATACCCTGACCACCCCGGCGGCGTTGGGGCTGCTCGCCTTCTCCGTGGTGTGGGGCTTCCGAGCTGTCACGTTCCGCAAGCAAAAAGAGAAGCCAACAAGCGCCCGCCAGAATCGGCTTGTCGACGAATCGGCGGATCGACAAAAACGCCAAGACCCGGTCGCCCGAAGCGAATAGCCAAAGACATCCAACAGCTTCGCCCATGCTAGCGCGGCAAGACGAGTCACCTCGGCCAGAGCCGAATACCTGCCTGTCTCGGCATGATCTTTGATTCTTGTCCTGCCCCGAATTCTGGCCACCGGGCCCCGTCGAAGCCTTTGTGGCGTTTACTTCGACGGGTAGAATTGGGTGGATTATCGCCCCGCTTACCCGAAGCGCTTTTTTCATGAACTCCTCGCTCAAAGATGAACCGGGCAAAGGGTCCCATCACGACGAATCGGCCGCCGTCTTTCAAGCCCGCGATATCACGAAGACCTATCACATGGGCGAGGTGGAAGTTCATGCGCTGCGGGGCGTGGATTTGGACCTATACGAAAGCGAATTCGTCGTGCTGTTGGGGCCGTCCGGCAGCGGCAAGTCCACGTTGCTGAACATACTCGGCGGGCTGGACGTTCCCAGCAGCGGGACGGTTCGATATCTAGATCACGATCTAACCGCGTACGACGATTCGGCGCTCACCAGGTATCGGCGCGAACATGTCGGCTTTGTGTTTCAGTTTTACAACCTGATGCCCAGTCTGACGGCTCTGGAAAACGTCAAACTGATTACCGAAATCTCCAACAATCCAATGCGGGCCGAAGAGGCTTTGGATTTGGTCGGGCTCTCCGCGCGACTAAATCATTTTCCATCACAGTTGTCGGGCGGCGAGCAACAGCGGATCGCCATTGCCCGGGCGATTGCCAAGCGGCCCGCGGTCCTGCTGTGTGACGAACCGACCGGGGCACTGGACGCGGCCACCGGAGTGATCGTGTTGGAAGTGATCGAGAAGATCAACCGAGAATTCGGCACGACCACGGCGGTGATCACCCATAACGCCATGATCGCCGACGTGGCCGATCGCGTGATTTCCCTTTCCGATGGCCGCGTGGCGAGCGTGCATCGTAACGAAACGAGGATCAGCGCACGGGATGTGAGTTGGTGATGGAGCGATGAGTTCACTGAACCGAAAGCTGCTGCGCGATTTGATTGGCATCTGGGGCCAGGCTCTGGCCATCGCTTTGGTGATCGCCGCCGGCGT